>CAZNII010000087.1:0-10654 GCA_964573075.1 uncultured Novosphingobium sp. | reverse complement strand
CGATCCGCCAGGCCAGCGATGCCGGCGAGCCGCCCGCTGCCGGCGAGGGCCCGGCGGCCGAAGCCTTTGCCGCGATCGCCCGGCGCGTCGCGACCTGGCTCGACAATCAGTAAGTCGCTGGCCCGACCTTTAGTGTTTCAATTTGATTCTCTAAACCACGATTTCGATTATATGCGCCCTAAGGATCAATTTAGGACGAATGCCTCATAGTATCTATCGTAGTATTCCGAAAGCAAAGACGGCACGATTGTTTCTGGGATGCGAAAATGAAGGGCTACATCGTAAGGAGTTAGCTCTCCTTCATCCACTCGCGCTTTGATTTCATCGCGCTGTATCTTGGGGCAAAGCACCATTAATGCGAGCCATTTAGCCGTGTTTTCAGAGAGATAGGCTTTTGATGGTTCTATTGGCTTGAGTTCGATTTCTTTGAGTAGGCCGCGGTATTCATCTTCGGTCTTCACACTGCCGTCTTCGGTATCGAAGATGTGCATTAGTTCTTTGCACCACACAAACCTTTGCTCCGACATCGAAAGGTCGGAGCAATAAGTAATCAAGACCACCCACGAATCTGGATCATCCCAACGGGACTCAGCCTCTGAGTGGCATTCATAGTGGCCGAGAGGGTCGCCCGGCTTGGTTTGAATCGGGTGAAAGTTTATGTCGCCTATCCAAGGTACTCCTGACTTGAGAGCATCCTTTAAGTCTGCAACCGGAACAATGGCCACGACCTTTCCTGCGGTCGTGCGCTCCGTAATCAGATTCTGGGCTAGGCTATATAAATCCTTGTAGTCCATGGAGGCTAATTACCTCCATGGACCATTTAATCAAGGATTACGCGATCCAGGTCCACATTTTCGCAGGATACTCGATCTGCGATCTGCGCGATTGCGCGTTGGCGATAATCAGCAAGCTGATCTCCAGTCACGCTGGAATCCTGAAAATAGTACTTGATGTTGCGCGTACTGCGACCTCCAGAAAAAAGGTCACGCGCAGCGCGATCAATATTCTGTGTCATGACACACTCCATCTCGCCAAGGCAACGGCCTTGGCAACCTTGCTACGCTCCAATGGCGAGAACTTTGCGGCCCTCGCCAATCTTCTAGATGGACCTCTCGGAACATCAGAAGTTTCGTCACGCTCTCCACCCGCAATCCTGCCAACCAGCAACCAATCGCATCGACTGGACGTTTTAGGCTTTGTGGACCTTAGGTATTCGAGCACTCCAAATCGCAGAGAACGTTTAAACAATCATTGAGACTGTTCTATGAACGTTCCCTTGAACGACTCTAACATCCATTATATGTGGTGTCATTGCGATGAACGCAATGACAAATGCGATGAGTCGTGTTGATTTCCCTACGAATCATGATTGACATAAGTTAGATTCGCTGTATAGGGCCGCGCCGCTTAGCGGCCAGAGTCCAACATGTCAATGCAAATTTGTGCCATTGGCATGTTCTGCGATACGGACTAGCCAAACCTATAAATTCAAACTGAAACTCTTCTCGGTGCAGGCTTCGCTCGACTTGGCCCGGCCTTGGCGGCTAGGGTAGCGCGATGAGGTTCACGCGGCGCGGGGTTCTGATCGGGGCGGGGGTGACCGGCGGGCTGATTGCCGCCTGGGCGCTGAGCCCGCGCAGCTTCGCCCCGCCGCTCGAGGCCGGAGAGGGCGAATATGCCTTCGATGCCTGGCTCAAGATCGGCAAGGACGGGGTGGTCAGCGTGGCCGTGCCCGACCTTGAGATGGGCCAGGGGATCACTACCCTGATCCCGCAGATCGTTGCCTATGAACTCGGCGCTGACTGGCGCCAGGTCGCGGTCGAGCCGGCGCCGGTCAGCGGCGCCTATGGCAACGCCCCGCTTGCCGCGCACTGGGCGCCACTGTGGCTGCCGCTGGGCGCGGGCCTGGCCGATGCGCCCGACAGCCTGCTGGCGCGCCGCTATGCCGAAGGCGATGCCTTTGCGGTGACCGCCGAAGGAACCTCGCTGGCGGCGCACGAACAGGCCGCGCGGGTGGCCGCGGCGAGTGCCCGGGCGGTGCTGGCGATGGCCGCGGCGGACCGCTGGAATGTCGCCTGGGAGGAATGCGACGCCCAGAACGGGTTCATCGTTCACGACAAGCAGCGGCTGTCCTTCGCCGAACTGGTCGAGGAAGCGGTCGGGTACAGCCCGCCCAGCCCGGCGGTGGCCCGGGCCGAGCCGCCGCAGGAACGCGCCGCCGAATTCCCCGCCGGTGCGCCGCTGCGCTTTCCCCGGCTCGATCTGCCGAGCAAGGTCGACGGGTCCTATTCCTTTGCCGGCGATGTGCGCCTGCCCGACATGGTCTTTGCCGCGATCCGCCACGGCCCGGTCGGCGATTGCACGCTTGGCAGTTTCGATGCCGAACGGGCTAAGGGCGTGCCGGGGCTGGTCCGGCTGGTCGAGAACAAGCACTGGCTGGCGGCGGTGGCGAGCGACTGGTGGGCGGCCGAACGCGCACTGAAAGTGGCCGCGCCCAAGTTCCGCCACGCCGACCTGGCCGACAGCGCGACGATCGAGCAGCGGCTCGAACAGGCGCTGCGCCATGGCCAGTCGACGCGGGTGGCCGAAGAAGGCGATCCCGATGCCTGGCTTTCGGAGAAGTTCGAACATGTCTCGCGCTTCTCGCTCGCGCCGGCGCTCCACGGCGGGGTGGAAACCGCGACGGTGACCGCCCGGTTCGAGATCGGCCGGATCGAGCTGTGGCTGGCCAGCCAGGCGCCCCAGGCAGCGCGGCTGGCGGTGGCCGATGCGCTCGGGCTCGGGCTCGATGCGGTGGTGATCTATCCGATGCCGGCGGGCGGCAGCTTCGATGCCCGGCTCGACAATTCCCACGCGGTCGAGGCCGCGCTGATCGCGCGCGAAGTCGGCCGGCCGGTGCAGCTGGTCTGGTCGCGCTGGCAGGAACACCTGGCCGGCCTGCCGCGTACCCCGGTCAAGGCGGTGCTGGCGGCACGGACCGCGCAGGACGGATCGCTGACCGCGCTCAAGGTCAGGGTGGCGATGCCCGCCACGGTGCGCGAATTCGGCGCGCGGCTGATCGATGGCGATAGCCGCCGCGATGCGCTCGGCCAGCAGGATCGCGGCGATGAACTGGCGATGCAGGGGCTGGTTCCGGTCTACCGGATCCCGCACCTGGTGGTCGAACACGTGCCCGCCGCGATTGCCCTGCCAACCGGGCGGCTGCGCGGCAATTCGCACGGGATCGGGGCCTTCTTGATCGAATGCTTCATCGACGAGCTGGCCGGGCGATCGGGGCGCGAGCCGCTGTCCTACCGGATGGCGATGCTGGGGCACGACATCAAGCTGGCCAACTGCCTGCAACGCGCCGCGACCCTGGCCGAATGGAGCGGCGGGCGCGGCGGGGCCGGGCAGGGGCTGGCCTGCTACAAGATGGACATGGCCGGGCGCGAGGGGCGGATCGCGGTGGTCGCCAGCGCGCGGCTCGACGAACGCGGGTTGCGGGTCGACAAGCTGACCGCGGTGGCCGACATCGGCCGGATCGTGAATGTCGATATCGCCCGCCAGCAGATCGAGGGCGGGCTGGTCTTCGGGATGGGGCTGGCGAGCGGATCGGCCACCTCCTATGTCAAGGGCCTGCCCCAGCGCGGGCGGCTGGGCCTCTTGGGCCTGCCGCTGCTGCCCGATTGCCCGGAGATCGACGTGGACTTCATCGACAGCGAGGGCGAGCCGTTCGACCCGGGCGAGCTGGGCGCGGTTGCGGCCCCGCCGGCGATCGCCAACGCGCTGTCCTCGGCCGGCAGCGAACGGCTGCGCAATCTGCCGCTGATGGGGGCGGCATGAACCGTCCGGCCGATCATCCCGCGGTCGCCGCGCCGCGCCTTGGCGTGCTGCTGGTCAACCTGGGCACGCCCGATGCGTCGACCCCCTCGGCGGTCAGGCGCTATCTCAGGGAATTCCTTTCCGACCCGCGGGTGGTGGAAATTCCCCGGCTGGTCTGGTGGCCGATCCTCAACGGGATCATCCTCAACACCCGGCCCAGGAAGAGCGCCCATGCCTATGCCCAGGTCTGGACCGCGGACGGCTCGCCGCTTGCCGCGATCACCCGGGCCCAGGCCGAGGCGCTGCAACTGCGGCTTGGCGATGCGGCGCTGGTCCGCTGGGGGATGCGCTATGGCCAGCCCGCGCTGGGCGACGAGCTGCAGGCGCTGAAGGATGCGGGCTGCGAACGGATCCTGTTCGCGCCGCTCTATCCGCAATATTCTGGCGCGACCACCGCGACCGCGATCGATGCGCTGGGCGCGCGGCTGGCGGAAATGCGCTGGCAGCCGGCGATCCGCACCCTGCCGCCCTATTATGACGATGCCGTGCATATCGAGGCGCTGCGCAGTGACATTGCCCGGCAGCTCGGGGGCCTGTCGTTTACCCCCGAAGTGCTGTTGCTCTCGTTCCACGGCATGCCCGAACGCACCCTGACGCTGGGCGATCCCTATCACTGCCAGTGCCGCAAGACCGCGCGGCTGCTGGGCGAGGCGCTCGCCGCCGAATTCCCGCATTTGCGGGTCGAAACCACCTTCCAGTCACGCTTCGGCCGCGCCAAATGGCTCGAACCCGCGACCGACGCGGTGATCGCTGCCGAAGCTGCCAAGGGCACCCGCCGCCTCGCGATCGCCGCCCCGGGCTTTTCCGCCGACTGCCTCGAAACCCGCGAGGAACTGGCAATCCGCGGGCGGGAACAGTTTGTCGAGGCCGGCGGCACCCACTTCGCCGCGCTCGACTGCCTCAACGCCTCCGATGCGGGGATGCAGATGCTCGAAGCGCTGGTGCGGCGCGAACTTCAAGGATGGACCGACTGACCATGCCCGGCCTCAACCCCGCGATCGATCCCGACGGTCTGCTCGAATTCTCGGTGGTCTTCACCGATCGCTCGCTCAACCACATGAGCCAGCGGTTCCAGCAGGCGATGCGCGAAATTCATGCCGGACTGACCGAGGTCTATGGCGCGGCCCGGGCGGTGGTGGTGCCGGGCGGCGGGTCCTATGCGATGGAAGCGGTCGCGCGGCAGTTCGCCGGCGGCAAGCGGGTACTGGTGATCCGCAACGGGTTCTTCTCCTATCGCTGGAGCCAGATCTTCGCGGCCGGGGCGATCCCGGCGAGCGAGACCGTGCTCAAGGCCCGGCGCACCGGCAATGCCGGCCCGCTCGATCCCTTCGCTCCGCCGCCGATCGACGAAGCGGTCGCCGCGATCCACGCCGAACGACCCGAAGTGGTCTTCGCCCCGCACGTCGAGACTGCCAGCGGGATCATCCTGCCCGATCCTTACGTAAAGGCCCTGGCCGATGCCGCGCACGAGGTCGGTGCGCTGTTCGTGCTCGATTGCGTCGCTTCGGGCTGCATCTGGGTGGACATGCGGGCGCTGGGTGTCGACGTGCTGATTTCGGCCCCGCAAAAGGGCTGGTCGGCCTCGCCCTGTGCGGGTCTGGTCATGCTCGGCGAGGCCGCGCTCGAGGCGTGCCGCGCGGCCACTTCAACCAGCTTCGCGATGGACCTCGGCAAGTGGCTGACGATCATGGAGGCCTACCTCGGCGGCGGTCATGCCTATCACGCCACCATGCCGACCGACGCGTTGATCGGCTTTCGCGATGCCATGATCGAGACCCGGGCCGCCGGCTATGAGGCGATGCGCGCCGCACAGTGGGAACAGGGCAACGCGGTGCGCGCCATGCTGGCCGCGCGCGGGGTGCGCTCGGTTGCCGCCGAAGGCTTTGCTGCGCCGGGGGTGGTGGTCTGCTTCACCGACGATCCGGAGGTGCAGAACGGCAAGAAGTTCGCCGCGCTCGGCTATCAGATCGCCGCCGGCGTGCCGCTGATGGTTGACGAGGGGGCGGACTACAAAAGCTTCCGCCTCGGCCTGTTCGGGCTCGACAAGCTGAAGGATGTTCCTGCCAGCCTGGCCCGGCTGGAGGCGGCGTTTGACGCGGTGTTCGGCTGAATTGCGATCAGTCACGTCGCCTGATTCGGCGCAGGCCCCAAACGGTCACGGCCAGTAACGCCAGCCCGGCAATGGTGATCGCGCCGGTGCGCCAGACCATTTCGGAATAGCCGATCGTGCGGCCGATCTTGCCGCGGAACGTATCGCCGCTCAGCACGCCCCACAGCAGATATCCGCCGAACGGGGTCAGGAACAGCCCGAGGCAGCCGGTCACGACAAAGATAAAATCGTCCTTGCGCGGCCGGTCGAGCGGATCCGGGCGAAGCTCGCGCAAACTAGAAATCCACCGCGATGCCCTTTTTCACCCAGTCGCCGTAACGGGTGGGAGAAAGGCCATCGGGATCCGGCTCGTCCTTGATCGGCGCCGGCTGCGGGACCGGGTCGTTGGTCCAGTTCGCGGGCTTCACGAACTCCTTGGGTCTCTGGGTAGCGCGTTTGGTCATGGCGGTGGTTTAGGCCTTTCGGCGGGCGAGGCCAAGGGCTAGGGCGGGGGCAATGGACATTCCCGGCCTGCCGGCGCGCAAGGGCGCGCTCAAATTGCTCGATGCGGTGCTCAACCGGGGCGAGACGCTCGACGTCGCCGCGCACGGCGCTTTGCAAGGGCTGCGCAGCGGCCCTGACAAGGCGCTGGCCCGCGCATTGGCGAGCGAGGCGCTGCGCTGGCTGGTCGATCTGGACGCACTGATCGACAGCGCCACCCGCCAGCCGCTTCCCCCCGATGCCAAGCCGCGTTCGGTGCTGCGCCTCATGCTGGCGGGCTGGCTGCGGCTGGACACGCCGCCTCATGCGGTGATTGCGACCGGGCTGGAACTGCTGAGCGGCGGCCCCCGGCGGCTGGCGCACGGGGTGTTCTCCACCCTGGTAAAGCGCGGTGCCACGCTACCCGAAGTGCCGACCTTGCCGTCGGCAGTCGCGGCGCGCTGGGGCGAACGTGCCGGTGCAGTCGCTGCGGGACTGGGGGTGCCCCCGCCGCTCGACCTGACGCTGCGCGCCGCGGAGGAGACAGAGGACTGGGCGCGGCGGCTGGGCGGCACTTCGCTCGCGCCCGGGCATGTCCGATTGCCGCGCGGTACGGCGGTCGAAAATCTCAAAGGCTTCGATCAGGGCGCATGGTGGGTGCAGGATCTCGCTGCCAGCCTGCCCGCGCGGTTGCTCGGCCAGGGTGAAGGGCGCCGCGCTCTGGACCTGTGCGCCGCGCCGGGGGGCAAGACGCTGCAACTCGCTGCCGCAGAGTGGCAGGTCACCGCGCTGGAACTGCGCCCCAAGCGCGCCGCGCGGATCGAGCAGAACCTTGCCCGCACCGGGCTATCCGCCGAAGTCGTGGTGGCCGATGCCCTGACCTGGCAACCGGCGGAACGCTTTGATGCGATCCTCATTGATGCGCCATGCACCGCGACCGGCACCTGCCGCCGCCACCCCGACGTGCTGCACCGGATCGGTGCGCGCCAGATCGCGGAAATGGCCGAACTGCAGGCCGCGCTGTTCGAACGGGCGAGCGGCTGGCTGAAGCCAGGGGGCAAGCTGGTCTATGCGGTCTGCTCGCTGGAGCGCGAGGAGGGGGAGGGGCAGATGGCCGGCCTTGGCCATACGCCTGACCCGATCGGGGCGGACGAGCTCCCGGCCGGGCTTTCCCCGTCACCCGAAGGCTGGTTACGGACCGATCCGGCGATGCTGGCCGAGGTTGGTGGGCTCGACGGATTCTTCGTCGCCCGCTTCCGGGCCTAGCCCTTCAGCCGCTCGGCAAAGCCCTTGCGCAGCTTGTCCAGCTTGGGCGGGATCACCGCCAGGCAATAGGGGTTCCGCTGGCCTTCGCCTTCCCAGTATTCCTGGTGATAGTCTTCGGCCGGCCACCAGGTGGCAGGGCCTTCGATCGTGGTGACGACCGGTTCGGGCCGTTCGGCCTGGGCCCGCGCGATCGCGGCCTCGGCCCGCTCGTGCTCGCTCTCGTCCAGCAGGAAGATCGCCGAGCGATACTGCGTACCGATGTCGTTGCCCTGGCGATTGAGCTGGGTGGGGTCATGGGTGGCGAAGAATACGTCGGCCAGATCGTCCCAGCCGATTATCGCGGGATCGAACGTGATGCGGATCGCTTCGGCATGGTCGGTCGTGCCGGTGCAGACCTGCTTGTAGGTGGGATTTTCGGCATGGCCGCCGATATAGCCGCTTTCCACCGCGCTCACGCCCGCAAGCTGGCGGAACACCGCTTCGGTGCACCAGAAGCATCCGCCTGCAAAAATTGCCTGAGCCATCACGGCGCGTCCTTTCGTTGATCCGGATTGCCCCCAGATAGTGATCCCGCGCTTGCTTGTCATCGTCGGGACAGGCCTTAGGATGGGGCAATTCGTTCAACCTGCTGGAGGACCCCCGCCGATGCGCCCTGCGCTGCTTGCCTTTACCGCCCTAGCCCTGGCCGTTCCGGCCGCCATGCCGGTACTGGCCCCGCTAGAGGCCAAGGACAAGGTCAAGGCCGACGAGGCGATGGCCCTGGTCCTGGCCGATCCGCGCCGCGATGCCGACCGGATCCGCGACCAGTATCGCCATCCGGCCGAAACCCTCGCGTTCTTCAAGGTCAAGCCGGGCATGACCGTGGTCGACTATACCCCCTCGGGCGGCTGGTACACGCGGATCCTGGTGCCCTATCTGGGCGAAAAGGGTCGCTACATCGGCCTAAATCCCGATGTCCGCCAGGCCAGCGATAATCTCAAGAAGAACTACGCCAACCTGGGCGATACTTTCCCGGCCCAGGCCGCTGCCTGGACCGGCGTGCCGGCAAACCGGATCTTCGCCTACAACAGCGACAATGTTCCCGGCGACCTCAAGGGCAAGGTCGATCGCGTGCTGATCTTCCGCTGGATGCACAACATGTGGCGCAACGATCTGGTCCGCCGCGAACTGGCGACGATCCGGATGCTGCTCAACGATGACGGGCTGCTGGGGATCGAACAGCACCGCGCCAGCAAGAAGTCCGGGCCGGACTATACCGATGGCTCCAAGGGCTACATGCGCGAGCAGGACGTGATCGCGATGGTCGAGGCTTGCGGGTTCGAACTGGTCGGCCGCAGCGAGATCAACGCCAACAAGCGCGATCCGGCCAACCACGCGATCGGGGTCTGGGCGCTGCCGCCCAACCTGTCGGGCGCGACCGAGGAAACCAAGCCCAAGCTGCTGCTGATCGGCGAAAGCGACCGGATGACGTTGCTGTTCAGGAAGCGCAAGTAGGGTGCTCTACCAGTGAGCACGCTGACCGTCGCCGCGCTGCAGCTCCCGCTCGGTTCGCCCGAGGAGGTGGAGAACATCGTTGCCGTCTCGATGCTGGTCGAGGAGGCAGCGGCCAAGGGCGCGCAGCTGATCCTGCCGCCGGAGCTGTTTTCCGGCCCCTATTTCTGCAAGGTCGAGGATGAGGCGCTCTTCGCGCTGGCCCGGCCGACTGCCGAACACCCTTCGGTCAAGGCGATGCAGGCACTGGCCGAAAAGCACAAGGTGGCGATCCCGACCAGCTTCTTCGAGCGCGACGGGCAGCACTATTACAACACCCTGGCGATGATCGGCCCCGACGGGGCGGTCATCGGCACTTACCGCAAGAGCCACATTCCCGACGGTCCCGGCTACGAGGAAAAGTACTATTTCCGCCCCGGCAACGACGGGTTCAAGGTCTGGGATCTGTTCGGCCACAGGATCGGCGTCGGGATCTGCTGGGACCAGTGGTATCCCGAATGCGCCCGCGTGATGGCACTGATGGGGGCGGAGCTGCTGCTCTATCCGACCGCGATCGGCTCGGAACCCTATGACGCCGATCTCGATACAAGCCGGATGTGGCGCCGGGCGATGATCGGCCATGCCGTTTCGAACTGCATGCCGGTGATCGCCGCCAACCGGATCGGGACCGAGGACGGCCAGCGCTTTTACGGCCACTCGTTCATTTCCGACGAATGGGGCGATCTGGTGATGGAATTTGGCGCGGCAGAAAGCGGGGTGCTGATCGCCACGCTCGATCTGGCCCGGGCCGCCCGGCACCGCGCGGGCATGGGCTTTTTCCGCGATCGCCGCCCGCAGCTCTACGGCCGGATCGCCCAGGACATCTGATCATGTCCCGGCGCTATCTGATCGCGCTGGGCTCGAACAAGCGCCACCAGCGCCATGGCCGGCCCGAACGGGTGCTGGCGGCGGCGCTTGCCGAAATGGAGCGGTGCAAACTCAAGCTGAAAGCGGCCGGGCCGGTGATCCGCTCGGCCCCGATCGGCCCTTCGCTGCGCCGCTATGCCAACAGCGCGGCGGTTATCGAAACCGGGCAATCGCCGGAAGAGCTGCTGGTGCTGCTCAAGGCGATCGAGCGCAGCTTTGGCCGGCGCGCGGGCGGACGACGCTGGAGCAGCCGGGTGCTCGATCTCGACATCGTGCTGTGGAGCGGCGGAACCTGGTCCTCGCCGGGGCTGACCGTACCCCACATCGCCTTTCGCCAACGCCGCTTCGTGCTGGATCCTGCGGTGGCGATTGCCGGCACCTGGCGCGATCCGCTGACCGGACTGACGCTGCGCCAGTTGCACTCCCGCTTGACCCGCCCGCGCCCCATCCCTAGGTGAGGCGCCTTCCGGTGAAACGGGCCCTTAGCTCAGTCGGTAGAGCAACTGACTTTTAATCAGTAGGTCGCTGGTTCGAACCCAGCAGGGCTCACCATCGTTTCAG
>CAZNII010000086.1:4888-10660 GCA_964573075.1 uncultured Novosphingobium sp. | reverse complement strand
AGCACCATCACCACGAATTCCATCGGGGTGTAATCGTCGTTCAGCATCAGCACCTTGAACTGGCTGGGCTTTTTCGGCTTGGCGCGGGTCTTGGTGGCGAGGCCGACCTGGCCCTGGCCGCCCGAATCGCCATCACGCTCGCCGTCTTCCGCTCCGCGGGCAGGCAGGTTCGAAAGGGTCAAGTGCGACAGCATCGTTCTAGAATATCGCATCCGGGGGGTTAAGGACAAGTGGCCAAGGCCATGACGAAAGGGCCGGACAACACCTGAGTGCTGTCCGGCCCTTCGGATTATGCTCGCGGCCCGACGGGGAGAGGAAGCGCCCGACCGCGAGGAACGGCTGCCCTTAGGCGGCCTGCTTGACCATTTCGATCGCCTTGGCGACGCGGTTCTGGATCGGGGCGAAGGCTTCGCCGGCGATCTTCACGGCCTTTTCCGAGTGCTTCGAACCCGAAGCAACGGCGGCGTCGAAGTTCCGGCGCATGATTTCGCCCTGCAGCTTGAAGAAGTCGGCCGGGGTCTTGACCGCGCTCAGGTCCTTGATGTCGGCCTGGACGGTTTCGAAAGCGGTCTTGGCTTCGGCGACATAGTCCTTGCCCATGTCCTGCATGCCGGCGGCGAGCACCTTGCCCGATTCGACCAGCGCTTCGACATTGGCCTTGGTGAATTCACCGGCTTCGCCGAACAGCGCCTGGCCCTTTTCGAAAGCCAGCTTGGCGCGATCCTGCGCGTCGGTCATCGCGTCCTTCACCTTGCCGGTGAAATCTTCGGTAGCGGTCTTGGTCTTGGCCATGATGGTTTCCTTGAAAGAGGGAGCGGCCTTGGCGGCCTGCTTCGGCGCGGCGGCCTTGGCGGTCTTCTTGGGCTGGGCCGGCTTGGCGGCAGCCTTCTTGACGATGGTCTTCTTGGCGACGGTCTTCTTCGCGGGCGCGGCCTTGGGGGCGGCGACCTGCTTGGCAACCGGGGCGGGCTTCGCCTTGGGCGCGGCCTTCACTTCGGCGGCGGCAGCGGCATAGGCCTTTTCGGCCGCGGCTTCGGCCTTGGCGGCGTCGATCTTGGCTTCGGTGGCTTCGGCCATTGTCTCAATCCTTCGCAAGTGCCCTGCCAGGGATTCGGCACGGCTTATGTTGCAGTGCACAAAATAGGTATTGCACTTGCGAAGTCAAGGGATTTTTGTGCAGTGCAGCAAAAACCCCATTAAAATCTATTAAAGCAGCAACTTACCGCGTTTTTACATAGCGTCCCGGGGCGTCCTCGATCACCTTGTCACCCTTGCTGCCGGGCACCCGTTTGCCCTTGGCGGGGACTTCGCCCTGGTCCTGGCGGCGGATCCATTCGATCCAGTGCGGCCACCAGCTGCCCGGCACCTCGGTCGCCCCGGCAACGAACTGGTCAAGGCTGTCGACCGGCTTGTCGTTGGTCCAGTACTGGTACTTCTTCGCGGCCGGCGGGTTGACCACCCCGGCGATGTGGCCCGACCCGGCGAGCAGGAAGGTCTTGGGCCCGCGCAGGTGGTGCATCAGCTTCCAGACCGAGCCGACCGGGGCGATATGGTCCTCGCGCCCGGCCTGGACATAGGCCGGGGTTTCGATCCGGGTCAGGTCGATCGGGGTGCCGTCGGCGCTCAGCGCATCGGGGACGACCAGCTTGTTGTCGCGATAGAGGTCCCTGAGGTAATCCATGTGCCAGCGCGCCGGCAGGTTGGTGACGTCGCCGTTCCAGTGCAGCAGGTCGAAGGCCGGATAGTCCTCGCCCAAGAGGTAGTTCTTGACGACATAGTTCCACACCAGGTCGTTGCCGCGCAGCATGTTGAAGGTCAGCGCCATGTAGCGCCCGTCGAGATAGCCGGTTTCGGCCGAGAGCTTTTCCAGCGCCTCGAGCTGCTGGTCGTCGATGAAGATCTTGAGCTCGCCGGCCCGCTCGAAATCGACCTGGGCGGTGAAGAAGGTCGCGCTCCGGACCTTGTCCGCCTCGCCCCGCCGGGCCAGCACGGCCAGCGTCGCGGCCAGCGTGGTGCCGGCCACGCAATAGCCGATGGTGTGCACCGCCTTGACCCCCAGCCGCGCGCGCACGGTGTCGATCGCGGCGATCTGGGCGCGGATGTAATCGTCCCAGACGAGGTCCTTCATGCTCTCGTCGGCCGATTTCCACGAAACGACGAACACGGTCAGCCCCTGGTCCACCGCCCAGCGGATGAAGCTCTTTTCCGGGCTGAGGTCGAGGATGTAGAACCGGTTGATCCACGGGGGGAAGATCACCAGCGGCACTTCCAGCACGCTTTCGGTCGAAGGGCTGTACTGGATCAGCTGGTAGAGCGGGGTTTCCTCGACCACCTTGCCCGGCGCGGTGGCGATGTTCTCGCCCAGCCGGAAGGCCTCGGGATCGACGTGGGTCAGCTGCCCGCGCTTGAGGTCGGCCAGCAGGTGGCCGAACCCCTTGACCAGGCTTTCGCCCCGGGTCGCCACGGCCTTTTCCATCACCAGCGGATTGAGCATCGGGAAGTGGGCCGGGCTCAGCGCCTCGACCAGGGTGCGGGCGGCGAACTTGAGCTGTTCGGCGCGGGCCGGATCGCCCGCGTCGGCGGCCTCGGCCATCGCCATGACCTGTTCGGCCAGCATCAGGTAGGTCTGGTGAACCAGCGCGTAGAACGGCTGATCGCGCCACTTGGGATCGGCGAAGCGGCGGTCCTTGCGCGGCAGGGCGGGGCCGCCTTCACCGGCCTCGCCGGCCTTCGGGCCGATCCCGTATTGCCCCAGCACCGTCTCCCACAGCGCCAGACTGTCTTCCCACAGCTTCTTCTGGGTATCGGGATTGGCCAGCGGCAGGGCTTTCAGCCAGCCCTGCATGATCCCGGCGAAATTGCCCGGATCGGACAGCAGCGCCGGCAGCTTGCCGAGTGCGCCTGCTGCCTGCTCGCGCTGGAAGTCGAGCCACATTGCCTGCATCCGCTGGGCGACATCCGCCCACTGCGCCATGTCTGCGCCGCTCGCGCCTTCGCCGCCGGGGGCGAACTGGGTGAACAGCTGCTGCGGGGCGGTGAACAACCTGGTCAGCAGCTCGGTCGGATCGGGGGTTTCGGCCATGGGGAGGAGGGCTTTCTATCTCGATGTGCAGCGTGCCGCGCCGGCCTTGCGGTAGTTGGCGTGGAACTTGGGCATGTTTTCCGATCTTTCGCCGAAATCGTAGCCGTCGCCAAGGTAAAGCTCGAGCGCGTCGTTCGAACCGGCTTCGCTGCTGTCATAAAGCCAGATCAGCACGTTCTTGCGCGCCGTGCCCCACTTGCCATGGCCGCGAAGCTCGCTCTGTCCGTCGGCGCGCTTCATCAGGAAGCGGAACAGCACCGCCCCGCACTTGCCATTGTCGGCCACGCTGACCCCGCAGAAGTCCTTGCCGCAGGGGGCAATGTCGATCGTCTTGTATTCGCGCCCGCGCGATGAGAACACCGGGCTGTCCTCGGCCACGGTCCAGCGGCCCCAATAGGGTCGGGCCGGCGCGGCGGCGGCGGGCAGCGCCAGGCCAAGCGCGGCAAGACCAATCGACAAGGCGGCGAGGCGGTGGGATAAGGCGGGCATGGCAGGCTCCTTCGGTGATCGGGACACGATGCGCAACGCCCTGCGCCGGGCCGTTTCGCTGGCGGTTGTAACAGCAATCGGCCTGTTTGTAATCCAGACCGCGTGGAAAGCCCTGCGCGCGCCGTGGCTGGTCGAGGACTTCCCCGAAGCGCTTTACGTCAAGGCCGAGCTGCTGCCTTGGACATTTGCGGCGCACATGATCACTGGCGGGCTGGCGCTGTTGCTGGTGCCGGGGATGATCCTGCTGAGCACTCGCCCGCGCTGGCATCGCCGGCTCGCCTGGCTGACCGTGCCGGTGGTTGCGGTGGCCGGGGTCACCGCCTTTCCGGTCGCGCTGGTCGCGCCGGTCACGCGGGTTTCGGCCTGGGGCTTTGCCGCGCAGGGCGCGGTCTGGCTGGTGCTGCTGGCCCTCGGGATTGCGGCGATCCGCCAGGGGCGGGTCGAACGGCACCGCGCCTGCATGCTGCTGATGGCGGCGACCACCACCGGGGCGGTGTTCTTCCGGGTCTACCTGGCGCTGTTCGCGATCCTGGGTCATCCGCGCCATTACGAGGCGTTCTATGCGGCCGACGCCTGGCTGGCCTGGACCCTGCCGCTGGCGGCGATGGCGATTTTTCTCAAACGCACTGGCGCAAAGCCCGGCTTTCCCCGATAAGGCGCCGCGCGCCGCCCGTGGCGCGACCAATCAGGAAAGGTCCCATGTCCGAGGAATTCTACCGCATCAAGCGCCTGCCGCCCTATGTCATCGCCGAAGTCAACGGCATGCGGGCCGCAGCACGCGCCGCCGGTAGGGACATCATCGACCTGGGCATGGGCAACCCCGACCTGCCCCCGCCGCAGCACGTCGTCGACAAGCTGTGCGAGGTGGCGCAGAAGCCCGACGCCCATGGCTATTCGGCCAGCTCGGGCATTCCCGGGGTGCGCAAGGCCCAGGCCAACTACTATGCCCGCCGCTTCGGGGTGGAACTCGATCCCGAAACCGAAGTGGTCATGACCATGGGTTCGAAGGAGGGGCTGGCCAGCCTTGCCACCGCGATCACCGGTCCGGGCGACGTGGTGCTGGCGCCCAATCCCAGCTATCCGATCCACACCTTCGGTTTCATCATCGCCGGAGCGACGATCCGCTCGGTCCCGACCACGCCGGACGAGGCCTATTGGGCCTCGCTGGAACGGGCGATGGCCTTCACCGTGCCGCGCCCGTCGATCCTGATCGTCAACTACCCCTCGAACCCGACCGCCGAGACTGTTGACCTGGCCTTCTATGAGCGGCTGGTTGCCTGGGCCAAGGAGCACAAGGTCTGGGTCCTGTCCGACCTGGCCTATTCCGAGCTCTATTACGACGGCAATCCGACCCCCTCGATCCTGCAGGTTCCGGGGGCCAAGGATGTCGCGGTCGAATTCACCTCGATGTCGAAGACCTTCTCGATGGCCGGCTGGCGGGTCGGCTTCGCAGTCGGCAACCAGCGGCTGATCGCCGCGCTCAAGCGGGTCAAGTCCTACCTCGATTACGGGGCCTTCACCCCGATCCAGGCCGCGACCTGTGCCGCGCTCAACGGTCCGCAGGACATCGTCGAGATGAACCGCGCGCTCTACCAGAAGCGCCGCGACGTGCTGGTCGAAAGCTTCGGCCGGGCTGGCTGGGAAATCCCCAGCCCGAAGGCCTCGATGTTCGCCTGGGCGCCGCTGCCCCCGGCGCTCAAGGAGATGGGCAGCCTGGAGTTCTCCAAGCAGCTGCTCACCCACGCCGAAGTCGCGGTGGCCCCCGGGGTCGGCTACGGCGAAGAGGGCGAAGGCTTCGTCCGGATTGCCCTGGTCGAGAACGAACAGCGGCTGCGCCAGGCGGCGCGCAACATCCGGCGCTATCTCGCCTCGATGGGGGTCAATACCTCGGCGGCCTGAGGGTCGCGCAGCGGAGAATTCCGGGGAACCCGCGGGCTACTGCAGGTTGCCCCTCTTGCGCGGGGCTGACATTGGGTGCAGCCTTTCGCTTCCGGGTCGGGAAAGCCTGGAGAGGGCAAATTGCGGCAGTTTCGCTGGTTTTCGGCGGGGCCAGTTCCCGCCGCTTATGACCTGCGCCGGTTGGGCTGGCACTTGCTGGGAGACAAGCTCGCTCCCGGCAGCGATCAGGCACATGCCGTGCTCGGCCGCCCCAAGGAATTGCCGCTGGCGCAGTGGCTGCGGCTCGCCGGTGCTTCGGCGGC
>CAZNII010000086.1:1473-4788 GCA_964573075.1 uncultured Novosphingobium sp. | reverse complement strand
GCGCTGGGCCTGCACCCGCGCGAGTTTGCCTTGCTGTGGCGGCTGGCCGATTCGCCGGGCGAGGCAGTCAGCCCGCGCGAGCTGCTGTCCGATGTGTGGCGGCTGGCCTTCCGGCCGGAAACCAACAGCCTGGCGGTCCACATCAGCCGGCTGCGCGCCAAGCTGCGGCTGGCCGGGATCGACGGGTTGGTCGAAACCCTCCCCGACGGGGCCTATCGCCTGGTCCGTTTCGGCCGGCCCGAAACCGCGCCGGAAGACGAATTGGCGCTGGACGGATACCGGTGTTTGGGCAAGGAACAGGGACTTGTCGCATATTGAGGTACCAGGGAGAAACCGATGTCGCTTGAAGTGAAGCCCGCCGATCGCGTCAGCATTGTCTTGGGCGACGATGGGGTGGCCCAGGTCCGTCTGGTCCGCGCCGACAAGATGAACGCGCTCGATCCCGACATGTTCGCCGCGCTGATCGACGCGGGCCGCGCGCTGCACGACCTGAAGGGGCTGCGCGCGGTAGTGCTGGCCGGCGAAGGGCGCAGCTTCTGCGCCGGGCTCGATCTGACCTCGATGGCCAACACCGCCCGGCACGATCGGGTGCCACTGACCGAGCGGACCCACGGCAATGCCAACCATGCCCAGCAGGTCGCGCTGCAATGGCGCAAGCTGCCGGTGCCGGTGATCGCCGCGGTCCACGGGGTCTGCTTCGGCGGAGGCCTGCAGATCGCCAGCGGGGCCGATATCCGGGTGATCGACCCGACCGCGCGACTGGCGGTGATGGAAATGAAGTGGGGGCTGGTGCCCGACATGGCCGGCTATGCGCTGTGGAAGGGCCTGGTCCGCGACGATGTGCTGCGCGAGCTGACCTATACCAACCGCGAATTCTCGGGCGCCGACGCCAAGGAACTGGGCTTTGCCACCTATGTCGATCCCAACCCGGTCGCCCGCGCCACTGCGATCGCGGCCGAGATCGCCAACCGCAACCCCCACGCCCAGCGCGCCGCCAAGCGGCTGTTCAACCGCTATCTCGAAGACGGTACCGACGCGATCCTGATGGCCGAAAGCGTCGAGCAGCAGGCGCTGATCGGCTCGAAGAACCAGATCGAGGCGGTGATGAGCCAGATGGAAAAGCGCCGCGGCGAATTCACCGATCCGTGAGGTTGGGGACAGCCCGGCCCGGCAGTTATCGGATCTCGTTGGTGCGCGATGGTTGACCGAAGAAAAGCGGGACCCCGGGTCAAGCCCGGGGTGACGGATGAGGGGGTGAGACTGTCCGCTACACCCGCATTTTCCTGCCGAACGCGGCATTCCTGTGTCGAAAACATTGCCGACACGCACTTCCCGAAGCCTGCCTCAAACCACCTCGTCACCCCGGGCTTGACCCGGGGCCCCGCTGCCTTGCTTCACGGTGAGGCGGTCGAGGAAAAGCCGCTTACCCCGCCAGCCGCTCCACCGCCGCCCGGGCGATCGGGTCCAGCCCATTGCGGTCGCCGGCCAGGATCGCGGCTTTCATCCGCGGGTCCCAGAAGTCCTTGAGGTGCTGGGCGGCCAGCTCGATCGCGGTCGCCTCGCCCTGGGGGGCGAGGTTGCGGGCGATCTGGTTGGCCATGTAGGTCAGGCGTCCAAGGTCCATCGCGTCTACTCCGCCGGGACCCGCGCCACGCGGCGGCTCTTTTCGGACCAACTTGCGTAGGTTTCCTGCCATTCGGTCGGGCCGTTGCTGGGCAGGACCTGGACTGCGGTGACCTTGTATTCGGGGCAGTTGGTGGCCCAGTCGGAATATTCGGTGGTCACCACGTTGGCCTGGGTCGCGGGGTGGTGGAAGGTGGTATAGACCACCCCCGGCGCGACCCGGTCAGTCACCAGCGCGCGCAGCGTGGTTTCGCCGGTACGGCTGGCAAGGCGCACCCAGTCGCCCGATTTGACGCCGCGGTTCTCGGCATCGGTCGGATGCATTTCCAGCACGTCTTCCTGGTGCCAGACATTGTTGTCGGTGCGGCGGGTCTGGGCGCCGACGTTGTACTGGCTCAGCACCCGCCCGGTGGTCAGCAGCAGCGGAAAGCGCGGCCCGGTCTTCTCGTCGGTCGGGATATAGTCGGTGACCATGAACTTGCCCTTGCCGCGCACGAAGCCGTCGACGTGCATGATCGGGCTGCCTTCGGGGGCGGCATCGTTGACCGGCCATTGCAGCGATCCTTCGGCATCGAGCCGGGCGTGCGAGACGCCCTTGAAGGTCGGGGTCAGGCGGGCGATCTCGTCCATGATCTCGCTGGGATGGGCATAGTTCCAGTCCAGCCCGAGTGCCCGGGCCAGATCCTGGGTCACTTCCCAGTCGGCCTTGCCATTGGCCGGTTCCATCACCTTGCGGACCAGCTGGATCCGCCGCTCGGCATTGGTGAAGGTGCCGTCCTTCTCAAGGAAGGTGCTGCCCGGCAGGAAGACGTGGGCATAGTTGGCGGTTTCGTTGAGGAACAGGTCGTGGACGATCACGCAGTCCATCGCCTTGAGCCCCGCGGCGACGTGGGCGGTGTTGGGGTCGGACTGAAGAATGTCCTCGCCCTGGACGTAGAGCGCGCGGAACGAGCCATCGATCGCGGCATCGAGCATGTTGGGAATGCGCAGCCCCGGTTCGGGATCGAGGCTGACGCCCCAATCGGCCTCGAACAGCGAGCGCACATCGGCATTGGAGATGTGGCGATAGCCTGGCAGCTCGTGCGGGAAGCTGCCCATGTCGCAGCTGCCCTGCACGTTGTTCTGGCCGCGCAGCGGGTTCACCCCCACGCCGCGCCGGCCGATGTTGCCGGTGACCATGGCGAGGTTGGCGATGCTCATCACGGTCGACGAACCCTGGCTGTGTTCGGTCACGCCGAGGCCATAGTAGATCGCGCCGTTACCGCCGGTGGCATAGAGCCGGGCGGCTTCGCGCAAGGTCTGCGCGGGAACGCGGGTGACGGCTTCGAGCCGTTCGGGGCTGTGGCGCTCATCAGACACGAACCGGGCCCAGTCCTGGTATTCGTCCCAGTCGCAGCGTTCGCGGATGAAGGCCTCGTTGGCGAGGCCTTCGGTGACGATCACGTGGGCCATCGCGGTCAGCACCGCGACATTGGTGCCCGGCTGCAGCGCAAGGTGATGCGCCGCCTCGATGTGCGGGCTGCGGACCAGGTCGATCCGGCGCGGGTCGATCACGATCAGCTTCGCGCCTTGCCGCAGCCGCCGCTTCAGCCGGCTGGCGAAAACCGGGTGGCCGTCGGTGGGATTGGCGCCGATCACCAGCACCACATCGGCGTCCATCACGCTGTCGAAATCCTGCGTCCCCGCGCTGGT
>CAZNII010000086.1:0-1373 GCA_964573075.1 uncultured Novosphingobium sp. | reverse complement strand
CGGTCCTGGTGGTTGGCATAGCCCCAGGCGAAGCGGCCCTTGACGCAGGAATGGCCGCGGTTGGCCTTGCCGTCCTTCCACGGCACCATCCGCACCAGCTGTTCGCCCTTCATCTCGGCGCGGAAGGTGCAGCCGACCCCGCAATAGGCGCAGGTGGTGATCACCGCGCGTTCGGGCTTGCCCAGTTCCTTGACGCTCTTTTCCATCAGCGCGCTGGTCGGGCAGGCCTGGACGCAGGCGCCGCAGGAAACGCATTCGGAAGACAGGAAGCTGTCCGCCGCCTGCCCCGCGCCGATCTTCGATCCGAATCCGCGGCCGTTGACCGCCAGCGCCAGCGTGCCCTGGACCTCGTCGCAAGCGCGCACGCAGCGCGAGCAGACGATGCACTTGTCGGGCGCGAACAGGAAATAGGGGTTCGAAAGGTCGGGCTTCTGGCCCAGGTGGTTGGCCCCGTCATAGCCGAACCGCACATCGCGCAGACCCACTTCGGCGGCGGTGTCCTGCAATTCGCAATCGTTGTTGGCGCTGCAGGTCAGGCAATCGAGCGGGTGGTCGGAAATGTAGAGTTCCATCACCCCCTTGCGAAGCCGGGCGAGCCTGTCGGTCTGGGTGTGGACCACCATGCCTTCGGCGACCGGAGTGGTGCAGCTGGCCGGAGTGCCGCGCATCCCCTCCACCTCGACCAGGCACATCCGGCACGAACCGAAGGCCTTGACGCTGTCGGTCGCGCACAGGCTGGGGATCGAGCCGCCACATTCGCCGGCGGCGCGCATCACGCTGGTGCCTTCGGGCACGGTCACCTGGCGTCCGTCGATGGTGAGCGTTACCTGACGGTCTGACTGGACTTGCGGGGTGCCGAAATCGGCCTGCCGTTCATAGCCCATGGTGCTTCTCCGCTTGCGCCAGATCGGCTGGCGTATTGATGTTGATGCTGGGGTGCGGCGCCTTCACCGCACGCGCGCCGATCGCTTCGGCAAAGGCGCGCATCGAGTGGCGGCCATCGCTGTGCAGGATCGTCTCGATCGCCTTGATCGCGGTAACCGGCCACAGGCCGACTACGGGCTGGTCGGTGAGATAGGCCGGGGCCGGGCTGAGCAGGTCGGGCAGGCTTTCGGGCAGGCCGTCGCTGTCCACCCCGCAGGTCAGCACCAGCTCGTACCCTTCGTCACGCGCGTCATAGAGCGCCGCGGCAATTCCGCCGAGCGGACCCAGCCCGGCTCGCGGCCGGTCAGGCAGGGTCGGGGCGGGGGCCTCCTCGCGGCCCACCACCACCACCTTCTCGCACCAGCCCGACAGCAGATCGACTGCCCGCATCAGCAGCGTCTCGCCGCCCAGCCGGGCCAGCGCCTTGTCGCTGCCGAAGCGGGTGGACT
>CAZNII010000085.1:0-10710 GCA_964573075.1 uncultured Novosphingobium sp. | reverse complement strand
TCGCGCTCGCCTTCCATCATCCGGTCGACCGGCACCCCGGTCCAGCGGCTGACCACCGCGGCGATGTCCTCGCCGGTCACTTCCTCGCGCAGCAGCGCGTTTTCGCTCGCGCCCTGGGCCTCGGCGAGCTGCTTTTCGAGCGCCGGGATAGTGCCGTAGGAAAGCTCGCCGGCCTTGGCCAGATCGCCCTGGCGCTGGGCCTGCTCCAGCTCCAGCCGGGCGTGGTCGAGTTGCTCCTTGATCTTGCCCTCGGCCGCGATCTTGTCGCGCTCACCCTGCCAGCGCACGGTCAGCGCGCTCGATTGTTCCTCGAGCCCGGCCAGTTCCTCGCGCAGCGCGGCCAGCCGGTCCTTGCTCGCCTGGTCGGTCTCCTTGGCCAGCGCCATTTCCTCGATCTTGAGCTGGATGATCCGCCGGTCGAGGACTTCGATTTCCTCGGGCTTGCTCTCCACCTCCATCCGGATCCGGCTGGCGGCCTCGTCCATCAGGTCGATCGCCTTGTCGGGCAGGAAGCGGTCGGCGATGTAGCGGTTGGACAGCGTTGCCGCGGCGACGATCGCCTGGTCGGTGATCCGCACCCCGTGGTGCAGCTCGTAACGGTCCTTGAGCCCGCGCAGGATCGAGATCGTGTCCTCCACGGTCGGCTCGCCGACGAACACGGGCTGGAACCGGCGCTGCAGCGCGGGGTCCTTCTCGACGTACTTCTGGTATTCATCGAGAGTGGTCGCGCCAATGCAGTGCAGCTCGCCGCGGGCCAGCGCCGGCTTCAAGAGGTTGGAGGCGTCCATCGCCCCCTCGCTCTTGCCCGCGCCGATCAGGGTGTGCATCTCGTCGATGAACAGGATGATCTCGCCCCCGGCGCCCTTGACCTCGTCGAGCACGGCCTTGAGCCGCTCCTCGAATTCGCCGCGATACTTGGCCCCGGCGATCAACGCGCCCATGTCGAGCGCCATCAGGCGGCGGTCCTTGAGGCTGTCGGGCACGTCGCCATTGGCGATGCGCAGCGCCAGGCCCTCGGCAATCGCGGTCTTGCCGACGCCCGGTTCGCCGATCAGCGCCGGGTTGTTCTTGGTCCGCCGGGCGAGGATCTGGACGGTGCGGCGAATCTCCTCGTCGCGGCCGATGACCGGATCGAGCTTACCATCGCGCGCGGCCTGGGTCAGGTCGCGGGCATATTTCTTCATCGCGTCATAGGCGTTTTCGGCGCTGGCGTTGTCGGCAGTGCGTCCGCCGGTCAGCTCCTGGATCGCGGCTTCGAGCTTGGCCGCGTCGACCCCGGCTGCCTTGAGCGCCTGTCCTGCGGCATTGGTGGTGCCCAGCGCCAGCGCCTGGAGCATCCGCTGGACCGAGACATAGCTGTCCCCGGCCTTGCTCGCCAATTGCTCGGCCTGGTCGAGCACGCGAACCGCGTCGTTTTCCAGCCCCGGCGCGGCCTGCGCGCCCGAGCCGGATACCGCCGGGATCTTGCCCAGCGCTTCGTCAACCTTGGCGCTGGCGATCTTTGGATTGCCCCCGGCGCGCTGGATCAGGCCCGAGGCCATGCCCTCCTCGTCCTCGAGCAGGGCCTTGAGCACATGTTCGGGGGTGATCCGCTGGTGGTTCAGCCGGATCGCAACGGTCTGGGCGGACTGGAGAAAGCCCTTGGCGCGGTCGGTGAATTTCTCGAGGTTCATGGGTGTATCAGCCTCCATTGACCCTGCCTTCCCGCCTGGGAACGGTCGTGATCACCCACTGAAGCCCTCTGGGTAGGAGCGGCGCGCTGGGCGGGCTGGTTGCCCGCACAAGAGCCGCGACGCCCCCAGAGGGCTTCAGTGGGTGACCGCTCCGCGGCGGGCCAAGAAGGGCCAATTGCGGCGTTGCTCGTCGATCACGATGTTCCACATCGCTCTCTCCTCGCGCCTAGCACTTGGCCCTTCTTGGCTCCGTCACGACCATTCCCAGGCGGGAAGGCAGGGTCACTACATCTATAGGTAGTGTTGCGTTATTGCCACACAAGGGGCGCTTGCGAAAAATCCTCTGCCAAGGCTACCACGTGGCAACAGGGGAGGAAGCACGGCATGGGCAAAACGGCAAGGCGCGCGGGCTGGACCGCGCTGGGCGTGGCGCTGATCGCGGCAGTCGGCCTGGCCAGCTGGGAGCCGTTCCTGGCCGAGCAGCCCGGCCCGCCACCGCCGCAAAGGGCCTACACCGCGGAAATCGTCCGCGATGAATTCGGCGTGCCGCATGTGTACGGACGCACCGATGCCGATACCGCCTTCGGGATCGCAATGGCCCATGCTGCGGACGATTTTTCCACCCTGCAGGACGTGGTGGCGATGACCCGCGGGCGCTATGGTGCGATTGCCGGGGCGGACGGAGCCGGGGTCGATTTCGCCTATCACTGGCTGGATGCGCGCGAGGCCGCACGGCGCAACTACCCGCGCCTGCCCGGCGATGTCCGCGCGATGCTGGATGCCTATGCCAGCGGCCTCAACCGCTATGCCGAAGAGCATCCCGAGGAAATCAAGCTGCACCGCCTGTTCCCGGTCAACGGCGAGGACATCGCCGCCGGGTTCGTGCTGCGCCTGCCGTTCTTCTTCGGGATGGACCGGGTGCTGCGGCCGCTGAGCGAAGATCGCCCGCTGCTCCCCGAACATGGCCCCGCGCTGGGCCCGGCCTCGACGCCCACCCCCGGCCAGCCGGGCAGCGATGCCTTCCGCCCGGCGCGGCCCATGCCGCTGCCGATGGGCGAGGATGCAGCCCATTCCGGATCGAACGCCTTCGCGATCGCCCCGGCGAAATCCGGCGATGGTACCACCCGGCTACTGTCGAACAGCCACCAGCCCTATCGCGGCGGGGTGGCCTGGTACGAACTGGTGGTGGAAAGCGGCGAAGGCTGGCACTTTGCCGGGGCGACCTTCCCCGGATCGCCCTATCCCTTCATGGGCCACAACGAGAACCTGGGCTGGACCAACACGGTCAACCGGCCCGATCTGATCGACGTGTTCCAGCTCGACCTGACCGACGATGGCGAGCACTACCGGCTGGCGCCCGGTCCGAATGACCCTGCCGGCACCTCCGAAGTCCGGCTGTTGCAGTCACGCCGTGTCTGGCTGCCGGTGCGGTTCGGGCCCTTCGTGCTGCCGGTCCCGCGCACCGTCTGGTCGGCGCCGCAGGTCGGCCCGGTGATGAAGACCGGCCAGGGCGCCTTTGCGGTCCGTTATGGCGGGATCGGCTCGATCGCCAGTGTCGAGCAGTACTATCGCATCACCAAGGCGCGCGATTTCGCCGAGTGGCGCAAGGCCATGGCGATTGGCGGAGTGCCGGCCACCAACTTCATCTACGCCGACAAGGCCGGCAACATCGCCTACTGGTACAACGCCGCGATCCCGCAGCGCCGCCCCGGACCGGACTGGCGCCGCCCCGTCAGGCTGACCAGCAGCGACCAGGTCTGGAACAGCTATGTCCCGTGGGAACAGCTGCCGCACCTGATCAACCCGGCATCGGGCTATCTGTTCAATTCGAACAACACCCCCTTCCTTGCCGCCGGCCCGGGCAGCGAGCTCGATCCCGGACAGGTCCCGGCGCTGTGGGGGGTTGAGCTCGACATGACCAACCGCGCGCGCCGCGCCTCGAAGCTGCTGGCCGAGCCGGGTCCGATCGGGCTGGAGCGGCTGCTGCAGATCAAGTTCGACACCGGCTATGAACGCGAAGGCTATGTCGCCTACATGCTCGACGAGATTGCCCGGCTCGATCTGCGCGGCGAGCCCGAGCTGCGTGAGGCGCAGCGGCTGCTGGGCAGCTGGGATATGACCGCCGATGGCAAGGGCGGCGCCGATGCGCTGGCGGTGATGGTGCTGGAACAGGCGATGATCGCCTCCTACGGGCTGGAACCGCTGCCCGATCCGAAGACCGAACTGACCCGGGCGGTTACCCACCTGAAGACCCATTTCGGACGGATCGATCCGCCGCTGCAGGACGTGATCCGGATCCGCCAGGGCAACGTCGATCTGGGCAGCGACGGCGGCGGCGATACGCTGCGCGCGGCGACCAACTGGAACGTCGATCCGGATGGCCGTCTTTCGGTCAAGCACGGGGACAGCTTCATCATGCTGATCGAATGGGGGCGCGATGGACGGGTCCGCTCGCAGTCGATCCAGCCCTATGGCGCGGCCACGACCAGGCCGGAAAGCCCGCACTATGCCGATCAGGCGGCGCTGTTCGTGGCCCGGCGGTTCAAGCCGGTCCACTTCGATCGCCGCGAACTGCGCGGAAGCCGGATCACGGTAAGCAACGCTGCGCCGCCGCGCTCGGGGCAATAGAAAAGGGCGGCCCGCCGCACGGCAGGCCGCCCCTTTGCTTGTCCGGTTACCGGATCAGATCAGCGGGTGCCGATCGGGTCCGCCGGAGCGGCCGGATCGCCGCTGACCACGCCGTCGGTGGCCGGGGTCGCCCGGGCCAGCAGGATGCCGGCAAGGTGCGGAGTAGCCATCGAGGTGCCGCTGATGGTGTTGTAGCCACCGCTCAGCCAGGTCGACTTGATCGACACGCCCGGCTCGGCATAGTCGATCGGCGGGTTGCCGTAGTTCGAGAAGCTGGCCCAGGTGTTGCCGTTGGCGAAGGCCGAAACGGTGAAGATGTTCGGACCGTTGGCGCGCGCCGGCGAGTGGTTGTTGGCATTGTCGGTTTCGTTGCCGGCCGCGAGGGCAAAGCGCACCCCGCCGCCCGAAGCGGCGACCACCGCATCGTCAAGCGCCTGGCTGACCCCGCCGCCCAGGCTCATGTTGGCGACATCGCCCGGCTGGCCGTTGGCGGCGACATAGTCCACGCCCGCGATCACGCCCGAGTTCGAACCCGAACCGCGACGATCGAGCACGCGCACGGCAACCACCTTTGCACCCGGAGCCACGCCGATCACGCCGATCGTGTTGTCATAGGCGGCAATCGTGCCGGCAACGTGCGTGCCGTGGCCGTTCTGGTCAACCGGAGTGGTGGTGCCGCCCAGGAAGCTGCGGCTGCGCACGGTATCGACGTTGAGATCGGGATGGGTGAAATCGATCCCGGTATCGATCACCCAGGCGGTGCCGAAGGTGCCAGCCGCGCCGCCCTTGACCCGGGCGATGCCCCAGGGGGTTTCCTGCGGGGGCTGGGTGCTGCCACCGCCACCCGGCTTGGCTTCGATCCGGAACTGCGGGATCGCCATGATCTGATCCTGCTCGCAATAGGCGATGTTCGGATTGGCTGCCTTCATCCGCTCGACCGCCTGGGGCGCCATGTTGGCGGCAAAGCCCTGCAACGCCACCCGATAGACGTGCTTGACCTGCCCGCCCTGGGCATTGACCGAACGGTGCGCTTCGGCCTCGGCCTGGCCGCGGCCGACCGAACCCTTCTTGAACACGCAGATGTAGGAGCCCTGGATCTTCTCCCCGGCGACCTGGGCCTGGGCCGGAGCTGCCAGGGCAACCAGCGGCAGCGCGGCGAGCGCAAGGCCAAGCATCTTCTTGTTGAGCATCTTCCCTCCAATAGTTTGAACAGCAAGCCGCGACCCTGCCGCCTGCCATGGAGGGGAGATTAACGCCGCTTCGAATCGTGTCGAGCCGCGCAATTGCGTAAATGTGGATATTTACGAAACCTAGTGACCCGCTTACCACAGACCGCCATTATTGGAAAATTTAGTGCGGTAGCGAGATATTTTTTGTAATTTTAATTCAAAGTTCGCCGAATTACTGCTGCGCGGCCACAGGGGATTCACCTTCATCCGGCTGCGCTTCGAACCGGCGATGGCGGACGATATGCGGCGTGATGACAATGTAAAGCTCGGTCTTCGAACTGGTCGAGCGTTCGACCTTGAACAGTTCGCCGGCCAGCGGGATGTCACCCAGGATCGGCACCTTGCTCTTGCGCTTGAGCACGTTTTCCTGGGTCAGCCCGCCGATCACGAAGGTTTCCCCGTCGCGCACGGTGACCGAGGTCTCGGCCTCGCGCTGGCTGATCGTGGGATAGCCCTGGCTGTACCCGGTGACCGAGGAAACCACGCCATAGATCTGCGCGGTGACATAGCCATCCGGCGAAACCCGCGGCGCGATCTGCAGCGTCACCCCGACGTTGACGTACTGGACCTGCTGCGACACCCCGTTGACGCCCGAAAGGGTGATCGAGGTGAGGATCGGCAGGGCATCGCCGGTGATGATCTTGGCGGTCGATCCGCTCTGCGCGGAAATGCGCGGGCGCGACAGGATCCGCCCCTCGCCCTTTTCGACCTGGGCATAGATCGCCGCCTGCAGCACGCCCGAAGGCAGCACGTCGTTGGGATCAATGCTGAACGGCAGGAAAGTGCCGGTCTCGATCTTGCCGACCGCGATCTGTCCGTTCGAATTGTTGAGGTCGATCCCCAGGTTCTTGGCCCCGCTTTCGGTCAGCTCGACGAACTGGGTTTCCAGGATCACGCTGTCCACCGGCACGTCGATCAGCGCGATCATTGCCTTGACCTGGGCGATCCGCTCGGGCGTGCCCGCCACCCAGATCGCGTTGAGCCGGCGGTCCACCCCCAGGCCGTTGCCATAGGACTGGCCGAGCTGCCGCGCGGTCGGCTGCTGCTGGTTCTGCATCTGCAGGTATTGCGGCTGGTTGCTCGATCCTAGCGAGCCGAACCCCGGTTCGCGGCGGATGAAGACGTTGTTCGGCTCGATCGTCGCGCCTTCGACCAGCAGGCCGATCACTTCGCTGACATCGGCATATTTCAGCGGGATCAGCTCGAAACTTTCGCCCGGGCGCAGCGTCATCTGCGGGGCCAGGTCGCTGGCCGGGGCGACCGAGGCCCCCTCGCTGCCGACCGGACGGCTGCCGACCGCTTCCTCTTCGCTGACCTTGCGGACCTTGATCTGCAGCACGTTCTGCCCGGCCGGTTCGACCGTGACCCGCGCAGGTGCGCTGGTATCGAAACGCAGCACCAGGTCCTGCCCGGCAATCTCGAACTGGGCCGCGCGGACCAGCCCCTTGCCGGTCAGCGCCGGGGCGACCCGCGGTGCGCGCAGGGCGTTGCGGATGATGATCGCGGGCTTGGTCGGGTTGGAATTGAGCGGGTCGATCCGCGGCTCCTTGGGCGAGAAGCGGACCATGTAGGCGGCCTGGCCTTCATCGGCGGTGACCGGCTTGATTTCTTCCAGCACGGCCGGGATCGGCGCGCCTTGCGCCAGCAGCGGCGCACCGGCCGGGACAATTCCTGCCCCTGCCGCCACGGCAAGCGCCGCGGCCACCAGCCAGATGCGCAATTTCGACAAGAACCGACCCTCCGGGCCCGCATTGGGCGGGCGCAAGGCGGCGAACCTAACGGCGCAATCGGGATTCGCAAGAGGGGCAGGAGATCCACGCGAGCTCACCCCACGTCCCCCCAGCCATGCCGTTCGTCGAACTTCCTCTCGCTTCCCCGGCGCGCGCCGCTAAGCTCCCGCTCGGACTGATAAACCGGGAACCTCACCGCACATGCGCCGCTTCGCTCTCGCCTCGTTGCTTGCTCTTTCGTTGACCGCCTGCGCCACCGGCCCGAAGGCCGATCTGGCCGCCGCGCCGGCCCCCGCCCCTGCCCCTGCCGCCAAGCCGGCACCGCAACCCGCGCCGCTGGGCGAGCTCGTCGCCAAGGTCGACATTCCCTATGACAAGTTCGTGCTCGACAACGGGCTGACCGTGCTGGTCCACACCGATCGCAAGGCGCCGATCGTGGGCGTGACGCTCTATTACCGGGTCGGTTCGAAGCACGAGCCCAAGGGCCGCACCGGCTTTGCCCACCTGTTCGAACACCTGATGTTCGGCGGGTCGGAAAACGTCCCCAATTTCGACATTCCGCTGGAAGGTGCCGGTTCCACCCCGACCAACGGATCGACCTGGTACGACCGCACCAATTACGTCGAAACCGTGCCGACCGGCGCGACCGAGCTGGCGCTGATGATGGAAAGCGACCGGATGGGCCACCTGCTCGGCGCGGTCAGCCAGGACAAGCTCGACAAGCAGCGCGGGGTTGTCCAGAACGAGAAGCGCCAGGGCGACAACGACACCTATGGCCTGGCCGAATATGCGATCGGCGATGGGCTGTTCCCGGTCGGCCACCCCTATCGCCATTCGACGATCGGTTCGATGGCCGATCTCGACGCGGCCAGCCTGGCCGATGTGCGCGGCTGGTTCACCGGCAACTATGCCCCCAACAACGTGGTGCTGGTGCTGTCCGGCGATATCGACACCGCCACCGCCCGGCCGCTGGTCGAGAAGTGGTTCGGCGCGATCCCGCGCGGGCCGGAGGTCCGCAAGGTCGAGGCTGGTCCGGTCACCCTGGCCGCCCCGGTCAAGCGCGAAATGACCGACCAGGTGCCGCTGACCCGGGTCTACCGGGTGTGGAGCGGCCCCGGCCTCAACGACCCCGACGCCCCGGCGCTGGAAGTCGGGCTCAAGGTGCTGGGCGGGCTGTCCTCGTCGCGGCTCGACAATGCGCTGGTCCGCGGCAAGGGGGTTGCCACGTCGGTTTCGGCCTATGTCATGCAGTTCGAACAGGTCAGCTTCCTGCAGGTCCAGATGGACATCAAGCCGGGCGTTGACCGGGCCGTGGCCGAAGCGGCGCTCGACGAGGAAATCGGCAAGCTGATCGCCGAAGGCCCGAGCGACGATGAACTGCGCCGCGCCGCGACCAGCGCGGTTTCGGGCCAGATCTTCGGGCTGGAACAGGTCGGCGGCTTTTCCGGCAAGGGCGCGCAGCTGGCCGAGGGCGAGCTCTATTCGGGCGATCCGATGAAGTTCAAGGCCGATCTCCAGCGGATTGCCGCGCTCACGCCGGGTGACGTCAAGGGCGCGCTGCAGCGCTGGATGACCCGTCCGGTCTATGCCCTGGCCATCACTCCGGGCAAGCGCACCGAAAAGGGCGAGACCATGGGCGGTTGGGGTGACGAGGCAAGCTCGCCGCCGCCCAAGCCCGATGCGAAGAAGCCCGCGCCCAAGCTGGCCAAGGGTCCCAAGCGCGATCTGCCCCCGGTTGCGCCGGTAGGCGATCTGGCCTTCCCCAAGGTCGAGCGGGCGACCCTGTCCAACGGCATCCCGGTCGTGCTGGCGCGGCGCGGCGGGGTGCCGACCGTGCTGGTCAACCTGTCGTTCGACGCCGGCTTTGCCGCCGATGCCCAGGACGCGCCGGGCACCCAGACGCTGCTGCTCGACGTGCTCGACGAAGGCACCGAGAGCCGCAACGCCACCCAGATCGCCGAAGACCAGGAGCGGCTGGGCGCGCGGATCGGAACCGGCGCGGGGCTCGATTCCTCGACCGTTTCGCTCTCGGCGCTGAGCGCCAACCTGGCCCCCTCGCTCGATCTGCTGGCCGATGTGGTGCGCCGCCCGGCCTTCCGCGAGGCCGACGTCACCCGCGCCCGCGATCAGCAGCTGGCCGGAATCGCCCAGGCCAATGCCAGCCCGCGCGCGCTGGCCGCCCGGACGATGAGCCCGATCCTGTTCGGCCCGGCCCACCCCTATGGCCAGCTCGGCGATGGCCTGGGCGATATCGCCTCGGTCAAGGCGATGGGCCCGGCTTCGCTGCGCGCCGCCCAGGCCAAGTGGCTGCGGCCCGACAACCTGACCATCACCGTGGTCGGCGATGTCGACATGGCGACGTTGCTGCCGATGCTGGAGGCTTCGTTCGGCGACTGGCAGGCCCCGGCCGTGCCGCGCGGGGTGAAGTCGCTCGACGCCGCGATTCCCGCGCCGCGGCCGCGGATCGTGCTGATCGACCGCCCCGGATCGCCGCAATCGGTGATCGTCGCCGGGCGGGTCCTGCCGCTGACCGGGCGCGACAAGGACCAGGAAGCGCTCGACCTGGCCAACGAGGTGCTGGGCAACAACTTCCTCTCGCGCCTCAACCTCGACCTGCGCGAGGATAAGGGCTGGTCCTATGGCGTGCGCTCATCGGTCCGCAGCCCCAAAGGGCCGCGCAGCCTGGTGGTGGTCGCCCCGGTGCAGAGCGACAAGACCGGCGCCTCGATCGTCGCGATCCGCAAGGACATGGCGGACTTTCCGAACAAGCGCGGGGTCGAACCGGTCGAATACAACCGCGCCACCGATGGCAACATCCGCGGCCTGCCCAACCGCTATGAAACCAACGGCCAGGTGCTGGGCGCGCTGGTTTCCAACCAGCAGCTGGGCCGGCCGGACGATTACCAGGCCACCCTGCCGACCCGCTATCGCGCGATCGATGCCCGGGCGATCGACGAGGCCGCCCGCAAGCACCTCCAGCCTGACGGGTTGACCTATGTGGTGGTCGGCGACCGCAAGGTGGTCGAACCGCAGCTCAAGGGGCTGGGCCTGCCGGTGGAGGTGATGACTCCGGTTGACAGCGCGCCCGCGAGCGGCGAGTGATTGGCTTACTTACCCCCCTGTAAGTTCGGATTCTTGAGAGGAGAACACCAATGTCTGTTGCAGGCACTTATGAATGCGTGACCAAGACCCCGATGGGCGACCAGAAGAGCGAAGTGACCATCAACGTCGATGGTGACACCTTCACCGGCTCGAACGTCGGCGCGATGGGTTCGATGGAACTCGAAAACGGCAAGGTCGATGGCAACAAGCTGACCTGGTCGATGAAGATGACCGTCCCGATGCCGATGACCCTCGAAGGCGAAGCGACCGTCGATGGCGACACCCTGACCGGCTCGGTCAAGGCCGGCGCCTTCGGCACCTTCCCGATGAACGGCACCCGCAAGGGCT
>CAZNII010000084.1:0-11012 GCA_964573075.1 uncultured Novosphingobium sp. | reverse complement strand
CGTTAACCATTTGGTGACCATGAATCCCTAGGATTCCAGCGAGTTTCCGCTTGACGCGGGACTCTCGAGGACTCACCCTGTGGATAACTTTTGGGGGTTCGACAGGTAAGACATGGGCCAAATGCTGGTTGGAGAGAAGGCGCGGCTGCGCGCCGAAAAGGAAGTCGCGCGGCCCGATTTGCCGCTCGGGCGGATCATCCCCGGCGACTGCGTGGAAGCGATGCGCTCGCTGCCCGCGGCCTCGGTCGACATGATTTTCGCCGATCCGCCCTACAACCTCCAGCTGGGCGGGGACCTGTCGCGCCCGGATGGCAGCCACGTCGATGCGGTGACCGACGAATGGGACAAGTTCGACAGCTTTGCTGCCTATGACAAGTTCAGCCGCGAATGGCTGACCGAGGCGCGTCGGGTGCTGAAGCCCAACGGTTCGATCTGGGTGATCGGCAGCTATCACAACATCTTTCGCCTGGGCGCGATGATGCAGGACATGGGGTTCTGGATCCTCAACGACATCGTCTGGCGCAAGGCCAACCCGATGCCCAACTTCAAGGGCACCCGCTTTACCAACGCGCATGAAACACTGATCTGGTGCTCGATGGGAGAGAAGGCCAAGTACACCTTCAACTACCGGGCGATGAAGACGCTCAACGATGAGCTGCAGATGCGCAGTGACTGGGTTCTGCCGATCTGTTCGGGCCAGGAACGGCTGAAGAAGGGCGGGCACAAGGTCCACCCGACGCAGAAGCCCGAAGCGCTGCTCTACCGGGTGATGCTGGCCACCACCAACAAGGGCGACGTGGTGCTCGATCCGTTTTTCGGCACCGGCACCACCGGCGCGGTGGCAAAGCGCCTCGGCCGCGAGTGGATCGGCTGCGAGCGCGAGAGTGCCTATCGCGAAGCCGCGCTGGAACGGATCGAGCTGGCCCTGCCGCTCGACGAATCCGCGCTGACCACGATGCAGAGCCCCAAGGCCGCGCCCAAGGTGGCCTTCGGCACGCTGATCGAAACCGGCTGGATCGCCGCCGGCACGGTCATCACCGACAAGAAACGCCGGATGAAGGCGACGGTGCGGGCCGACGGCTCGCTGGTTGCCGGCTCCGAAAGCGGCTCGATCCACGGCCTCGGCGCCAAGCTGCAAGGCGCGCCCAGCTGCAACGGCTGGACCTTCTGGCACATCGAACATGAGGGTGAGCTCAAGCCGCTCGACGCGATCCGTCAGCTCTACCTGCTGGCGACCGAGGACTGACCATCACCCACTACCTCCGCCCGATCGCCTTGTGCGACAGCCCCCAGTCGGAAGAGGGCGAGGCGATCCGGCTGGGCGGCGGGTTCGTCTATGCCAGCCGCTTTGCCCTGATCGAGCGCGCGGGCGGCAAGGTGGTTTCGCGCCAGCGCTATTCTGTGTCTGAGCTGCGCGCGGCGCTGTCCGGCCTGCCCGAAGCGGTGCAGCAGCAGTGGGACAACCTGCAGCGCAACCATGAACCTTTGCAGTGCGGGGCCCGCACAATCCGGCTCGACCAGCCGCAGGTCATGGGGATCCTTAACGTCACGCCCGACAGCTTTTCCGATGGCGGGCAGTTCATGGACGATCCCGAGATTGCCCATGCCCATGCCGCGGCGATGGTCGAGGCCGGAGCCGCGATCATCGATGTGGGTGGGGAAAGCACCCGGCCCGGCGCGGCGGCGGTGTGGGAAGGCGACGAGCTCAAGCGGGTGATCCCGGCGATCGAGCGGCTGGCCGGGATGGGCGCCGCGATCAGCACCGACACCCGCCGCACCGCGGTGATGGAAGCCGCGCTGGCCGCCGGGGCTCACATCATCAATGACGTTTCGGCGCTGCGCCACGATCCGCGCAGCCTTGAATTCGCGGCCCGCGCCGGGGTGCCGGTGGTGCTGATGCATGCTCCCGGCGAAGGTGAGGACCTTCATGCCGACGGCAAATACGGCGATGTCGTGCTGGACGTGTTCGACTGGCTCGGCGCGCGGCGCGATGCGGCGATTGCGGCCGGCATTCCCCGCGAGAAGATCGTGCTCGATCCGGGCGTGGGCTTCGGCAAGTCGGTGGCCGACAACCTGGCGCTGATCAATGCTCTGCCGCTGTTCCATGCGCTCGGCCAGCCGATCCTGCTCGGCGCCAGCCGCAAGCGGATGATCGGCGCGCTCTCGAACGAGGCTCCCTCGCATCAGCGGCTCGGCGGCTCGATCGCGCTGGCGGTCAAGGGAATGGAGGCCGGGGTCCAGCTGCTGCGCGTTCACGACGTGCCCGAAACCGTCCAGGCCCTGCACGTCTGGCGCGGAATGCGCGATGCCGCGCTGACCGATTTCAGCCAGCTGGCGTCCTGACCCTAATCCCCGCTGCTGCAGCGCCCGTCGCTGTCTTTCCATTCAAGCAGGGCGATCGTTTCATTATCGACGATCACCGAACGGACCATGCCGGTGGCCGGGTTCTTGAGCGATAGCGCGACGTTGAGCGAATAGAGCCAGCATTCCATCTCGATCTCGCCCGGCCGGACGGTGAGGCGGAAGGTCTGCGTGACCCGCTCCCTGGTCACGCCGCCGGTCGGGGTCTTGGCCAGCGCCTCGGTCCGCGCGACGATGTAGTGCTTGCCCCGGCTGAACAGGGCGATGCAGCATTCGTAGGCTTCGGTGGTGACTTCGCCCCTGGTCTCGCGCTTGTGATAGAGGCTGCCCTGGGCATAGAGCCAGCCGCTGATCGTCTTGCCCAGGCCATCGTCGATCACCTGGCCGACCGGGATCGGCGGCGGAGGCGGCGCAGTGGCGGGCCTGGCCGGCTTGGCGGCCAAGGGTGCGCCGGCCAGCAGCAGCGCGGCGGCAAGGACCAGCCTAGGCCGCATCGGCAGGCGCCCGTTTGTCAGAACCCTGTGCCTTCATCAGCCGCCAGGCGGCGAAGCCCAGTACCGCGGTGCCGAGCAGCAGCGCTGCCCACAGCGCCCACTTGCGCGGGTCAAAGCGCGGCTCGGGCATGGCCGGGGCGAGCATGATCACCGGCGCATCGCCGGCAATCGCCACGTCGGCTTCGCGCCGCCAGGCGCGCAGCAGGTCGCTCGGCTTGCCGAGATCGCCCGGGTCGAAATAGGCCGGCTTGGCATCCTTGTGGCCAACCGCCAGGTTGAACGGGCCCTGGCCGTTGAAGGCGGCGAGCAGGGTGATCGGCTCGACCGCGATCGTCACCTTTGGGACTTGCGACAGGCCCGCGCTGCGGCGATCGGCAACGAGCCGGTATTCGCGCAGGTTCGAACCCGAAAGCTCGAGCGTTTCCGCCCCGCCACCCTGCCTGAGCGTCGCCCTGGCCAGCAGGCCCCAGGGTTCGGACGGGTCGTTGCGCCCGTAAAGCTCGATCGGCACGATCCCGTCCGGTCCGGTCATTTCCAGCTTGAACGAGGAAATCGGCGCGACGATCTGCGGGGCGAAGCGCATTTCGTGCGGGCTGGCCAGCGCCGCGCCGCTGGTGTCCATGTCGACCCGCCCGGGCTGACGCTCGACCGCCTCGAACACCCGCGCGCCCTTCACCTCGATGCCCGGCGCGGCCATCCAGCTGATCCGGACATAGCGGTTGCGCAGGCTGACCGAGGGCAGGGCGATCCGCGGCTGGCCGAGCAGCTCGGGATCGTCGCCCGGGCGCAGCAGGACCTTTTCAGTGATCGGCTGCCAGGTCTTGAGGTCTTCGCTCCATTCCAGCGCGAAAGTCACCGGGACCTGCTTTGGCAGGGTCGCGTCCAGCTCGATCGCGGCGACCGGCAGGGTCAGCGCGCGGGTATCGATCAGCACCGAGACCTTCTCATCGACCGCCGCCGCGGCATCGCTGGTGGTCACCTGCACCGCGGTATCCCCGGCCTTGACCGCCACTTCGACCGGCACCGCAGGCGCATCGGTTCCGGCCGCGATCGGGATCGCCGGCAGGTCGCTTTCCTTGAGCGCGGCGGACTGGCCCGACCGATCGAACCCGAGCGCCAGCGACAGGGTGCGGCCCTTGGCGTCGAAGATCCGCACGTCGCCCAGATCGGTCCGCTTCAGTTCGGCAATCGCCGCGGCGGGGAGCGAGACCCGGCCAAGCTCGTTCTCGCCCCTGGGCGCCACGGCCAGAACCAGGCCGAACTCGTCAGCCTTCTTCGGCTCGGGCGCTTCCTCGGCGCTACAGGCTGCGAGCCCGGCGGCCAGCAGGGACAGGCAGGTCAAACGAACCAGGCGGGCAATCATCAAGTCTTCTCCGCGCCGCCCGAGCCTGGCGGCGAATCTTGTCCCTTACGCGGGGGCGAATCTTGTCCCTTACGCGGGGGCAGGGGCACGAAATAGCCGATCAGCAGCATCAATACACCCACCCCGATAAAGGCGATGATCCGCGCGATACCTTCGGCCTGTGACATGTCGACGAACAGCAGCTTGGCCACCACCACGCCCAGCAGGGTCGCGCCGGCCAGCCACGGCACCCGCATTTCCTTGCGCTGGGCATAGAGCATCAGCGCCATCGCGATCAGGGTCCAGAGGATCGAGAAGCCGGTCAGTACCGTCGGGCTGGACAGAGTCGTGTAATCCCACGGCACGGCCATGAAGTGATGTGCGGTGCGCACCCAGATCCCGTTGATTGCGACAAAGCCGAGCAGGGCCAGCGCGCCCAGCCCGCCGTTGCCGGAAATCCAGGCTGCCAGGCGCGGCTGCGGACTGGCGGCTTTGAGCATCTCGCGCCGCAAGGCGAGGGCGGCGATCGCCAGGCCCACCGTCAGGTCGATCGGGTTGAGCAGCGGCACATAGGGCAGCGGCTCGGCATCGCCGGCCGCGAACCAGGCGGCGGACAACGCGCCAAGATAGGTCAGCCCGGCCAGTACTGTCCCGGCGCGCCACCAATAGGCCCGGGCGTGGGGGTCGAGCGGCCAGTGCAATCCCTGCGTACCGCGCGCAGCCGCAGGGCCAGCCCAGCGGGTCAACCCCGCCAACATCGCGGTTGCGGAAAGCAGGAATACCACCCCGGCCCAAGAACTGTCCCACAGACTGGCGGCGTCGACCAGTTTGAACAGGCAATCGGCCAGCATGGCGGTCAGGATCAGCACCCCCAGGGTATGCATGCCGCCGTCCCACATTGCCGGCTTGTCGGCCGCGGCGCGGTCGCGGCGGTATTGCAGCCAGTAGTGGAGGGCGAAGGCGAGCAGCCAGACCAGCAGATCGGGCCAATCGGTCACGCGGCGGCCAGCGGCGATGCTGGCGAGAAAGCTCAGCGCGATGAGCGGCAGGCTGACCCGCGCCGGCCAGGTTGCCACCGCCCAGTCCTTGCGCCGTCCGAACCAGTCCGCCAGCGCCATCAGGCCGAGCAGGGCGAGCATCGAGAGCAGCACCTGATCATGGACCGCAAAGACCGGACTGGCCCAATCCTGGCTGGTCACCGGGGGAAGGCTGCGGGTCACTTCCTGCCCGGCGGCCAGGGCCGCGAACAGGAACCCGGCAAGGAACCACGGCTTGCCCAGTCCCAGCTCGGCAGGAGCCCAACCCTGGGCCCAGCGCGATCCGCTGTGCGGCCACTCGCGGCGCAGCCACCAGGCGGTCAGCAGCACTGGAACGGCGATCAGCAGCGGGCCGAAGAAGCCGTTGTTGGCAATCGGCACGGCCGAGACGTTGGGTTGCAGGGCCGTGAAGGCGAGCAAGCCGCCGAGCGCCTGAAGCAGCAGTCCGAAGGCCCGCGGCATCCACCGCGCCTGCCGCGCCCCGACCCAGAATGCCCCTGCACCCTCGAGCGCCCAGGCCGCCCCGGTCCACTTGACGTCGAGCGCCAGCGGGATTGCCATGGTGACGAAGCCGACCCCGATCGCCAGCACGCATTCCGCGAGCAGGCCCATGCCCTGCTGGCGGCGGCGCAGCGCCCAGGCCGCGACGCCGAGATAGACCGCGCCGAACACCAGCGCCGACCAGGCCGCGGCATAGGGCCGGTCATGGACCAGCCCGGCCTGCAGCCCGAACCCGGCCAGCGCGGTGCCGAACAGCAGGGTCGAATCCGCCATGTTGCCCAGCTTGCCGGGGGTGTTGTGGGCATAGAGCAGCGCGGTGGCGAGGTAGATCGCCACCGTGATTGCCAGAAACACCTCGCAGATCAGGAAGTGCCGCGCTTCATAGGCCCCCAGCCCCCACAGGCTCGCAATTCCGAACGTGGCGAAAAAGCCCAACAGGTTGAGCAGGCGCCAGCTCTTCTTCCAGGCGATCGCCATCACCGCGAAATTGAGGATCGTGATGTAGGTGAACAGCCCGAGCGGGGTTTCGGCCTCGCCGCCGAGCAGCACCGGCACGGCATAGCCGCCCAGGAACGAACCGAGCGCCAGCACCCGCGCGTTCTGCATCACCGCCAGCGCCGCGCCCAGCGCCGCGAACAGGATCATGAACACGAACGCGGCCGACGGTGGCAGCACATTGAATTGCTTCGCCGCGGCGAACACCGTCAGGTACATCACCGCCACCCCGGCGCCTTGCAGGTGCAGGCCGAAATCGGGCCGTTCGATCCGCTTGAGGAAGCCGACCGTCAGCAACGCCGCGCCGGCCAGTCCGACCGTCGCCAGCCGCGCCTCGAGCGGAAACAGCCCGGCATTGGCGACCAGTCGGGCGAGGAACACGAGGCCCACGAACAGCACCACCAGCCCGACCCGGACGATAGTGTTGCCGCCGGTGAACCATTCGACCACCCGCTGCACCGCGACTTCGGCCATGCCTGGCTCGGCCGGCTCGGCCGGCTCGGGCAGCTCGGGCGCGACCGGGCGGCGGGCGCGCTCTTCGGGCCAGGCCTGGGCGATGGCTTCCGGCGGTTCGGCTTCGGCCACCCTGGCAGCGGCGCGAACCGGCCGGGCCGGCTCTGCCGCCGGCTCCGGAACCGGCGCGGGGAGTGGCTGCGGCTCGGCCTCGTCGGACAGGGCCCGCAGATCGAGCGCGGCGATGCGCCGGGCCACTTCGCGGGCAATGGCGCCCTGGACCAGCCCTTGCAGCCATGCCCCCATCGCCGCGCCCAGCATTCCGCCCAGGATCAGCCCGGGTCCGCCTGCGGCGGCGAGCCCGATCAGCGCGCCTGCCACCACTGCCCACAGGATCATCAGCCCCTCCGACCTTGCGCGATGTCACGCAGGGTTTGGCACAGTCGCCCGGGGATTGGAAACGCGAACGGCCAGATTCAGGGGGATAGCCGGGCTATCGGCCGGGCAGCTTCACAGATAGCCCTCGACATAGGAGATGCTCGCGTCTCCGGCGGTGATATCGGTTACCTTGCCATCCGTTGCCTGTGCCGGCCAAATCGCTCCGTTTCAGTGATTTTACGCGGTATAGCCGCCGTCGCTGACCAGCACCGTCCCGGTGATTGTCGCGGCCTGATCGAACAGCAGGAAGGCGATCTGTCCGGCGATTTCGGCCGCGCTGGCATAGCGCCCCAGCGGCGTGGCCATGGCCCCCATCGCCGCCATTGCCGCCGCGCGGTCGCCGCCGTTGCGCGCGACCAGTTCGGCAAAGAACGGCACCGCATCCCAGATCGGGGTATCGACGCCGCCCGGAGCGATCGCGTTGACCCGGATGCCGAGCGGCGCGCCTTCGCGTGCGGCGACCCTGACCAGGTGGTGCGCGGCGGCCTTGCTGGCGCCGTAGGCGGCAGTCCCGGGCTCGGCCCTGACCCCGGCGGCAGAGCCGACCACGACGATCGAACCGCCGCAATCGGCCATTGCCCGCATCGCGCAGCGCAGCGAAAGCAGCAGCCCATCGAGGTTGACCGCCATCAGTTGCCGCCAGGCGGCGAAATCGAGATCGGCGATCGGGCCGGAATCGGCGATGCCTGCGGCCAGTACGGCGTGGCTGATCGGGCGGGCCTCGCGCTCGATCCGGTCCCACAGGTCGGGATCGGCGACGTCGCCGCAAAAGCGCTGGGTTGCGGCCGGCATGTCGAGCGCGGCAAGCCCGGCCTCGTCGCAATCGACCAGGATCAGGCGGCCGATCCCGGTCTGGGCCAGCAGGGTGGCGGTGGCGGCGCCGATACCGGATGCGGCGCCGGTGATCAGGCAGGTGTGGTCGGTTGATTCGGGCATGGGAAATTCCTCGACAAGTTGATCGGCGCGGCGCGCAGGCCGCGATTGCAGGATGATCCGCCGGGGCGGTGTCACTGGATCAACTGAGGAACTCCCTGTTTGGTGCCGCAGGGATAGCCGGTTCAGGCCGCGTCGCCAATCCCGAGTTCGGAGAGCTTGCGGTACAGCGTCGAACGACCGATCCCGAGCCGGCGGGCGACTTCGGTCATCCGCCCGCGATAGTGGCCGATCGCCAGGCGGATCACATCGGCTTCGATCTCTTCGAGCGGGCGCAGGTTGCCGTCGGTGGTGTAGAGCATCACTCCGACACCTTCCTGGACCGGGGCCTGGTGCACGCCCTCTGCGCCCAGCAGGTCGGACAGCTGGGGGAAATCCTCGGCGGTCAGCGCATCGCCATCGCAGAACACTGCGGCCCGGAACAGCACGGCCTGAAGCTGGCGGACATTGCCCGGCCAGTCATAGGCGGCCAGCAGCGCCAGCGCGGCATCGGTGATCCCCAGTGGCCGCAGCCCCGGTTGCTCGCCGATCTTGGCGAGGAAATGCCGGGCCAGCGCCGGAATGTCGCCGGCACGATCGCGCAGCGGCGGCAGGTGGACCGTGGTGACGCCGATGATCGCCAGCAGTTCGGGCAGGAAATGGCCGGCATCGGCCATTTCCTTCAGCGGCAGGTTGCTGGCCGCGATCAGTCGCACGTCGATCCGGAACGAATGCCGCGCGCCGATCGGGCGGACATCGCCGCGTTGCAGCGATTCGAGCAGGCGTTGCTGGACGTGGATCGGCAGGCGGTCGATCTCGTCGAGCGCAAGGGTGCCGCCATCGGCATGTTGCATCGCCCCGACGTGACGGTCGAAGGCCCCTGGAAAGGCGCCTTTCTCATGTCCGAACAGCGCGCTTTCGACCGAATTGGCGGGAATCGCCCCGATGTTGAGCAGCCGGAACGGAGCCTTGGCGCGCGGACTGGCCGCCTGCATCGCGCGCACCACCATTTCCTTGCCGCTGCCGCTTTCCCCTTCGATCAGCACCGACCCGTGCCAGCGCGCCGCCTTGGCCGCAACGGCCAGGGCCGAGCGGAACGATGGTGCCGCCCCGATCATCGCATCGAAATCGGGGGTTGAGGGCATCTTTTCAGTGAGCGGCTGAAGCTCGTCGCGCGGAGCCTCGCGGGTGGTGGCCATCCGCAGCGCCTGCATCAGCCGGTCGGGTGCGACCGGCTTGATCAGGTAATCGGTTGCCCCGGCACGCATCGCCTCGACCGCCAGCAACGGCGAGGCGCTGGTGGTCAGCATCAGGATCGGCAGGGCGGGGCGGCGGCTGCGCAGCTCGGCGATCAGCGAGCAGGCTTCCTCGCCGGGAACCCACTGGTCGAGGATGATCGCGTTGAGCTGCATCCCCTGACGGGTGCCGAGCGTGGCGATGGCGGTTTCGCTGTCCTTGACGACCAGCGTGCGCCAGCCCTCGCGCGAGGCGAGCGCGGCGATCAGCCGGCTTTGCGCCGGTTCATCGTCGATCAGCATCAGCAGGCGCTGTTCGATATCCGCCATGTGCCCGTCGCTTGTCCCCACTGCTTCCGAAAGGATCGCATAACCCGATTGGGTAAAGAGCCGATTAAGGCTGCGGATTGGAGGCAATCACCCTTGAGCGGGGCGGAAATGGGCGATAGAGACCCGCCACGACATTCCAATCCTTAGCCAACAGGGAACAGACCATGGCCAGCGGCAATGACATGAAGGCACACGAAACCACCTACGAGGGCTTCATCGGCCTGCTGAAGTGGGGCTCGGTGCTGACCGCGCTGGTCACCGTCTTCGTCATGTACATGATCGTCTGACCGGTTCCTGCAGGCTATGCGGATCGCGGTCCTCAAGGAAACCGCGAGCGGGGAAACCCGCGTCGCGGCCAGCCCGGAAACGGTGAAGAAATTCATCGCGCTGGGCGCCAGCGTGGCGGTTGAAACCGGCGCGGGCGAGAGCGCGTCAATCTCTGATGCGGAATTCGCTGCTGCCGGGGCCGAATTGGCCAAGGATGCCGTCAAGGGCGCGGATATCGTGATGGGCGTGCAAGGGCCCGATCCCAAGAAGCTCAAGGGCGCCAATGCCGGGGCCTGGATCGTCGCCGGGCTCGATCCGTTCGGGCAGCGCGCGCGGGTCGATGAATATGCCAAGGCCGGGTTCGAGGCGCTGGCGATGGAATTCATGCCGCGCATCACCCGTGCGCAATCGATGGACATTCTTTCAAGCCAGTCGAACCTCGCGGGCTACAAGGCGGTGATCGAGGCGGCCAACGCCTATGGCCGGGCCTTCCCGATGATGATGACCGCGGCCGGCACGGTGGCCGCCGCCAAGTGCTTCGTGATGGGCGTCGGCGTTGCCGGCCTCCAGGCGATCGCCACGGCGCGGCGGCTCGGCGCGCAGGTTTCCGCCACCGACGTGCGCAGCGCGACCAAGGAACAGATCGTCTCGCTCGGCGCCAAGCCGATCTTCGTCGAAAGCGTCGCCGGGATCGAGGGTGAAGGCGCGGGCGGCTATGCCACCGAAATGAGCGAGGAATACCAGAAGGCCCAGGCCGAACTGGTCTCCAGCCACATCGCCAAGCAGGACATCGTCATCACCACTGCGCTGATCCCGGGCCGGGCCGCGCCGCGGCTGATTTCCGACGCGCAGATCGCCAGCATGAAGCCGGGCAGCGTGATCTTCGATCTCGCCGTCGCACAAGGCGGCAATGTCGAAGGCTCGAAGGCCGACGAAGTGGTGGTGAAGCACGGCGTCAAGATCATCGGCTGGTCCAATACCCCGGCGCACCTCGCCGCCGACGCCTCGGCGCTGTTCGCCCGCAACCTCTACAACTTCCTTTCGGCCTTCTGGGACAAGGAAGCGGGCAAGCCGGTACTCGACGAGGAAATCGGCGATGCGATCCGGCTGACCCAAGGCGGGAAGGTCGTGAACGAGAGGTTGTTGG
>CAZNII010000083.1:5934-11057 GCA_964573075.1 uncultured Novosphingobium sp. | reverse complement strand
AGGCCGGGACCGGCGGTTCGTTATAGCTGCCCTGGGCGGTGATTGCCGCGTCGGGGGCGGCCAGCATCGCTTTCAGGGCCTCGGCCGGATAGGCCAGTTGCGGCTTGGCCGGATCGTAGGCCGGCTGGGGCACCGGGCTGACCGCGGTGCAGGGGGCGGGGTTGAGCATGGCCTGTGCCTCCTCGCCGGAAATGCCGCAGGCCTCGAGCATTTTCGGATCGACCCAGCGGGCCGGATCGCAATCGCTGACCGCACAGGCCACCTCGAGCGTGAGGCCTTCCGGGCCGGCGAAATAGATCGACTTGCAGAAGCCATGCCCGATCGGCCCGATCGCCGGAACCCCATGGCTGCGGATCCGGTCGCGCAGGGCGATCAGGCCATCCTCGTCGGGCGCGCGGAAGGCGATGTGCTGGACCAGCCCCTTGGCGCACTTGCCGGCGCCGGTACCCGCGTGGGTCACGCCGATCGTGCTGGGAATCTCCTCGATCCCGGCCAGTTCGACGACCGAGAAATAGCTGTCATCCGCCATTTTCAGAAAGGCATGTTTGCCGCCCGGCACGCCGTGCATTTCGAACAGCCCGACCAGCGGAAAGCCCATCACCTGGGTGAAGAAGGTCAGCTGTTCCTTCATGTTGGCCGACATGATCGCGATGTGATGGATGCCGTCGGGCTGCTGGGCGCGCATGGCTGGTTCCTCTCCGGTTGCGGGGCAAGACTAGACTGGGAGTTCGGCTTGGCAAGGGGGCGCGGGGGCTTGCGCGCAAGGCCCTGACAGGCCACCACTTGTTGCGTGTCCGTGCCTGCCGCCAGCCGCCGCAGTTTCCTTGCCGCTTCGGCGGCAATGCTGTTCGTGCCGACGCGGCTGCGCGCCCAGGAGATTCGCCCGATGCAGTCAAACCGTCCCGCCCCGGCCCAGCGCCGCTTCGTCTCGAAAGCCGTCGAGGCAGAGATCGAGCGGGTATCGGGCCTGATCCGCGATCCGGAGCTGCGCTGGCTGTTCGGCAACTGCTTTCCCAACACGCTCGATACCACGGTGTCGATGGGGCAGCTGGACGGCAAGAGCGACGCCTTCGTGATCACCGGTGACATCGACGCGCTGTGGCTGCGGGATTCGGCGGCGCAGCTCAGGCCTTACCTCCACCTGGTCCGCAAGGATCCGCATCTGGCCGAACTGTTTCGCGGGCTGATCCGCCGCCATGCGCGCTGCGTGCTGCTCGATCCCTATGCCAATGCCTTCACCCGCGATCCGGCCTCCACTGCCGGGCTGCACTGGTCGAGGAACGACCGGACCGAGATGAAGCCCGGCGTGGCCGAGCGCAAATGGGAGGTCGATTCGCTGTGTTACGTGCTGCGGCTGGCGCACGATTACTGGCGCGAGAGCGGCGATAGCGAACCCTTCGACGATACCTGGACCCGCGCCGCGCGGCTGATCGTCGCGACTTTCCGCGAGCAGCAGCGCTATGCCGGCCCGGGGCCCTACCGGTTCCAGCGTCACAGCACCCAGCCGACCGAAACCACCCTGGCCGGGATCGGGGTGCCGACCAGGAAGCACGGGCTGATCCACCAGGCTTTCCGCCCTTCCGACGATGCCTGCACGTTCCCCTGCAACATCCCGGGCAACCTGTTTGCGGTGGCCACCCTGCGTGAGCTCGCAGCGCTGGCCCGCGCGGTGCTGAAGGACGAGGCGCTGGCGGAGGATGCCACTGCGCTCGCCGCCGAGGTGGAGAAGGCGGTTTTTGCCCATGGGGTGATGCAGCTGCCCGATGGCCGCCAGGTCCTGGCCTATGAGACCGACGGGTTCGGCAACCACCTGTTCATGGACGATGCCAATGTGCCCTCGTTGCTGGGCCTGGCCTATCTGCGCTGCCTGCCGGCCGACTATCCGCTGTGGCGGACCACCGCCGATGCGGTGTGGAGCGATGCCAACCCGTGGTTCTTCCGCGGCAAGGCGGCCGAGGGGATCGGCGGGCCGCACATCGGCGAAGGGCAGGTCTGGCCGATGTCGATCATCGTCCGCGCACTGTCGAGCGATGACGAGGCGGTGATCGCCTGGAGCCTCAGGACCCTGCGCAATACCCATGCCGGCACCGGCTTCATGCACGAGGCCTTCGACAAGGACGATCCCGCCAGATTCACCCGGCACTGGTTCGCCTGGGTCAATGGCCTGTTCGGAGAATTGGTGGTCAAGCTGGCGAATGAGCGGCCGCACCTGCTGGCGGCGGATTATTCCTAGGCTGGCCAGGCGAATTCGAGCGCCGTCTCGCCCGTCTCGGCGCCGGCGGCATCGAAGCGCCGCTCGATGATCCGGCCGCGCCCTTCGGCATCGACCAGCACCACGGTGGAACAGCGCGTGCCGTAGGTCTCGTGGCGGATGAAGACCGACGAGAAGCCGTCCTCGGGATCGGCGGTTTCGGGGGTTTCGTCGCCCAGCGCCGCGAACAGCGCGGCTTCCTGTTCGTCGCGCGTCAGCCAGTCGGCCAGGGCAAGTTCGAGCCGTGCGGTCTTGAACCAGCGATCGCCGCGCGGTCCGTTCGACAGGCCGTGGATTCCCGGCTCCAGCTCGATCCGGTCGGGCTCGGGGTGATTGGTGACGAAGCCCAGTGCATTGCGGTCGGCGATCCACAGGTTGAACGGATTCATCCGCTCGATTCCGGCCGGGGCATTGCCGCGCAGCCAGTCGGTCACCAGGCTCCCGCGCGAAGCCAGTTCGGGCCGGGGATAGCCTGGCACACGCAGGTTGGTGACCAGGGCAAAGCGCCCCTCGGCCACGCCCAGCCAGGTGCCGCCGGCCTGCAGATCGCGCCCCGCCAGGATCCGCCCATCGGCCCAGGCCGACAGCGGCGCGGCCGGGCGGGCGTGGTACTCGTCGCGGTTGCCGATCGCCACCAGCTGCCAGCGCGGGTGCGCTTTCCAGGCAATCGCGGCAACGCACATGGCTGGCTCTCCTTGGGACGCCCGGGACTCGGGCTTCTCAACAAGGACCTTGCGATGCGCAATGCAAGCGTCATCTTCGCCGTGAGGCGATTGGAGCGGCCGCGAGTCGCGTGATTGCCGGGCAGGCTGGGGGGCTGGCATGGAAGTTGAGAGCATCGTCTCCGCGCTGGAAAAATACCTGCGCGAATTCATCGTCTATCTGGTCAAGTTCTTCCGCCCCTCGACCGAGGGCGAGGTTTATGACGATCATGAGAACTACAACAAGAGCGTGATCTTCGCGATCTTCTCGACCGCGATCGGGGCTTACCTGTGGAACCGCTACATCATCCACGCCAGCACCAAATCGAGCGACATCTTCGGGATCATGGTCGACAATTTCCTGAAGTGGGTGTCGCTGGGGGTGCTGCTCTATCTGGTGATCAAACCGCTGATGCGGGGCGTGCCGATCGTCAAGACGGTGATCTCGGTGGTCAAGGTCTTCTCGGTCGCCCACGTGATCGGGATCTACATGGCCTATGTCGCGCTGAACGCCTTCTGGACCTTTGCCCCGCCCGAGGATTTCGCGGCGAACTCCACCGCCATTTCGATGTCGGCGGCCTATCTGATCGAACTGGCAATCCTGTGGATCTACCTGCCGCGCGAAATCCGGGCCATCGTCGGCGCCGAGACGGCGCGCTGGCGGCGCTGGGCGATTGACGGAGTCTATTTGACTCTGATCACCATTGTGATGCTTATTCCGCTGGCGATGGTCCAGAACCAGCAGCCGGCAGTGCAGGAAGTGGCTGCACAGCGGTGAACGGGGACCTTGTGGGAGTTTGGGGGATGACAAACTCGAAAGCGACTGTGATCGGCCTGCTGGCAGCGATGGCGCTGGGAATCGCGCCCGCCGCGGCCGAGCCGCGTGGCAGCGGCAAGAATTCGGCCGCCAGTTGCAGTCCGGGCGAGCACCTCGCCGCCTGGCTCGCCTCGGTGGTGACCGACAACTGGTGCAAGGGTTCGGTCCGCAATGCCAAGAGTGCCGAGGTCAGCCAGGTCGGCCGCGGTGCGGGTAAGGCCGGGGTCCAGCCCGACAAGGGCAAGGGCGCCTAGATCAGCCCCTTGGCACGAAGGCTGACGTGGCCTTCCTTGCCGACAATCACATGATCGTGCAGCGAGATCCCCAGCAGCCGCGCGGCTTCGGCAATGCGGTTGGTGATCTGGATGTCGGCCCGGCTCGGCTCGGGTGAGCCGGATGGGTGGTTGTGGACCAGGATCAGCGCCGCCGCGCCCAGGTCCAGCGCCTTCTTGACCACTTCGCGCGGGTGGATCGCCGCCTCGTCGAGCGAACCTTCGGACAGCAGCTCGTCGCTGACCAGGCGGTTGCGGGTATCGAGATAGAGCGCACGGACCCGTTCGTGGCGCAGATGGGCCATTTCCACAGTCAGATAGTCGATCAGCGCCTGCCAGCTGGCCAGCACCGGCTGGTCCTGCACACCCGTGCGGGCGAGGCGACGGGTGGCGAGCGCGACGATCTTCAGCGCGGCGGCGCTGGTTTCGCCCATGCCGGGGTGGCGGGCGAGCGCCGCCGGATCGGCGTTGAGCACCCCGGCCAGCCCGCCGAACCGGCTCAGCAGGCTTTTCGCCAGCGGCTTCACGTCCTTGCGCGGGATCGCGGTCATCAGCAGGTATTCGATCACCTCGTGATCGGCCAGCGCCGCCTCGCCACCGCCGAGCAGGCGCGCGCGCAACCGGGCGCGGTGTCCCTGGCCGTGGTGCGGCTGGTCCTGGTCTTCGGCCACTGGTGCTCCTTTCGCGGTGCAGGCGCGGGCGCTTTCTTGCCTTTCGCGGGCCAAGCGCGCAAGGGTAGGAGCGATGTCCGAGCCCGAGGCCGAACCTGCTGAAGAGCAAGCGGAAGCACAGCCGCCGCGCCGCCGCCGGCGCCGCGGGCTGGGGGTGCTCGGCTTGCTGCTGGTGCTGGGCCTTGCGATTGTCTGGATGGCGCGCGAACGGATCGCCAATTCGATCATCGCCGGCCAGGTCGCGGATCTCGGCTTGCCGGCCACTTACGAGATCGAATCGATCGGTACCGGCAAGCAGGTCCTGAAGAACATCGTGATCGGCGATCCGCAGCGGCCCGATCTGGTCGTGCCGCGCGCCGAACTGGAATTCTCACCGCGGCTCGGCGTGCCGGTGCTGGCCTCGGTCAAGCT
>CAZNII010000083.1:0-5834 GCA_964573075.1 uncultured Novosphingobium sp. | reverse complement strand
GCCGGCGACGCTGATCTGGGGGCCGCCGCCGCCAGCGAACTGGCGCTGGAAGGGACTGTGCGCAGCCGTGACGGGCTGCTCGGATTCGATGGCGAAGGCAGGCTCAGCGCCAAGGGTCTGCGCAGCGGGCGGGATCTGGCCGGCGGCCTCGCCAGTCTGGAAAAGTCGGGCGAGGGCACGCTTGTCGCCCCGCTTGCGCGGCAGTTGCGAACTGCCCTGGCTCGCGAGGAGCGCGGCTCCTCGCTGCATGCCGACTACGTTCTGCGCCAGACCGGCGGGATCACCCAGCTGACCATCCCTTCGGCCGAAATGCTTGGCGGCAGCGGTGCCCGCCTGGTCGGCATCAGCCGGCTGGCGGTTTCGCTCGGGATGAAGGGCGGTCCGCGCTTTTCGGGCCAGTTCGTGACCGGCGGGGCCGGCCTGCCGCGGATGGAGGGTACGGCCCGGCGGACCGGGTCGGGCGGGATGGAAGCGCGCTTCCGACTGGCCGAATACCGCGCCGGGAGCAGCGCGGTGGCGCTGCCAGACCTGCGGCTGGTGCAATTGCCCGGCGGCGAAATCGGCTTTGCCGGACGGGCCCAGGTTTCGGGAGCCTTGCCCGGTGGTGAGGTGCGCGATCTGGTCCTGCCGGTCGATGGCAACTGGTCGGAGCGGCGCGGGCTGGCGGCCTGGCGGGGATGCACTCCGGTCAGCTTCGCGCGGCTCAAGGTCGGGAACCTTGCCTTGCTCAATCGCGGCCTGACCCTGTGCCCGGGCAGCGATGGCGCGATCCTGCGCAGCGATGGGCGCGGAACGCGGCTGGCAGCCGGGACGGCATCGCTTGATCTGGCCGGGACGCTTGGCACCACGCCGATCCGGATGAAAAGCCGGGCGATCGGCTTTGCCTGGCCCGGCCGCTTCGTGGCGCGCGGGATCGACGTTTCGATGGGCAAGCTGGCCACGCCCAGCACGCTCAAGGTCGATCACTTTGCCGGCAATCTCGGGCAGGTTGTGACTGGCCACTTCACCGGAGCGGAATTGAAGCTGTTCCCGGTCCCGCTCGATCTTTCGCAGGGCGAGGGCGACCTGCGCTTTGCCAATGGCGATCTGGCGGTAACCGGGACCTCGTTCAAGCTGGCCGACCGGGAGGAGCAGCCGCGCTTCGAGCCGCTAACGGCGCGCGATGCCACCCTCCAGCTCCATTCCACCACCTTTACCGCCCAGGCCATGCTGCGCGAGCCGCGCAGCGACCGCGAGATTGTCCTCGCCTCGATCGAGCACGATCTCGATACCGCCGCCGGCCATGCCGACCTCAAGGTGCCGGGGATCCTGTTCGACGAGCGCCTGCAGCCGACCACGCTGACCTATTTCGCCCAGGGTGTCATCGCGCTGGCCAAGGGCACGGTCACCGGTGACGGGCGGATCGACTGGGATGCCAGAGGCGTGACCAGTACCGGCCAGTTCACCACCGAAAGCCTCGATTTCGCGGCCGCCTTCGGGCCGGTCAAGGGCACCCGCGGGACGGTGCGGTTCACCGATCTGCTCGGCCTGGTGACCGCGCCCGACCAGCGGCTCAAGCTCGCCTCGATCAACCCGGGGATCGAAGTGTTCGACGGCGAAGTCTCGTTCCAACTGGAACCGGGGCGGACGCTGGTGGTCAATGGCGCGCACTGGCCGTTTATCGACGGCACGCTGGAGCTGATGCCGACCACGATGGTGCTGGGCGCATCGGAAGTGCGGCGCTTCACGCTCAAGGTCGATGGCGCGAACGCGGCCAAGTTCGTCAGCCAGCTCGAACTAGGCAACATTTCCGCCACCGGGCTGTTCGATGGCACGCTGCCGCTGGTGTTCGACCAGGAGGGCGGCCGGATCGAGAACGGGCTGCTGGTCTCGCGGCTGCCCGGCGGCAATCTCTCCTACGTCGGAGAGCTGACCTACAAGGACCTCTCGGCAATGGGCAACTTCGCCTTCCAGACGCTGCGCAGTCTCGATTTCCGGCGGATGGAAATCGGCCTCAACGGGCAGATCGACGGCGATATCGTCACCACCATGCGGATCGAGGGGGTTCGCCAGGGGAAGGGTTCGAAGCGCAATTTCATCACCCGCCAGCTGGCCGGGCTGCCGGTGCAGTTCAACATCAACATCAAGGCGCCGTTCTATCAGCTCGTCACCTCGTTCAAGTCGATGTACGATCCCGCCTATGTCCGCGATCCGCGCGAACTTGGGCTGCTCGACGAACAGGGCCGGCGGCGCGAGGCCGGGGTCGAAAACCCGGCACCCGCCGATCAGCCTGCCGCGCCGGGTCCCGCCGGACCACAGCCGGGGCCCAAGCCGGCGCCATCTCTGCCGCCGCCCGCCGCGCCGCCCCCGGCACAGCCGCCGCAGCAGAAAAACGACGATATTCAGCATTCAGACAGCAGGGGTGGTCCATGAACAGGCTTGAATTGACCAACCGCGCCCGGCTTGCGATGGTTCTGCCGATGCAGAGGAATCAATCCGGGAAACGGTGGTCGAACCGGCGCGGCATGGCCGCGTTGACGATGGTGATGAGCGGCGCGATGGCGCTTTCCGGCTGCGTTTCGGTGGAAGCACCGGACAAGCCGATCGTGATCGAGCTCAACATCAACATCAAGCAGGAGGTTGTCTATCGCCTTGCGGCCGATGCCGACAAGACGATTGGCGAGAATCCTGGGATCTTTTGAGGCTAGATGATGATGAGCAAATTCAACCCGATCCTCGCCGCCGGCAGCGCGGCGCTTGCCGTCCTGGTCATGGCCGCGCCGGCTTCGGCGCAGCAGCGCGACCCGGCCTATGCCGCAGCCCGCGCCGCCGGCCAGGTGGGCGAGAAGACCGACGGCTATCTGGGTTTCCCGGTGCCGCCGAGCGCCGAAGTGCGGCGCATGGCCGACGATATCAACATCAAGCGCCGCGCGCTCTATGCCCAGAAGGCGGCCGAGCAGCACGCCACGGTTGAAGATTATGCCTTCACCTCGGGCTGCCGCCTGATCCTCCAGACCGCGCCGGGGGAAAAGTACCAGGGCCCTGACGGCTCGTGGCAGACCCGCGGCGGCGGGGCTCCGATCCGGGACAGCCGCTGCCCCTGATCGCGTGCCGATCGCCAAAAATTTCGGCCTCTCCGCAGCCCCCTGCGGAGAGGCCTTTTCGTGCCGGTTGACTCAGTTGCTGCGCCTGCTAAGGGGGCGGCGCCCTCGGCGGGCAACCGTTGCTCATGCGGGACGTTCCACTTTCAGGAGCCAGCCATGAACGATGACCAGCCTGCCCGAGAACCCATCGGCGAAGATGCGCGGATTGACGCGCTCGAAGCGCGGCTACAGGCCGCACGCGAGCGGGAAGAACAGCGCAACAGGCCGGTCGCGGGCGCAGAGGCCGATGCGAATTACCGCATGGGCAGCCGCGTTCTGGCCGAACTGATCGGGGGGATCGGCGGCGGTGCGTTCATCGGCTGGGTCATCGACCGATTTGCCGAAACATCGCCCTGGGGCCTGTTGGCGGTGATGGCCCTCGGGATCGTCGTCTCCTTCAGGAACATCATCCGGATGGCCTCGCAGCGGCCCGAATAGGCGCTGCACGGGGGCATCAGACCGAATTGAAAGAGGCAGGTTTCGTGGCAGCCGACCAGGCAAAAGTCGATCCCATGCACCAGTTCACGATCGAGCCGTTGTTCGGCACCGATCACTGGTCGATCGCGGGCTACTCCATCCCCTTCACCAACTCCGCGCTGTGGATGGCGCTGACGGTTGCCGCCCTGCTGGTCTTCGTGGCCGGCGGGATGAAGCGCCAGCTGGTGCCCGGGCGCTGGCAGATGGCGGTGGAAACCTTCACCGGCTTCATCGACAACCTGCTCGCCGCGAACATCGGCCCGGCCGGCAAGAAGTATGTGCCCTACATCTTCTCGCTGTTCATGTTCATCCTGTTCGCCAACCTGCTGGGCCTGCTGCCCCTGATGCTGGTCGGCGTCCATCCCTTTACCCCGACCAGCCACTTCACCGTCACCGGCGTGCTGGCGATCCTGTCGTTCTCGATCGTGCTGATCGTCGGGTTCTGGCGCCACGGGCTGCACTTCTTCAGCCTGTTCGTGCCGCACGGCACGCCCTGGTGGCTGCTGTGGCTGATCCCGATCATCGAACTGATCTCGTTCCTGGTCCGCCCGTTCAGCCTCGCGCTGCGTTTGTTCGTCGCGATGATGGCCGGCCACGTGCTGCTCGAAGTGCTGTCCAGCTTCGTGATCGACAGCACCAATTCGGGCGCGCTGTGGGGCACCGTTGTCGGCCTGCCCAGCTTCCTGCTGATGATCGCGATCTGCGCGCTGGAACTGCTGGTCGCCGGGATCCAGGCCTACGTCTTCGCGCTGCTGACGTCGCTCTACCTGAACGACGCCGAGAATCTCCACTAAGTCATCTGTCCAACCAACCGAATTTTCGAGAAAAAGGAGTTTTATCATGGAACCTGCAAGCGCCAAGCTGATCGGTGCTGGTCTCGCTGCCATCGGCGCCGGCATGGCCGCCATCGGCGTGGGTAACGTGTTCGGTTCGTTCCTGGAAAGCGCGCTGCGCAACCCGGGTGCCGCCGACGGCCAGCAGGGCCGCCTGTTCATCGGCTTCGCCGCCGCCGAACTTCTGGGCCTGCTCTCGTTCGTCGTCGCGATGATCCTGATCTTCGTCGCCTAAGACCAACGACTGACTGACCGACCGGCTGCGCGCCTGCCCCTGCCGGGGGCGGCGCCGGCCGGGCAGATCCGGACGTAACGATGCCTCAGATTTCCCAGCTCGCCGCGACCTATGCCAGCCAGATCTTCTGGATGCTGGTGTTCTTCGGCTTCATTTTCTTCGTCATCGGCCGGGGCATGGTGCCCAAGGTGATGGCGACGGTTGAAGCGCGCGACAAGCAGATCGCCGACGATCTTGCCGCGGCCGAAGCCGCCCGCAAGGACGCAGACGAAGCGGAAGAAGCCTGGCGCGTCCAGTCCAATGCCCAGCGTGCCGAAGCCCAGGCCCTGATCGCCAAGGCCAAGGCCGAAGCGGCCGTTGCCAGCGAAAAGAGCCTGGCCAAGGCCGGGACCAAGATCGATGCCCGTCTGGCCGAGGCCGATGCCCGCATCGCCGAGGCCCGCAGCGGTGCGCTCAAGGAAATCGAAGCCGTCGCCGCCGAGGCTGCCGGGGACATCGTTTCCCGCCTGACCGGCGCGACGGTTGACGCCAAGGCGGCCTCGGCCGCCGTCAAGGAGGCGCTCAATGGCTGATTTCAGCCTGCTTGCCGCTGCCGCCGAACACGGCGCCGAAGCTGCCGCCCACGGGGCCGAACACGCCGAACCGATGGCCTTCGGCTTCGTCACCCCCGGCATGTGGGTGGCCCTGGCCATGACCGTGCTGATCCTGGTGATGGTCTGGAAGAAAGTTCCCGGCCTGATCACTTCGGGGCTCGATGCCTCGATCGCCGAAATCCGCAAGCAGCTTGACGAAGCCAAGGCGCTGCGCGCCGAAGCCGAAGCGCTGCGCAAGGAATATGCCGACAAGATCGCTGGCGCCGAAAAGGAGGCCGCCGACATGCTCGAGCATGCCAGGCACGAGGCCGAGGCGATCGTCGCCAAGGCCGCCGACGATACCAAGGCCCTGATCAAGCGCCGCGAAAAGATGGCCGAAGACAAGATCGCCGCCGCTGAACGCGGTGCGATCGAGGAACTGCGCGCCAAGACCGCCGCTGCCGCTGCCGGCGCCGCCCAGTCGCTGATCGCCGCCAACCACTCCGCCAAGGCCGACAAGGCCCTGGTCGACGAGGCGATCGCCGGGCTCTGATCCGTATTCCAGGTTGGAGAGGGGAAAGGGCGGCCTGCGGGC
>CAZNII010000082.1:1722-11193 GCA_964573075.1 uncultured Novosphingobium sp. | reverse complement strand
TCGATGATCTTGTTGCCCTTTTCCTCGACCAGGTTGGACAGCACCATGCCGGCGAGCAGCATGGTCAGCAGGAACAGGATCGTCTGCCCGCCCTGGGCGGTGATCAGCCGGCTGCGGGTCTGATCGGCCTTGGAGGTGGCGGTGCTGGCCAGCGATACGGCCGGGAAGCTGCTTGCCCCCTGGCCGGAAGCCTGGGCCACCAGCAGCGCGACGCGGCCCTGCCAGTCCTCGATCCGCTCCTGCGGGCCGGTCAGCACCGGCTTTTCGAGCGTGCCGCTGACGATTGCCGCAAGGTTGCCCTTGTTGGCCTTCATTTCGGCCGCCGGATCAAAGCTCTCGCCCGGCTCGAGCTTCTTCACCACCACCAGCACCGGCATGGCCGGGCCGACTTGCGGGGCCAGCAACTGCTGCGCCTTGACCATGGCCTCGGCATCGGCGGCGGACATCGCCACGCCCAGCTCGGGCCGGTCGGCGTGGCTCTTGACCTGCTGGCCGATCCCCCCGGCGAGGCCGCCGACCAGGATCGGGAACAGCGGCCCGAGCAGGAAGAAGATGAAGCTGCGCGAAAACAGGATCGCGACGAAATCGCGCCGCGCGACGACGAAAGCCGCAGCCAGGGTGGAAAGCCGCCCGGTGTGGAATTGCTCGCTCACCGCCGGATCTCCTCTTTTTCTTCCTCAAGTGCCTTGGCCGCCGCCTCACCGGCGATCGCGACAAAGGCATCGTGCAGCCCGGCGCGTTCGATCGACAGCGAAAGGATTCCGGCCTCACCCTCGATCAGCGCGCGCAGCAGCGGCTCGATCCCGCTTTCGGGCAGGCTGAAGAACCAGAAATTGCCCTCGTGCCGGGCATCGGCCGGCAGCGCGGCGCGCCAGGCGCCATCGTGCGCCCGGGTCTCGAGCCGCACCTGCGGGCGGATCCGGTCGCGCGCAACGTCGACCGGCCCGGCGAATGGCACCTTGCCCCCGGCAATGATTGCCACTTCGTCGCACAGCCGTTCGGCATGGGCGATGACGTGGGTCGAGAAGATCACCGTCGTGCCCTTTTCGGCCAACCCGCGGATCATCCGCTCAAGCTTGCCCTGGTTGAGCGCGTCGAGGCCCGAAAACGGCTCGTCGAACACCACCAGCCGGGGTTCGTGGACCAGCGTGCCGAGCAGCTGGACCTGCTGGGCCATGCCCTTGGACAGCTGGCGGATCTGCCGTTCGATCGCATAGCCGAGGCCGTGTTCCTCAAGCAGCTGCTTGCCGCGTCGGCGTCCTTCGGCCAGCGGCAGGCCCCTGAGGGCGCCGAGGAAGGCGATCGCCTCATAGGTCTTCATCGAGGGGTAGAGCCCGCGCTCTTCGGGCAGGTAGCCGATGGTGTGGGCCACTTCGTGCGGGCGGTCGGTGCCGAGGATCCGGCGGATCCCCTGGTCCGGATCGATGATCCCCAGCAGCATCCGCAGCGTGGTGGTCTTGCCCGCGCCGTTGGGGCCGAGAATCCCGTAGATCGCGCCTTCGGGAACCGAAATGTCGATCCCGTCGACCGCGGTGAAGCCGTCGAACCGCTTGACCAGCCCGCGCGCCTCGATCGCCAGCGGCGCGGTTGTTGCGCGCGGCGCGTTGCTCCCCATCGGTCCTTCCCCTAGCTTCATGGTTCAGGTCACTATGGGCCGCGAATGAACAGGAGCAACAGGAAGTTTGGTTAACGCCGCGTCACCCACATCGCTCAAGCAAGACCTGGCGGCCGAAGCGCGGCGGCTGGGCTTCGCCGCGTGCGGGATCGCCGCGGCGGCCGAAGACCCGCTGCGCGCGGCCCGGCTGGAAGGCTGGCTGGAGGCGGGAATGCACGGCGAGATGGGCTGGATGGCCGACCGCCTGCACCATCGCCGCAGTCCGCAAGGCCTGTGGGACGAAGCGCGCAGCGTGATCGCGCTGGGGATGAGCTATGCCCCCAGGGGCGATCCGCTGGCGCTCGCCGGGTCGGCGGACCGGGCGCGGATCTCGGTCTATGCGCAAGGGGCGGACTATCACGACACGGTCAAGAAGGCGCTCAAGGCGCTGGCCCGCTGGCTGGTAGCCGAAGCGGCCCGGCGCGGGCTGGGTGAGATCGGGGTCAAGGTCTTCGTCGATACCGCCCCGGTGATGGAAAAGCCGCTGGGCGCGGCTGCGGGCCTCGGCTGGCAGGGCAAGCACACCAACCTGGTCAGCCGCGAACAGGGATCGTGGCTGTTCCTGGGGGCGATCTATACCACGCTGGAGCTCGAGCCCGACGTGCCGGGCAAGGACCGCTGCGGGTCCTGCGATGCCTGCCAGCGGGCCTGCCCGACGGGCGCCTTTCCCGCGCCCTACCGGCTCGATGCGCGGCGCTGCATTTCCTACCTGACGATCGAATTGAAGGATGCGATCCCGGTCGAATTCCGCAGGGCGCTGGGCAACCGGATCTACGGCTGCGACGATTGCCTGGCGGTCTGCCCGTGGAACAAGTTCGCCGACGCGGCGGCGGCGATGAAGCCGTTCCTGCCCCGCGCCGAACTGACCGCGCCGCGTCTGGCCGAACTGCTGGCGCTCGACGATGCGGGTTTCCGCAAGCTGTTCTCGGGCTCGCCGGTCAAGCGGATCGGGCGCAACCGGTTCGTGCGCAATTGCCTCTACGCCGCCGGCAACAGCGGCGATCCGGCGCTGGCCGCTCCGGTCCGGGCGCTGCTGTCCGATCCCGACCCGGTGGTGGCCGAAGCGGCAAGCTGGGCGCTTGGGGAGCTTGCCCCCTAACGCCCGAGCAGGTTGCGCGCCTGGCCGGCCAGCTGGGCCAGCATCGCCGGGGCGACCGGCACTGCGGCCTGGGCCCGGGCGACGACCCGGCGGAACTGGGCAATGCCATCGGCCTGGGTTTCGGCCCAGCGTGCGACCGCATCGGACGGTTGGCATTTCCGGCCCATGGTGCGGCGCAGGAAATCGAGCCGGATCTGCTGGAAATCACGGGCCAGCCCATTGACCAGCAAGCGTTCCCACGGGTCCGACGGGCTCATCCGCGCGGCAGTCTGCTGGGCCCAGTCGAGCCCCATCCGCGCGCCGATATCGGCAAAGGCGGCAGTGATTGCCCGCGCCGGGCAGCCGCTCTCGCGCGAGAGGCGGGCGATCCCGACCGTGCCGTCAAGGTCATAGAGCCGGGCGACCAGCCCGGCCTCTTCGGCCGGCGCCCCGGCTTCGCCCAGCGCCGCGCGCATCCGCTCGGACTGGGTCCGGGCCTCGCCGGTCAGCAGGCTGTCGATGTCGCCGCTCAGTTCGCTGACCGCGCCCTGCAGTTCGGCGACCAGCTTCGACGGCTCGCAGCCGTGCCCGCCCACGCGCAGCAGGTCGGCGATATGGTCGGACAGCGCCGCGGCGGCACGGTCGAACAGGGTGATGCGGGCGGTCTCGCTCATCGCCGCGGTCTCGATCCGCTGCCACACCCCGGCCATGTCGAACAGCCGCTCGGCCGCGACGAAGGCGGCGGCGACCTGGGCCAGGCTCGCCCCTTCCTCTTCGGCCAGTTCGAACGGGTGGATCAGCCCGAGCCGGTTGACCAGCCGGTTGGCCAGCTTGGTGGCGATGATCTCGCGGCGCAGCCGGTGTTCCAGGATGTCGCGCTTGAACTTGGCCCGCATCGGCACCGGGAAGGCGGCGAGCAGCTCTTCGGCCAGCCCCGGATCGTCGGGCAGCGGCGAAGCCTCGATCGCGGCCTGCAGCTGCAGCTTGGCGCTCGACAGCAGCACCGCCAGTTCCGGCCGGGTCAGCCCCTGGCCGTCGGCGGCACGGCGGACATAGACCTCATTGTCGGCCAGGCCTTCGGTCTTGCGATCGAGTTGCCCGCTGGCTTCCAGCGTTTCGATCAGCCGCAGGTGCGATGCGGTGGCCGCCGCGCCGCCGGCCTGGGCGATCGACAGCGCCAGCGCCTGAAGCCGGTTGTCCTCCAGCACGATTTCCGAAACCTCGTCGGTCATGCTGGCGAGCAGCTTGACCCGCGCCGGTTCGCTCAGCCGCCCGGCGCGCTTGGCGCCGGCCAGGGCGATCTTGATGTTGACCTCGTTGTCCGAGCAATCGACCCCGGCCGAATTGTCGATGAAGTCGGTGTTGATCCGCCCGCCATGCAGCGCGAACTCGATCCGCCCGGCCTGGGTGGTGCCCAGGTTGGCGCCTTCGCCGATCACCCGGGCGCGGATATCGGCCCCGTCGATCCGCAGCGCGTCGTTGGCCGGATCGCCGACCTGGACGTTGTTTTCGGCGCTGCTCTTCACATAGGTGCCGATCCCGCCGAACCACAGCAGATCGACCTGCGACTTGAGGATCGCGGTGATCAGGCCGTCGGGGTCGATCGTCTCGACCTCGAGCCCCAGCATCGCGCGGACTTCCTTCGACAGGGCAATTTCCTTGGCGCTGCGCGGGAATACCCCGCCGCCCTTCGAGATCAGCCTGGCACTGTAGTCCTCCCAGCTCGAGCGCGGCAGGGCGAACATCCGGTTGCGTTCGGCCCAGCTCTTGGCCGGATCGGGATCGGGATCGAGGAAGATGTGGCGATGGTCGAAAGCGGCAACCAGCTTAATCGCCTTCGACAGCAGCATGCCGTTGCCGAACACGTCGCCCGACATGTCGCCGCAGCCGGCAACCCGGATCGGTTGGCTCTGTACGTCGATTCCCATTTCGAGGAAGTGGCGGCGGACCGAAAGCCAGGCTCCCTTGGCGGTGATCCCCATGGCCTTGTGGTCGTAACCCTTCGAACCGCCGCTGGCGAAGGCATCGTCGAGCCAGAAATCGTGTTCCTCGGCAATCGCGTTGGCGGTGTCGGAGAAAGTCGCGGTGCCCTTGTCGGCGGCGACCACGAAATAGGGATCCTCGCCGTCGCGGATCGTCACGCCCCTGGGGTGGACCACCTTGCCGGCCAGGATGTTGTCGGTGACCGACAGCAGGGTGCGGATGAACAGCTTGTAGCTGTCCTTGCCCTCAACCAGCCAGCCATCGCGGTCGCGCGCGGGATCGGGCAACTGCTTGGGATAGAACCCGCCCTTGGCCCCGGCCGGCACGATCACCGCGTTCTTGACCTTCTGGGCCTTCATCAGCCCGAGGATCTCGGTGCGGAAGTCGTCGCGCCGGTCGGACCAGCGCAGGCCGCCGCGGGCGACCGGGCCGGAACGCAGGTGGATCCCCTCGACCCGCCGCGAATAGACGAAGATCTCGCGCCAGGGCAGCGGCTTGGGCAGGCCCGGGACCAGCGCCGAATCGAGCTTGAAAGCCAGCGCTTCGGCCCCGGCGGGGGCAAAGGCGTTGGTCCTCAGGCACGCCTCGACCACCGCGCGGAACTGGCGCAGCAGGCGATCGTCGTTGATCGCCTTGACCTGGGCCAGCCCGGCGCGGATTTCCTCCTGCGCGGCCGCTTCGGCCTTGGCCCGGTCGCCCTTGAAGGTCGGATCGTGGCGGCAGGCGAACAGCGCGATCACCGCGCGGGTCACCTGCGGCGCGTTCTGCAAGGCATCGACCGCGGTCGGCACCGAATAGTTGAGCCCGGCCTGGCGCAGATAACGGTACCAGGCGCGCAGCCAGTTGGCCTCGCCCGCGCCCAGCGCCACCGCGCTGATCAGGCGGTTGAACGGATCATCCTCGGCCGCGCCGTTGAGCACGTCGGCGATCGCCGCTTCGACCGCTTCGGCCCGGGCCATCAGGCTGGCCGGATCGAGCCCGGCCGGGGTCTTGAGCAGGAAATCGTGGATCGTGCCCAGCTTGCCTTCGTCAAGCTCGGTCGGAATGTCCTCGATCACCCGGAACCCGAAGTTCTCCAGGGCCGGAACCGCGTCGGACAGCGCCAGCGACCCGGTCCGCTGGTACAGCTTGAGGCGCAGCACGCCCGCCTCGTCGCCGGCCACCAGGTGCAGGCGGGCATCGCGCAGCGGCCCTTCCTCGCCATCGCCGGCCACGCGGCGCAGCCGGGCAATGTCGATCGCGGCTTCGGCGGCGCCATAGCCGGTGCGGTAGGCCAGCGGGAATGCCTCGGCATAGCGGTGGGCCATGGCGGCGGCCCGGCTCGGTTCCTCGCTCGCCGCGATCTCGGCCTCGACCGCATCGGCCCAGCCGCGCAGCATCGCCTTGAGCCGCGCGTCGAGCGGCGCCTCGGCCGGCAGGACGGCGACTTCGGGCAGGTCGAGCGCAAAGCGGATCAGCGCCAGGTTGCCGTCGATCTGGGTGCTCCAGTCCAGCACCGGCGCGCCGGCCGCCTCGACCAGCATCGCCGCGACCTGCAGCCGGGTGGCGGTCGACATCATGTCGCGCGGGACCCAGACAAAGGCGAACAGGTGGCGTTCCAGCGCCGAACAGACCAGCGCCAGCTTGGGGCGGGGCCGGTCGGTCAGGCTCATCGTCGCGGTGGCGATCCGCTCGACATCGGCGTCGCTGAAGCTGACCAGCAGGTCATGCGGCAGCTCGGTCAGGACATGGGCCAGGGTCTTGCCGGCGTGGCCCTGGGGCGAAAAGCCGAAGCGCTTGGCCAGATCCGCCAGCTGCGAGCGCAGCCGCGGGACCTGGGTCGGCGCGGCGGCCAGCGCGGCGCTGGTCCAGATCCCGGCATGGACCGACAGCGCGGTGACCCGGCCCTTGTCGAGCACCGGCAGGACGAACAGGTCGAGCTGGGCCCGGCGATGGACCTGGCTGACCAGGTTGGACTTGACCACCAGCGGCACCCGCGCGCCCTTCTGCTGGCCCTCGAACCAGGCAAAGGCGCGTTCATAGGAAATCGGGCCGAGCAGCGCCTTCGCGCCCTTGCGGCAGATCCCCAGCGCCCCGCTCTGGCTGCCGTCGCGGTGGCGGGTGACATGGCCCAGCTGGGTCAGCATCCCGTCCTTGAACCAGCGCAGCAGCGCGGCGCCTTCGCCATCGGCGCAGGCATCGGCATCGGCGGCCATCGCGTCCTGCATCTTCGGCCAGTCCTGCACCGCGGCGCGCACGTCGGAAAGCGTCGATTCGAGCGACTGTTCCAGCTGCCGGCGCTGGCGCGCATCGGCGCGGCTGGTCTCGATATAGACCATCGATTCGCGCTTTTCCCCGGCCGCCTCGCCTTCGACCAGCTCAACCAGTTTGCCCTTGGCATCGCGCCGCACCGGCACCACCGGGTGGAGCAGCCGGTCGATCGCCAGGCCATGCGCGGCAATCGTCGAGGCGATCGAATCGACCAGGAACGGCATGTCGTCGTTGATCAGCGCCAGCCGCATGAACCGCTGCCCGGCGGCGCCCGAAACCGATTCAAGCCCGATCGCCACGGTGCCCGGCTCGCGCTGGGCCGCGGCGGCGGCAACGAACTCGGCGGCCTGTTCCAGCTCGCCCTTGGCGAACGGGGCATCGCCGGGCAGCAGCGCAACCGAAAGGCGCTGCGAAAGGGCCTTGGCCAGGGCGGTCTTCGAACTCATCTGGGCACACTCCTCAGGCGGCCGGAGCCGCCACTCCTGCGTGTTATTTTATTGCTGACACTCGTAGCATTTTTGCGCACCCTAAAGCAAAGTAGTCTCAACCGCAACCACCATGCCCCTAGGGAAATAGGCCTAGGCGATTGCTCTTGCGGTTATTTCCAGGCTCCGGCGGCGCTTGGCCGGATCGAAGGTCGCGCCCGAAACGATGATCTCGTCGGCCGCGGTCCGTTCGATGAAGCGGGCAATGTCGGCGCGGACCTTTTCCGGTCCGCCGACCGCGCTGGCCTGGCGCATGTGCTCCAGCATGGCCAGCTGGCCCGGCGGCAGGCTGGCGCGATAGCCGGGGACCGGCGGCTTGAGCCGGCCGGGATTGCCGCTGCGCAGGGCAACGAAACTCTGGTCCATCGAGGTGGCGAGCAGCGCCGCTTCCTCGTCGTCATCGGCCGCGATCACGGTCATCGCCGCCATCACGTGCGGACGATCGAGCCATGGCGAGGGGCGGAACTGGCGGCGGTAGGTTTCCAGCGCCTGGTCGAGGTAGTCGGGCGCGAAGTGCGAGGCGAAGGCATAGGGCATGCCCAGCATCGCCGCGAGCTGCGCGCCGAACAGGCTGGAGCCGAGCATCCACAGCTCAACATTGGCGCCAAGGCCGGGGGTGGCGCGGATCGGCAGCTCGGGCTCACCGGTCAGCAGCGCGCGCAGCTCGACCACGTCATGCGGGAAATTCTCGGCCGCGCGGGCCAGGTCCTTGCGCAGCGCCTGGCCGAACCGTGCATCGGCCCCGGGCGCCCGACCCAGCCCCAGGTCGATCCGTCCGGGAAACAGCGCATCGAGCGTCCCGAACTGCTCGGCGATCACGAAGGGGTTGTGGTTGGGCAGCATGATCCCGCCCGATCCGATCCGGATCGTGGTGGTGGCATGGCCGATGTGAGCCAGCACGACCGAGGCCGCGCCACCCGCTACCCCGTCCATCGCGTGATGCTCGGCCACCCAGTAGCGCTTGTAGCCGGCGGCTTCCGCGCAGGCGGAGAGCGCGGCGGCATCGGCCAGCGCCTCGCCCACGCTGCCGCCTTCGCGCACGGTCACCAGGTCAAGGACGGAAAGCTCGATCACTGCGCCGATGGTGCGGCGGAAGGCCCCAGCTGGTCAAGGTATCCCTGCGCGGTTTTCGCCGCCGGACTGTTCGGCGCGGCCCTGATCACCGATTGCCACGATTTGCGCGCCGCCTCGTCGCGCCCCGCAAGCACCGCGATCACCCCGGCCTCGAGCCCGATCTCGGGATCGACCGGCATCAGCTCGGCCGCGCGCTCGATCTGCTGCTGGGCCTGGGCGAGATTGCCCATCCGGCGCGAAAGCGTGGCCGAAAGCAGCCAGGCCTGGGCACTGCGGGGTACGAATTCGCGGGCATCGTCAAGCGCGGCGGCGGCCTCGGGCAGGCGGCCCAGCGCCACCAGCGCGCGGGCCCGGTCGATCTCGATCAGGCCTTTGAGCGCGCTATCGGCCCCATCGCGGGCATCGCTGCGGGCAAGGTCGAGCGCGGCCAGCGCTGCGGACGGATCGCCGGCGGCAAGGTGGGCATTGCCACCCAGCGCCGCCAGCCGGGCGCGCTCGGCGCCTTCGTTGGCCGGGGTATCCTCGCGCGCGGCCAGGAACAGCACCGCCGCCTCGGCCCAGCCGTCGATCCGGGTCAGGGCCATGGCCTGGCACTGCCGCGCGCCGGCCCGCTCCTTCATCGTCTTGGCCGCGGCCAGCCAGTTCTGCGCCACCTCGATCGCATCGGCCGGGCGCGCCATCGCCAGTTCGAGGCATTGCTTGAGCGGATCGGGCAGGTTGGCTTGGCTCACGGGTGCGGCTTTCGGCTTGGCGGCTGGCAGCGGCGCCTGGGGCAGGGCGCCGCCGGGGCCGATCTGGGCGATCAGGGGAAGAAGCAGGACAAGGGGCATGGCAGGGTCCTCAGCCCAGCGCTGCCAGGCTTTGCAGCAGCAGGGCAATATCCGCATCGCGGCTGAGCCGGTGGTCCCCGTCCTTGATCAGCGTCACCTGCACGTCGCCTGAACGCA
>CAZNII010000082.1:0-1622 GCA_964573075.1 uncultured Novosphingobium sp. | reverse complement strand
TCGGGCGCGGCCAGCGCCACCAGCAGCATCAGCCACCCGCCCATCGACGATCCGATCAGCACCACCGGCCCATCGCAATGCGCCGCGAGCAGTTCCAGCACCTCGTCCCGCCAGCGGGTCAGGGTGCCCTCGGCAAAGTCGCCCTCGCTTTCCCCGCAGCCCGAGTAGTCGAGCAGCAGGCAGGCCCGGCCATGGGCCACGGCCCAGTCGAACACCGCGCTGGCCTTGCCGCCGGCCATGTCGCTCATGTAGCCGGGCAGGAACACCAGCGCCGGCCCGTTACCGGGATTGTGCCGAAAGGCGATCCGGCGGCCATCGGGCAGGGCATGGAAACGGGTTTCGCTCATCCCCGCATCCCTGCCCTGCCGCGCCGGATCAGTCACGCATGAAAATGTCTTCGATCGGCAGGCCGAACACGTCGGCGATGCGGAAGGCGAGGGGGAGCGAGGGGTCGTACTTGCCGGTCTCGATCGCGTTGACGCTCTGGCGCGAGACGGTCAGCCGTTCGGCCAGGTCTTGCTGGCTCCAGCCGCGCTCGGCGCGCAGCACCTTGAGGCGGTTTTTCATGACTCGCCGTCCTGCCGCTCGCGCAGGTTCTGGACGATCCCGCCTAGACCCAGCCCGGCCGCCCAGATCGCCACGGCCCACCAGCCCTCGGCATGCGGAGCGATCCCGAAGGTCTCGAGAAAGCCCCAGACCGTCGCCGCCGCCAGCAGCAGGCCGGTGGCAAACAGCCCGGCCTGGATCTGCCGCATCCGCAGGTATTCGTCATCCTCCTCGACCAGATAGCGGCCCAGCGCCCAGACCAGATAGAGGATCGGCAGGCTGGGCAGCAGCGCCAGCAGCCACAGCACCGCGCCTTCGGGGTGCCAGGTGTTGCGCGCAGTCAGCGCCACGCCGAGCAGGACGATATAGCCGCCCGCCCAGATCATCGAGCGGCGGATATAGGCCCGCATGGCCGGGCTGTCGGTGCCGCAGGCAGCCGCGCGCCCCTGCATCGCCGCGCGCATCGGGATCAGCGAGAGCGAGACCACGGCGACCAGCACCACGTTCCACGGCCAGTCGATCCGGCCGCTGCGCTCAAGCCAGGCGATCCCGAGGATGCCCAGCCCGAAGACCGCTCCCCACAGCGCCGGATGGCGCCCGGCCAGCGCGCTCATGCCCGGGCTCCGCGCGGCAGGCAGCGACCCAGCCCGCCGCTTGCCACCCACATTGCCGGCAGCACGGCGAACATCACTGCCGCATCCTTGTCGGCGATCAGTCCGAAACGGTTGGCCAGCGCCAGCGCGATCAGCGCCGCAGCCCAGCCCAGGCTTCTTGAAACAGGTGGCATTGGTCAAGCTCCCTTGCAATAATGTAAAGGTAACTTGTCATGATTCGCCTGCAATGTCAAGCGTCCTTGTCACAACCCGCCATTGCCCTGTCCCAAATCCCGGCTAGTCTGGGCCGAAACAGGGAGAACCAGCCATGTCGTTCAGCAATCCGCCCGCCGCGCCTGAGACCCCGGCATTGGCCGCCAACCGCCGCAATGCGCTCAAGCTCGGGCTGCTGGGGCTGGCCGGGCTGGGCGGCGCGCCGGCGCTGGCGCAGGGGGCCAAGGGCTTTACCCACGGCGTCGCCAG
>CAZNII010000081.1:8967-11603 GCA_964573075.1 uncultured Novosphingobium sp. | reverse complement strand
GCGCGGCGCCACACCAGCTTCAGCTCGGTCTGGGTCTATCCGGTGATCGACGACAATATCGAGATCGAGATCAACGAAGGCGATCTCAAGATCGATACCTACCGCGCTTCGGGTGCGGGCGGCCAGCACGTCAATACCACCGATTCGGCGGTTCGGATCACCCACGTCCCCTCGGGGATCGTGGTCGCCAGCCAGAACGACCGCAGCCAGCACAAGAACCGCGCCACCGCGATGGGCATGCTCAAGGCCCGGCTCTACGAAGCCGAACTGCGCAAGCGTGAAGAGGCCGCCTCGGGCGAATACCAGGCCAAGACCGAGATCGGCTGGGGCCACCAGATCCGCTCCTACGTGCTCCAGCCGTACCAGATGGTGAAGGACCTGCGCACCGGGGTGACCAGCCCGACCCCGTCCGACGTGCTCGACGGCGCGCTCGATCAGTTCATGGCCGCTGCGCTGGCCCAGCGGGTGACCGGCGAAAAGGTCGAAGTGGAGGACGTGGATTGAGCAGGCGCGCGGCCGCACTGGTTTTGCTGGCGCTGGCGGGGTGCAACCGCGGGCCCGTCGATACCAGCCGGCCCGAGGGCGCGCGCGATTTTCCCCTGCCGTTCCGGCCGGTTTCGGCGGTGGAGGGCAACGAATTCTCCAACGAGGACCAGCGCGACAACCTGGGCGAGGCCAAGGTGGTGATGGACCTGGCGCAGATCGGCCAGGGCAGCACTGTCGCCGACATCGGCGCGGGCGAGGGCTATTACACCGTGCGGCTGTCCGAACGGGTCGGGCCGAAGGGCCGGGTGCTGGCCCAGGACATCGACGAGAAGGCGCTGCAGCGGCTCGGCCAGCGGGTCGAGCGCGAGCGGCTCGACAACGTTTCGATCAAGCCGGGCGCGGCGGCGGATCCACGGTTGCCGGCCGGCAGTTTCGATCGGGTCTTCATGGTCCACATGTACCACGAAGTGACCGAGCCCTATGCCTTCCTGTGGCACCTGCGCCCGGCGCTCAAGCCCGGCGGGCAGGTGGTGGTGGTCGATGTCGATCGGCCGACCGACCAGCACGGGATCGAACCGGATCTGTTGTTTTGCGAATTCGGCGCCTTGGGCTTTCGCCTGGTCGAATTTGTCCGTAAACCGGAACTGAACGGGTATTATGCCTCGTTCGAAGCAGTGGGGCCGCGGCCTGAGCCGCGCGAAATCAAGCCGTGCAATACGGCAAATGGAAAGACGGGGACGCAATGAGTTTCAAGGGGCTGAAGCCGATCCTTTATGGTGGCCGGGAAGTCTGGCCACTGGTCGAGGGCGGCAAGGGCGTGGCGGTTTCGAATCACGCCAGCTCCGGCGCCTGGGCTGCGGCCGGGGGGATCGGCACGGTCAGCGCAGTCAATGCCGATTTCTATGACGAACACGGCAACATCTGCGATCAGCCCTATTTCGGCGCGACGCGGACCGAACGCCACCACGAACTGATCGCCTATGGTATCAAGGGCGCGGTCGAACAGGTTCGCCGGGCCTATGACATTGCCGGCGGCAAGGGCGCGCTCAACATCAACCTGCTGTGGGAAATGGGCGGGGCCCAGCAAGTGCTAGAAGGGGTGCTGGAACGGACCAAGGGTCTGATCACCGGGGTGACCTGCGGCGCAGGGATGCCCTACAAGCTTTCGGAAATCGCCGCGCGGTTCAATGTCCACTACCTGCCGATCATCAGCTCTGCCCGCGCTTTCCGGGCGCTGTGGAAGCGCGCCTACCACAAGGTCGCCGATCTGATGGGCGCGGTGGTCTACGAAGATCCCTGGCTGGCCGGCGGCCACAACGGCCTGTCGAACGCCGAAGACCCCTTGCAGCCGCAGGATCCCTATCCCCGGGTCAAGGCGCTGCGCGACACGATGCGGGCCGAAGGGATCGCGGATTCGGTGCCGATCGTGATGGCTGGCGGCGTCTGGTACCTGCGCGACTGGGAAAACTGGATCGACAACCCCGAACTCGGCCAGATCATCTTCCAGTACGGCACCCGTCCGCTGCTGACCCAGGAAAGCCCGATTCCGCAAGCCTGGAAGGATCACCTGCGCACGCTGGAGCCGGGCGATATCCTGCTCCACCGGTTCTCGCCCACGGGCTTCTACAGCTCGGCAGTGCGCAACCCGTTCCTGCGCAATCTCGAAGCCCGCAGCGCGCGGCAGATTCCCTATTCCAAGGTCGAAGCCGGCGAACATACCGCCCGGCTCGATGTGGGCGTCGGCAACAAGAACTTCTGGGTGGCCCCCGAAGACCTCGAACGCGCGCGCGGGTGGGTTTCCCAGGGCTATACCGAAGGCCTGCGCACGCCCGACGATACGATTGTGTTCGTCGATCCGGCCGAACGGGGCGAGATCCAGAAGGACCAGAAAGACTGCATGGGCTGCCTGTCCCATTGCGGTTTCTCGGCCTGGAAGGACCATGACGACTACAGCACCGGCTACCTCGCCGATCCGCGCAGCTTCTGCATCCAGAAGACGCTGAAGGCGATCGTCCACGGCGAGGACATCGACAAGAACCTGATGTTCGCCGGCCATGCCGCGCACAATTTCCGGACCGATCCGTTCTATTCGAACAACTTCACCCCCACGGTGAAGCAGCTGGTTGACCGGATCCTGACCGGCGACTGAG
>CAZNII010000081.1:5865-8867 GCA_964573075.1 uncultured Novosphingobium sp. | reverse complement strand
TCGCCGTGGCTGGCAAGGTCGAGCCCTTCGCGCTCGTCATCTTCGCTGACCCGCATCGGGAAGGCCAGGCTGACCAGCAGCGCGATCAGGGTGGTGGCTAGCGCCGACCAGACCGCGACGGCAAAAACGCCGATCCCCTGGGCGGCAAACTGGCTGAGCATGGTTGCGCCTTCGGCATAGCCGGCCCCGCCGATCGCCGGATCGAGGAACAGCGCCAGCAGGATCGAACCGGTGATCCCGCCGATCCCGTGGACCGCGAATACGTCGAGCGAATCGTCGATCTCGAGCTTCTTTTTGACCAGCTGGATCATCGGGAAACAGACCAGCGCGCCAACCATGCCGATCACGATCGCCGCGCCGGGTGAGACGAAGCCGGCCGCCGGGGTGATTGTCGCAAGCCCGGCAATCGCGCCGGTCGCAAAGCCGACGCTGGTCGGCTTGCCGACCTTGATCCGCTCGATCAGCAACCAGACCAGCGCGGCCATGCTGGCGCCAAGATGGGTGTTGATGATCGCGCTGGCCGCATCGTCGCTGGCCGAAAGAGCCGAGCCGCCGTTGAAGCCGAACCAGCCCATCCACAACAGCGCCGCCCCGGCCATGGTCAGCGAGGGGCTGTGCGGCAGCATCAGCTGGCGCGGGAAACCCTGGCGCTTGCCGACTAGCGCGGCGGCAACCAGTGCGGAAACCCCGGCGGTGGTGTGGACCACGATCCCGCCGGCAAAGTCGAGCGTGCCCATCGCCGCCAGCCAGCCATTGCCCCAGACCCAGTGGGCAACCGGGACATAGACCAGCAGGCCCCACAGCGCGCAGAAGCCGACAACCCAGCCGAACCGCGCGCGATCGACCCAGGCGCCGACCATCAGTGCCGGGGTTATCGCCGCGAAAGTCATCTGGAACAGCGCATTGGTGCGCACCGAAATGTCAGTCTCGCCGTGCAGCACGTCGATCGTGTTGTTGAGCATCCACAGGTCGAAATTGCCGATCCAGCCATTCTCGCCGCCGCTGAACGCGAGGCTGTAGCCGAACATGATCCATAGCAGCGAAGCGACCGAAGCGATCGCGCCGACCTGGACCATCACCGAAAGGAAGTTCTTGGCCCGCACCAGCCCGCCGTAGAACAGCGTCAGCCCCGGCATGGTCATCAGCATGACCAGCGCGGCCGAAACCAGTACCCAGGCCGTATCGCCGCTGTTGAGTGCGCCTGCCACCACTTCCGCCGGCTGTGCGGCCGGTTGGGCCAGGGCCAGCTGCGGCGCCAGTGCGGCCACGGCGGCCAGGCAGATTGCGTTGAACTTGCGCATCGAAAGCTCCCCTCGGGCGCCATCTCCGCGCCGCTTGCGATTCTCTACGGGCGCCGGATTAAAGCAAGGTTTGCATGGCAGGCAAGGCGCGCGCTTTCGCAATGTTGCGCCGTTTGCCGCTTATGCCCAGCCTTCCAGCACCTGATCGGGCGGACGGTGGCCATCGACCCAGAAGCGGATATTGGCGATCACCTTTTCCCCGGCATGCTCGCGCCCCTCGATCGTCGCACTGCCGAGGTGGGGCAGGGTGATCACGTTGGGCAGTGCGATCAGCCGCGGATCGACCTGCGGCTCGCGCGCGAAAACGTCGAGCCCAGCCCCGGCGATGGTTCCGTCCTGCAGCGCTGCGATCAGGGCTTCCTCGTCGATCAGGTCGCCGCGGGCGGTGTTGATCAGGTAGGCGGTGGGCTTCATCGAGGCGAGCCGGGCGGCATTGACCAGATGGTGCGTTCCCGCGCCCGCGGGGCAGTGCAGGGTCAGCACGTCGGATTCGGCAAACAGGCGCTCAAGGTCAGGCTCGTAACTCGCGCCGAACATGTTCTCGACGCTGGGGGGCAGGCGGTGGCGGTTGTGATAGACCACTTCCATCCCGAAGGCGCGGGCGCGGTGGGCCACGGCCTGGCCGATCCTGCCCATGCCGACGATTCCCAGCCGTTTGCCGCCGATGCAGCGGCCCAGCATGGCGGTCGGGGCCCAGCCGGTCCACTTGCCGTCGCGCACCAGCCGGCTGCCTTCGCCCAGCCGGCGCGGGACCGAGAGGATCAGCATCATCGTCAGATCGGCAGTGTCGTCGGTGAAGACCCCGGGGGTATTGGTGACGATCACCTTGCGGGCGCGGGCGGCGGCAAGATCGATGTGTTCGATCCCGGCGCCGAAATTGGCGATCAGCCCCAGCCGGTCGCCCGCCGCCTCGAGCATGGCCGCGTCGATCCGGTCGGTCACGGTCGGGACCAGGACGTCCGAGCCGGCCATTGCCGCGATCAGCTCGTCACGGGTCATCGGCCGGTCCTCGACGTTTAGCACCACGTCGAACAATTCGCCCATCCGCGCCTCGACCGAGGGCAGCAGGTGCCGGGTGACATGGACGCGCGGCTTGCCTTCGAGCCTGCGGGTGAGCCTGGTGTCGGTGACCACTGTCATGGGAAACGCGCTAGGCCGTGGTGGGCAGCGCGGTCAAGCGGCTTGAAGCGGGTCGGCCCGCCAGGCTATCATTCCGATCATGGCCATCCCCCGCCGATTCCTCTCGATTCTCGCCGTTCTCGGTCTGGCTGTTCCGGCCCTGGCCCAGGACACGGCCAAGACTCCCTATTGGGCCTCGATCCGCTCGAGCGAGGTCAACATGCGGGTCGGGCCGGGCGAGGATTACCGGATCCTGTGGGTTTACAAGCGCCCGTTGCTGCCGCTCAAGGTACTGCGGATCAAGGAAGGCTGGCGCTATGTCCGCGATCCGGCCGGAGCCCAGGGCTGGGTGCTGCACAGCCTGCTGACCCGCCAGCGCACCGGCTATATCCAGGGCAAGGAACCGGTCGACATGCGCGAAGCCGGCAATCCCGGCGCGAAGTTGCTGTGGCGGCTCGCGCCCGGTGTGATCGGGGTGCTGGGCGATTGCGGCAATGGCTGGTGCCAGCTGACCGTCGGCCCGCGCAAGGGCTATGTCCCGCAGGACCGGATCTGGGGGGCAGGGGAGCCCTGAGGCTCCCC
>CAZNII010000081.1:0-5765 GCA_964573075.1 uncultured Novosphingobium sp. | reverse complement strand
GCGACGCCCTTCTTCTTGCCGTGGCGTTGCAGCGCGGCGATCAGGGTGGTGACAATCCGCGCACCCGAAGCGCCGATCGGATGGCCCAACGCGGTCGCGCCGCCGTGGACGTTGATCTTCTCGTGCGGGATGCCAAGGTCATGCATCGCGAACATCGCGACACAGGCAAAGGCTTCGTTCACTTCGAACAGGTCGACATCGGCCAGGGTCCAGCCGGCCTTGTCCAGCACCTTGTTGATTGCGCCGACCGGGGCGGTGGTGAAATCCTTGGGCTCCTGGGCGTGGGCGGCCACGGCGACGACCGTGGCGACCGGAGCCAGCCCCTTGGCCGAAGCAACGCTGGCGCGAGTCACCACCAGCGCGGCGGCACCATCCGAGATCGAGCTTGAGGTCGCGGCGGTGATCGTGCCGTCCTTGGCGAAGGCCGGCTTGAGCGTCGGGATCTTGTCCGGGCGGCCCTTGCCGGGCTGCTCGTCGGTATCGACCACCGTTTCACCGGCGCGGCTGACCACGGTGACGGGCACGACTTCGGCGGCAAAGGCGCCCTCGGCAATCGCGGCCTGGGCGCGGCGCAGCGATTCGATCGAATAGGCGTCCTGCGCCTCGCGGGTCAGCTGATAGGCATCGGCGGTATCCTGGGCGAAGGTGCCCATCGCCCGGCCGGCCTCATAGGCGTCTTCCAGCCCGTCGAGGAACATGTGGTCATAGGCGGTATCGTGCCCGATCCGCGCGCCCGAACGGTGCTTCTTGAGGATGTAGGGGGCATTGGTCATCGATTCCATGCCACCGGCGACCACCATGTCGATGGACCCGGCGGCCAGGGCTTCGGCTCCCATGATCAGGGTCTGCATGCCCGATCCGCAAACCTTGTTGACGGTGGTTGCCTGGACCGACTTGGGCAGGCCGGCCTTGATCGTCGCCTGGCGGGCAGGGGCCTGACCCAGACCAGCCGGCAGGACGCAGCCCATGTAGACCCGCTCGACATCCTCGCCCTTGATCCCTGCGCGTTCGACTGCGCCCTTGATTGCGGTGGCGCCAAGATCGGTTGCGCTTACATCGGCGAGTGCGCCCTGCATGCCGCCCATCGGGGTGCGGGCGTAGGACAGGATGACAATCGGATCGTTTGCGGAAATCTGGGCCATGGCATGCAGCCTTTCACGGAAGGGGACGAGTCCCCTCCCGTCTAATGCTGCATCGCAACAATGGCAATCGCCGCCGGCAGCGGCAGCTTACTTGGCAGCGTCCTTGCCTTCGAACACCCATTCGGCATAGGCGACCATGATCGCTTCCCAGTATTCGACATTGTCGAGGAACAGCTCGGGCGACATTCCGCCCTTTTCGAGGTCGAGATCGAATTCGATCGCCGGATCGCCTTCCTTGTCGAGGTAGGGGCGGCCCCAGCGATGCTCGCGCGCATAGGTGTTCATCTGCTCGAGCGAGGGGCTGGACTTGGGATCGAAGGCGACGAAAAACTGGATCGATTTGCAGTTCTTGCCGGCGTCATCGCAACCGAACGAGAAGATCGCGTACTTGTAGCCCGAGCCTTCGGCCGAGATGAAACGCTCGCCCTTCACATCCTTGACTTCGACCTTGTGGCCGGCGCCCTTCATCACGTCGGCGATCTGATCGATATCGGCAACCACGTTCTTGGCTGCGGCGGGCATCGCCTGAACCGCGGCAAAGGCGGCGAACAGGGCAAGCAAAGTGCGAATCAACTTTTGCATCTAAAGTCTCCAAGCGCGACGTAGGGCAACGACTACCATAGTCCGGCTGCTTGGAAAGGCCCGTTTTTCCGCCCCGGGAATGGGCCTTGCCATGCAACCGGCAATCCCTGAAAAGGGTGGCAAACAGCAACCGGGAAGGGACCAGACCATGAGCACCGCCGAAATCGACCGCATGAACAGCGTGCTGGCGAGGCAGCGCGCCGCCTTTACTGCTGCCATGCCCGAAGCGCTGTCGGTCCGGCGCGACCGGATCGACCGGGCGATCGCCCTGCTGATCGACCACAAGGATGCCTTCGCCAAGGCGGTCAGCGCCGATTTCGGCCACCGCAGCACCGAACAGACGCTGATGACCGACATCATGCCTTCGGTCGGCGCGCTCAAGCATGCCCGCAAGCATTTCGATGCCTGGAGCCGGGATGAAAAGCGCAAGGCGATGTTTCCGCTCGGCCTGATCGGGGCGAAGGCCAAGGTTGTCTATCAACCCAAGGGGGTGGTCGGGGTGATCGCGCCATGGAACTTCCCGGTCGGGATGGTCATGGTGCCGATGGCGGGAATCCTGGCCGCCGGGAACCGCGCGATGGTCAAGCCGAGCGAGTTCACCGAACGGGTGGCAGAGCTGTTTGCCGAGGTGGTGCCGCAATACTTCGCCGAAGAGGAAATGGCCGTTTTCACCGGCGGGGTCGATGTCGGCACGGCCTTCAGCAAGCTGGCTTTCGATCACCTGATCTTCACCGGCGCGACCAGCGTGGGCAAGCACATCATGCGGGCGGCGGCGGACAATCTGGTGCCGGTAACGCTGGAACTGGGCGGCAAGAGCCCGACCTTCATCGGCCGCAGCGCCGACAAGAAGAAGGCTGGCGAGCGGATCGCCATGGGCAAGATGATGAACGCCGGGCAGATTTGTCTTGCGCCCGATTACCTGCTGGTCGCCAAGGATCAGGAGGGCGACATGATCGAGAGCGTCAAGACCGGCGTCGCCGGAATGTATCCCTCGCTGCTGGCCAATGACGACTACACTTCGGTGGTTAACGGGCGTAACTTCGAACGCCTGCAAGGGTACCTCAAGGATGCCCAGGAGAAGGGTGCGGAGCTGATCGAGGTCAACCCGGCCGGCGAAGACTTCAAATCGTCCAACGGCAACAAGATGCCGCTGACCATCGTCCGCAATGTCAACGACGACATGAAGGTCATGCAGGAGGAAATCTTCGGCCCGATCCTGCCGGTGATGACCTACGATTCGATCGACCAGGCAATCGATTACGTGAACGCCCACGACCGGCCGCTGGGGCTCTATTACTTCGGCGAGGACAAGGCCGAGGAAGCGAAGGTGCTTTCGCGGACGATCTCGGGCGGGGTCACTGTCAACGATGTGCTGTTCCATAACGCCATGGAAGACTTGCCATTTGGCGGCGTCGGGCCTTCGGGGATGGGCAATTACCACGGGCTCGACGGGTTCAAGACCTTCAGCCACGCCCGCGCGGTCTATCGCCAGTCCGGGCTCGATGTCGGCAAGCTCTCGGGCTTCAAGCCGCCCTACGGCAAGGAGACCCAGGCCACGCTCAGGCGCGAGCTCAAGAAGTAGGGGAACTTTTCGCCTTTTCTGGCCGAAACTAGGGGCTGGCCCCCTTGCACCAGGGCGGCGCCGGGACTAGGGCGCGGCTATCTGTTCAGCAAGGCGAGTCAGTCCCTTGGTCGACCTTTCGCAATACCTGCCGATCCTGATCTATCTCGGCATAGCCTTCGCCCTTTCGGCGGCCTTCGTGTTCCTGCCGATGGGGGTGGCCCGCCTGACCGGCGCGCACAATCCCACTGACGAGAAGATGAGCGAGTACGAATGCGGTTTTCCCGCCTTCGAGGAACCGCGCAGCCAGTTCGACGTTCGCTTCTATCTGGTTGCGATCCTGTTCATCGTCTTCGATCTTGAAGCCGCCTTCCTGTTCCCCTGGTCGGTCAGCTTCCTCGAAATGGGCTGGGCCGCCTGGATCACGATGATGGTGTTCATCGGCGAGCTGGTGCTCGGCCTGGTCTACGCCTGGAAGATGGGGGCTCTGGACTGGGAATGACCGACCAACTCGACGCACTTGGCCGCCCGGCCTGGAACCGCCCCGATCTGGTCCCGCCCGATCAGGATTTCTTCAACTCGATCAATGCCGAGGTGAATGACAAGGGATTCCTTGTCACCAGCACCGAAGACCTGTTCCAGTGGGCCCGTACCGGTTCGCTGTGGTGGATGACCTTTGGCCTGGCCTGCTGCGCGGTGGAGATGATCCACGTCAACATGCCGCGCTATGACATGGAACGCTTCGGCTTTGCCCCGCGCGCCTCCCCGCGCCAGAGCGACGTGATGATCGTTGCCGGCACGCTGTGCAACAAGATGGCCCCGGCGCTGCGCAAGGTCTATGACCAGATGAGCGAGCCCAAGTACGTCATCTCGATGGGCAGCTGCGCCAATGGCGGCGGCTATTACCACTACAGCTACTCCGTGGTGCGCGGGTGCGACCGGATCGTGCCGGTGGACATCTATGTCCCCGGCTGCCCGCCGACCGCCGAGGCGCTCATGTATGGTGTGATGCAGTTGCAGCGGAAGATCCGCCGGGTCGGGACGATCGAACGATGAACAAGACCGCACTCCTCCTCGCCGCGCTGGCGCTGACCGTGCCGGCCATGGCCCAGGCCAAGCCGGGCGATATCCAGCGCCATCAGGTCAATGCCGGGACCCTGGACGCCGATGGCTTTACCCTGGTGCGCACCGTTACCGGCGGAATGTTCGTTGAAATGCCGTGCAAGTTCAACGAACTGAGCTTTGCCGATGCGCCCAATACCGATGGCAAGTCGCCCTATGCAAAGTCGGCGACGATCCTGCTGTGCGTCGAGCCGGAAAAGCTGACCGACTGGGCGATGGTGCTGCGCGGCTCCTACGATACCGGTGCGGCCGGTGCGGACCATTTCTTCGAGCAGCAATTTGCCGACGATGCCAAGGCCGGCAAGGCCGAACGGCTCGACTACAATGGCGACAAGGCGTTCATTTCGCTGATCTCGCAAGAGGGGCGCTGCAAGTGGAAGCTGGCGGTGCGCCATGGCGCGGACCTCGTCACCATCAACTATTTCGCGACGGCAACGGACTGCCAGACCACCAAGGTCAGGGCAGAGCGGATCATGAATTCGTTGGATATCGTCAAATGACCGTGCTCCACTCCGCTCCCCGCTTCGCCTCGAACGAAGGCGTGATCGAAACGCTGGGCAAGGCGCTCGGCGCCAGGCTCGTCTCGGCTGTCGAGCAGCACGGCGAGATCGTGCTGACGGTCGCGCGCGGCGAGATCGAGAACGCACTGCGCATCCTGCGTGACGAGCACCAGTACCAGCAGCTGATGGAAATCGCCGGGGTCGACTATCCCCAGCGGGCCGAACGCTTCGACGTCGTCTACATGCTGCTCAGCGTGACGAAGAACCACCGCCTGCTGGTCAAGGTCAACGCGGCAGAGGACACCCCGGTGCCGACCGTGACCACGCTGTGGCCCAACGCCGGCTGGCTCGAACGCGAGGTGTTCGACCTTTACGGCGTGATCTTCGAAGGCAACCAGGACCTGCGCCGGATCCTGACCGACTACGGGTTTGAAGGCCATCCGTTCCGCAAGGACTTCCCGCTGACCGGCTATGTCGAGCTGCGCTATTCGCAGGAACAAGGCCGGGTGGTCTATGAGCCGGTCAAGCTAAACCAGGACCTGCGCCAGTTCGATTTCATGAGCCCGTGGGAAGGCGCGGAATACGTGCTTCCGGGCGACGAGAAGGCCGAGGAGAAGAAGGCATGAGCTTCACCCTCGAGGAATCGCCGACCACCGGCGATGAAGTCATCACCAACTACACGATCAATTTCGGTCCGCAGCACCCGGCCGCGCACGGCGTGCTGCGCATGGTGCTGGAACTGGACGGTGAAATCATCGAGCGGGTCGATCCGCACGTCGGGCTGCTCCACCGCGGCACCGAAAAGCTGATCGAGCACAAGACCTACCTGCAGGCGCTGCCCTATTTCGACCGGCTCGA
>CAZNII010000080.1:9281-11641 GCA_964573075.1 uncultured Novosphingobium sp. | reverse complement strand
GACAGCGACCCGGCCTATGAACAGCGCGAATGCGAAGCCAAGGCCGGCGCGTTGATTGCCGCCGCCCGGGAAGCGGTGCGTGTGGCCGGTGAGGCCGGGTTTGGGCAGTAGTCAGTTCTTGAAAATCAGGGCTTCAGGCTGCATACTCAAATCATGGCAAGCAAACCTAACCATACCAAGCGCAGGGCAGTCAGGTTGGGCAGGAGCGCTTTGACCGGCCAAGTTGTGCTCCAGCCTGTTGGAAGCCCAAGCCGCAGCGGTCTAAAGTCGGTCATATCCGACACCGAGTTTACAAGTGCTGATACGCGCATCCTGCACTTGGCTGCCCGCAAGGCTTCCAACGCACTCATTGCGCGTCAACTCGGGCTCTCCGAAGCACAGGTGAGAAATACACTGGAGCGCGCGAAGATCCAGTATCGAACGAACAGCCGGGTGGACGCTGCTCGGGCATTTGTTCATGCTCGCGAACGGCAGGCACGGAACGGAAGCTATTCCGTTTGAACCCCCGATCAACGATCGACGATGTGTTCCTGAATTGCCCGTTCGACCCGGCATTCAGACCTCTATTTCGCGCAATCACATTTGCAGTCTTTGCGTGCGGGTTCCGTTTGCGGTCTGCGCTCGAAATCGAAGACGGAAGCTACGCTCGTCTTGAGAAGATCATGGACATCATCGCGGAATGCCGTTTTGGCATCCACGATTTGTCTAGAACGGAACTCGATCCGCAATCCAACCTCCCCCGATTCAATATGCCGCTGGAATTGGGAATATTCCTTGGTGCCAAGCGGTTCGATAACGCCGGCCAAAGCAACAAGCGCGCGCTGGTCACGGATATCGAACCATACCGCTATCAGCAGTTCATTTCGGACATCAGCGGAATGGACATCAAGGCACACAATGGTGATCCGGAAAGAGCAGTGGCCATCATCAGGAACTGGCTGACAAACGTCTCGAAACGCAGGATTACACCAGCGCCCCTGATTGTTGGTGCCTACAACAGGTTCACTAGCGAATTGCCGGAAATCACGGCTCGATCAGGGTTTGACCCAGACGACATCCCATACGTGGATTTTGAGTTTCTGGTGACTGATTGGTTGTTGAACGCGGGTTAGCCACAGAAAGGCCCGAAAGCCCCATGCGCAATCTCCTCGTCCTCCTCCTCGCCCTGATCGCCACGCCGCTCCGTGCGGAGGACTGGTCCAAACGGGCCAGCGAACGCGATGTGGTGCTCAAGAACTTCACCTTCAACACCGGCGAGAAGATGGATGTCCGAATCCACGTGACCACGCTCGGCACCCCACGCCGCAATGCGAAGGGCGAGATCGACAATGCAGTGATGATCCTGCACGGCACCGGCGGATCGGGCCACCAGTTCTTCCGCCCGCAATTCGCGGACGAGCTTTACGGCCCCGGCCAGGTGCTCGACATCACCAAATGGTACGTGATCCTGCCGGACAACATCGGCCACGGCAAGAGCTCGAAACCCAGCGACGGGATGCGGATGGCCTTCCCGCGCTATGACTATTCCGACATGGTCAATGCCCAGCACCGGATGCTGACCGAGGGACTGGGCGTCACCCGGCTGCAGCTGATCTTAGGCACCTCGATGGGCTGCATGCACAGCTTCGTCTGGGGCACCGAACATCCCGGCTTTGCCATGCGGCTTGCCCCGTTTGCCTGCAACGCGGTGGAGATCGCCGGGCGCAACCGGATGTGGCGGCAGATGTCGATCGACGCGATCAAGGCCGATCCGCTGTGGAACGGCGGCAATTACACTGCCCCGCCCGAAAGCGGCCTGCGCACCGCGCGTTATCTGGGGATGATCGCCGGGGGCAATCCGGTGGCGCTGCAGGACCAGTTCCCGACCCGCGAGGGCGCGGTCAAGGCGCTGAACGATGGCTATGCCGCGCGCGCAGCCAATGATGCCGACGCCAACGACCAGATCTATCAGCTCGACAGCTCGCGCAGCTACAACCCGCTGCCCCGGCTGGGCTCGATCAAGGTGCCGGTGCTGTGGATCAATTCGGCCGACGATTTTATCAATCCGCCCGAGCTGGGCCTCGCGCAGAAGCACGCCCGGCTGATGCCACGCGCAAGGTTCATCCTGATTCCGGCGAGCAAGGAGACCAAGGGCCACGGCACCCACACCTGGGCCGTGTTCTGGAAGAAGGATCTCGCCAGGCTGATGGCGACCCGGCCATGAGCGGGCGCCGCACCCTCTATCCGCCGATCGAACCCTATGCCTCAGGCATGCTCGATGTCGGCGATGGGCACGCGATCTACTGGGAGCGCTGCGGCACGCCTGGCGGCAAGCCGGCGGTGTTCCTCCACGGCGGCCCCGGCAGCGGGATCAGCCCCAA
>CAZNII010000080.1:7865-9181 GCA_964573075.1 uncultured Novosphingobium sp. | reverse complement strand
GACTGGCTCTACAAGTACGGCGCGAGCGAGCTCTACCCCGAGGCCTGGGCCGAGTTCAGCGGGCATATCCCGCCAGGCGAGCGGCACGACCTGCTCGAAGCCTATCACCATCGCCTGACCAGCCCTGATCCCGCCGTCCGGCTGGCCGCGGCCAAGGTCTGGTCGATGTGGGAGGGCGTGACCGTGACCCTGCTGCCCGATCCCGAAATGCTCGCCGATTTCACCGCCGACGATCACGCAGTCGCGGTCGCCCGGATCGAGAACCACTTCTTCCGCAACGACTGCTGGCTCGAACCCGATCAGCTGCTGCGCGATGCCCACCGGCTGCGCGGCATTCCCGGGATTATCGTCCAGGGCCGCCACGATTGCTGTACGCCGCCGGCCGCGGCCTGGGCGCTGAAGCAGGCCTGGCCCGAGGTCGAATTGCAGATCGTGCCCGACGGCGGGCACCTGTTCACCGAACCGGGAATCACCGACGGTCTGGTCCGGGCGAGCGACCGGTTTGCGGGGAAGCCGGACTGAAACGGCACATCGCCAGCCATCAAGCAAGCTTATCTGGCAAATCGCCACGTACGCGCCTATGTGCCCCGGCATGGCCGATATCCTTGTCATCGACAATTACGACAGCTTCACCTGGAACCTGGTCCATTACCTGATGGAACTGGGCGCCAAAGTAGAGGTCGTGCGCAACGACGCGATCTCGGCCGGACAGGCGGTTTCGAGCGGGGCCAAAGGCTTTCTGATCTCACCCGGGCCCTGCACGCCCAACGAGGCCGGGATCAGCCTCGACCTGGTCGGGGCCTGCGCCGATGCCGGGCTGCCGCTGCTCGGCGTGTGCCTGGGGCATCAGTCGATCGGCCAGTACTTCGGCGGCCAGGTGGTGCGCGGCGGGCTGATGCACGGCAAGACCAGCCAGGTCACCCATGATGGTACCGGGCTGTTCACCGGGCTGCCCTCGCCCTTTACCGCAACCCGCTATCACTCGCTGATCGTCGATGACGTGCCCGATGGGCTGGTGGTCAACTGCACTTCCGACGATGGCCATGTGATGGGCTTTCGCCACAAGGACCTGCCGATCCACGGGGTCCAGTTCCACCCGGAAAGCATCGCCACCGAGCACGGGCACGAGATGCTGGCCAACTTCCTGCGCATGGCGGGGGTCGAGCCGAAGGTTCTGGCGTGACGCTCGACGAAGCCGAAGCCTTGTTCGGCCGGATGCTCGACGGCGGGATGCCGGACGAGGAAATTGCCGCCACCCTGGTTGACCTCGCCGACCGCGGCGAGACCGCGCAGGAAGTGGCCGGCGCGGTGCGGGC
>CAZNII010000080.1:6097-7765 GCA_964573075.1 uncultured Novosphingobium sp. | reverse complement strand
GACTGGTTCGAAGGCGTCGAGGAAGCCGCCGAGGCGATCGACAAGGGGCTGGCCAAGGGCCTGCTCGACTGCTGGATCGAGACCGTGAAATGACCGACAAACTCGCCGAAATCTGCGCCACCAAGCGCCTTGAAGTGGCAGAACGCAAGCCTCGTGGCCTGGCGCAGTGGCCCGCCCCCACCCCGCCACGCGGGTTCGAGGCGGCGCTGCGCGTGAAGGCTGCCGACGGCCTGGCGCTGATCGCCGAGATCAAGAAGGCCAGCCCGTCCAAGGGCCTGATCAGACCCGACTTCGATCCCCCGGCCCATGCCCGCGCCTATCAGGCGGGCGGTGCGGCCTGCCTCTCGGTGCTGACCGACGCACCCTATTTCCAGGGGCACGAGGATTACCTGATCGCCGCCCGCGCGGCTTGCGATCTGCCTGTGATCCGCAAGGACTTCATGGTCGATCCCTGGCAATGCGCCGAAGCCCGCGCGATCGGGGCCGATGCGATCCTGATCATCGTCGCCGCGCTGATAGACGCGCAGATGGCCGAGATCGAGGCCGCCGCGCACGAGCAGGGGATGGACGTGCTGGTCGAAGTCCACGACGAGGCCGAGCTGGAGCGGGCGCTGACGCACCTTCGTTCGAAGCTGATCGGAGTCAACAACCGCAACCTCAAGACCTTTGAGGTCGATCTTGGCACCACCGAGCGGCTCGCGGCCATGGTCCCGACCGATGTGCTGCTGGTCTGCGAAAGCGGGATCGGCAACCATGCCGATTGCCTGCGCATGACCAAAGTCAATGTCCGCACCTTCCTGGTCGGCGAAAGCCTGATGCGCCAAGACGATGTCGAAGCGGCAACCAGAAGGCTCCTCAATGGCTGAACTCACTCACCTCGACGGTCAAGGCAAGGCCCGGATGGTCGACGTCGGCGGCAAGGCTGAAACACACCGCGTGGCGATTGCCGAAGGGCGGATCGCGATGTCGGCCGAGGCATTGGCTGCAATCCGCGATGGAACGGTGCCCAAGGGCGATGTCCTGGCCGCAGCGCGGATCGCCGGGATCATGGCCGCCAAGAAGACCGCCGAGCTGATCCCGCTGTGCCATCCGCTGGCGCTCGACGCGGTGACAGTCGATTTCGCGCTGGAAGATGCCGGCGTGCTGGTAACGGCCAGCGCCTCGCTGACCGGGCGGACCGGGGTCGAGATGGAAGCGCTGACCGCCGCTTCGGTCGCGCTGCTGACGATCTATGACATGGCCAAGGCGGTCGACAAGGGCATGGTCATCTCCGGCCTGCGCCTGATCGAGAAGCGCGGCGGCAAGTCCGGCACCTGGAAAGCAGAGGACTGATGGCCTTGCTCCCAGTTGCCGAGGCCCAGACCCGCCTGCTCGCGCTGGCCAAGCCCCTGCCGATCGAACGGGTACCGGTGGCCGAAGCGCTGGGCCGCTACCTCGCCGAACCGCTGCTGGCCCGGCGCACCCAGCCCCCGGGAGATCTTTCGGCGATGGACGGCTATGCCTTGCGCGCCGCTGATCTGCCCGGCCCGTGGCAGGTGATCGGCGAAAGCGCCTGCGGCCACCCCTTCGGCGGTTTGCTAGGTCCCGGCGAGGCGGTGCGGATCGCCACCGGAGCGCTGATGCCCGAAGGCGCCGACATGGTGCTGATGCAGGAAGACGCGACCCGCG
>CAZNII010000080.1:0-5997 GCA_964573075.1 uncultured Novosphingobium sp. | reverse complement strand
GCCTGGGGCGCGGAAATCGATTTCTGGAAAGTGGCGATCAAGCCGGGAAAGCCGATCATGGTCGCAACCAGAGGCCACCAGTTGATAGTCGGCCTGCCAGGCAATCCGGTTTCGAGCCATGTCACCGCCTTCATCTTCCTGCTGCCCCTGCTGCGCGCGCTGCTAGGCGCGGCCGAGCCGTTGCCGCGACCGGTTACTGCACTGGCTGCAGAAGACCTGCCTGCCGGCGGCCCTCGCCACGAATTCCTGCGCGCCAGCTGGGACGGAACGCGCGTATCCGCCTGCCTCAACCAGGACAGCGGTGCGTTGGGGGCGTTGGCGGCCAGCAATGCCCTGATTGACCGCCCGGTCGGCGCTCCGGCAGTAGCCGCCGGTCAGCCGGTTTCGGTCTATCTGTTCGAAAGTGGCGGTATTGCTTGACTCACTTTGTTCTGTTGCTTAATTGTTCCGCATTCGTTCACTGAACGGCGCAGGAACATTCCCGTTCCGGCCCGTTCCAACGGAGTGATGCCGGCATGCTGACCCGCAAGCAGCACGAACTGATCCGCTTCATCCAGACCCGTCTGGAGGAAAGCGGGGTTTCCCCTTCTTTCGAGGAAATGAAGGAAGCGCTGGACCTGAAGTCGAAGTCTGGCGTCCACCGCCTGATCTCGGCGCTGGAGGAACGCGGGTTCATCCGCCGCCTGCCCAACCGGGCCCGCGCGCTCGAAGTGCTCAAGCAGCCGGAAGACGTGCAGAGCAAGGCCCCGGTCCGGGCTGCCGCCAACGTCAACAGCACCGCCGCCGTGATCCGCCCGCCTGAGGCGAAGCCGGCGCCGGCCAACGACGTGATCGAAATTCCGCTCCACGGCAAGATCGCGGCCGGTGTGCCGATCGAGGCGCTGGAAACTTCGGCGACGCTGCCGGTTCCGGCTGCGCTGCTTGGTTCGGGCGAACATTTCGCGCTGGAAGTGTCGGGCGATTCCATGATCGAAGCCGGGATTTTCGACGGTGACTATGCGCTGGTCCGCAAGACCGATGTCGCACGCGATGGTGAGATCGTGGTTGCGCTGGTTCGCGGTGAAGAAGCCACGCTCAAGTACCTGCGGCGCGAGAACGGTCGGGTCCGGCTCGATCCGGCCAATGCGGCCTACGAACCGCAGATTTACAATCCACGCGAAGTGCTGATCCAGGGCAAGCTTGCGGGGCTGCTGCGCCGCTATCACTGAGACGTCGGATAGCGACGGGTAGCGGCAGGGTCGGGGCCAATCTCCGACCCTTGCTGCATTCCCGGCCAATATCCACTCAAGATACTGTTATTCAGTTCTTATTTTCCGAGGTACCGGGCTACATGGGCGGCATTGCGGCCGCGCTCTGAGTGCTTGCTGTTGCGTTAGGCGGCGTTGTATCCGCCTTCCCGCGCTTTGAACCACCTTCTGGCAAGCGCGGTCGGTTCGCCGGCGGTCGCCACCAGCCATGACCGCCCTGGTCTTCAGCGACCGTGCGGATGGTCCCGTCCGACAGGTCGACAGTCAGCCCGCCGGTCCGGTCGAGCAAGGACCGGTCGGCCTTGAGCCAGCGCGGCCGGCATGAATACGGCAACCAGCGCGGGGCTATGACGATGTCCGCCCGTTCGCAGGCCGCCGCCAGATCGCGCTCCGCGACATAATCGTTGCCCCGGGCGATCAGCACCTCCCATTTCCGCCCGCCCCGGTCGAGCAAGACGGCGCAGAAATCGCGATTGCAGCGCGCGCCCTGCCAGTCGTCGAGCAATCTGGTCTCGCCGTTCATCCCGGCGGTTTCGGTCAGGTTGTCGCGGGTGTAGTCGCTGCGGCTCTGGCGCAGCACCAGCAGTTCGCCGTCGCTGACGCCGGTAATTCCGACATGGCGGCCATCGCCCGACACCAGCAGGTCGGGGGTGCGGACCTGGCTCAGCAGGGCAAGCCCCGCCAATGCCGGAACCAGCCCCCAGAACCGCGCCTTTGCATGCCACAGCGCCAGCCACAGCCCGCCCAGCACGAACAAGGCAAAGGCCCCCTGCCCCATCGACGGCAGCATGGTGACCGCTCCCGGAATCGATGCCGTCCAGTGCGCCAGCGCCAGCAGCAGCTCGAGCGACTTGCCGGCCAGCCACCAGAACGGCGCCCCGGCGCCGACGGCGTCGAACAGCAGGCCGAGCGCGATCAGCGGCATCGAGGCCAGCGTGGTCAGCGGGATCGCGATCACGTTGGCGAGCGCCCCGTAGACTCCGGCGCGATGGAAATGGAACAGCCCGATCGGCATCAGCGCCAGCTCGATCACCACCCCGGTGAGCAGCAATCCGGCCAGCTGACGCAGCCCCCGCGCCCACCATGGCTGTTCGCGCGGCGCATTGAAGGCCCGCATCGGCGCCGATCCGTGCAGCGCGACGATTGCGATGACTGCCGCAAACGACATCTGGAAGCTCGGCCCGACCAAGGCCTCGGGCCACAGCAGCAGCACCACAAAGGCTGCCACGGCAACCATCCGCATCGACAACGGTTCGCGCCCGATTGCCAGCGCCGCCAGCACCAGCAGTGCCCCGATGCAAGAGCGGATGGTGGGAACTTCGGCCCCGGTCAGCAGGGTATAGGCGATCCCTGCCGCTGCACCGACCCCGGCCGCGACCAGTGGCAGGCGGACACGCAACGCCAGCCACGGAACCAATGCCAGGAGCCGCAAGGCCAGGACATAGCCCGCCGCGACGACAGCGCTGACGTGCAGCCCGCTGACCGACAGCAGGTGGGTAAGCCCGGCATCGCGCATCGCCGCCTCGTCTTCCTCGGCAATTGCCCCGCGATCACCGCTGGCAAAGGCCGCTGCGATGGTCCCCGGCGATCCGCCCAGCTGGGCGCGGACATGTTGCGAAAGATCGCGCTGCAGGCGCCGGATCGCCCCTCCACCACCCGGTTCGAGCAGCGTGACCTGGCCCAGCACGCTGCCGGTTGCGGCGATCCCGGAAAACCAGGCGCTGCGGGCAAAGTCATAGCCGCCCGGCAGCATCGGCGGCGCGGGCGGGACCAGGCGCGCGCGGACCCGAACGGTGGCTCCTTCCTCCAGCCCGGCCAAATCCCGGTCGAGGTCGAGGTTGAGCCTGACCTTGATCGCCCGCCCGCTTTCCGGATCGCGGGTCGCGAGTGTCAGCCGGATCCGGTGATCCGCCGGCTGCTCCTCTCGCGCCAGCACTTTGCCGTCGATCGCGGCGACCACCGGCCGGGCGATCGGCTCTGCCCCGACCAGCGCCGCCTTTGCCCAGACCAGGGCACAACCCGCCGCCACCGCCAGCCCCGCCACTGCCGTGGCCCGACGCAAGAAGGGAAAACGTCCGTCGGCCGCCAGCAGGGCCAGCGATCCACCTGCCAACCCGGCCCCGGCGACGATTACCGCCAGCCATTGCCAGGCGTTCGCAGCTGCAAACCAGGCGGCAATTCCGGCGGCAAAGGCCACGACGGCCCAGGGCCCCTGTTCGACCCCGGCAGCGCCAAGGAATTGCTCGATTCGATCAAGCCCGCTGGACAAGTCGAAGCGCTTGCGCCAAGGGCTATGTTGCAGTGCAGCGCCGTCCGGCGGCTCACTGCCCATGGGCACCTGGGGCAAGGCTTCACTGGCCATGGCGGCAAGAGACAGGAAGGGACGTAAGATGGCAAGCGATAGCGTCATGGCAGCTACGGGCGAACCCCGCGGCGTCGTCACGCGGTTTGCCCCTTCGCCCACCGGCTACCTCCACATCGGCGGTGCGCGCACCGCGCTGTTCAACTGGCTGTTTGCCCGCCACCATGGCGGCAAGTACCTGCTGCGGATCGAGGATACCGATCGGGCCCGCTCGACCGAGCCGGCGATCGACGCGATCTTCGACGGGCTCGACTGGCTGGATCTGATGGGCGACGAGCCGGCAACTTTCCAGTTCGCCCGGTCTGACCGCCATGCCGAGGTCGCCCACGAACTGCTGGCCAGGGGCCGAGCCTATCGCTGCTACCTGACCCCCGAAGAACTCCAGGCCCGCCGCGAGGCGGCCCAGGCCGAACGCCGCACCTACCGGATCGACAGCGAATGGCGCGATGCCGATGCCTCGAGCTGGCCCGCCGACCGGCCCTATGTGGTGCGGATCAAGGCTCCGCGCGAAGGCGAGGCGGTAATCGATGATCTGGTCCAGGGCCAGGTCACGGTCCAGAACGCCGAGCTTGACGATTTCGTCCTGCTGCGCAGCGATGGCACCCCCACCTACATGCTGGCGGTGGTGGTTGACGATCACGACATGGGCGTGACCCACGTGATCCGCGGCGACGATCACCTCAACAATGCCTTCCGCCAGCTGACCATTATCCGCGGAATGGACTGGCCCGAGCCGCGCTATGGGCATGTGCCGCTGATCCACGGACACGACGGGGCCAAACTGTCCAAGCGCCATGGCGCGCTGGGCGTCGATGCCTATCGCGACGAAATGGGCGTCCTGCCCGAGGCGCTGTTCAACTATCTGCTCCGGCTCGGCTGGGGCCACGGCGACGACGAGATCATCAGCCGTGACCAGGCGGTCGAATGGTTCGACATTGCCCATGTCGGCAAGAGCCCGTCGCGCTTTGACCTCGCCAAACTGCTGAACCTGAACGCGCACTATCTGCGCGAGGCCGACGATGCCCGGCTGGCCGGGCTGGTCGCCCAGCGGATGCCGGGCAATCCGGACCTCGATCTGTTGACCCGGGCGATGCCGGTGATGAAGGTCCGGGCCAAGGATCTCAATGAACTGGCGGCCGGCGCCGCATTCCTGTTCGCGCAACGTCCGCTGGCGATCGAGGATAAGGCTCTGGGCTTGCTGACCGACGAGGCCCGCAGCCTGCTGGGCGCGATCTGTGACCGGCTACGACCAATCGCTGACTGGACAATCGAATCGCTCGAAGCCAGTCTCAAGGCAATGGCGGAAGAACGTGGTCTCGGCCTCGGAAAGCTTGCACAACCCCTTAGGGCCGCGCTAACCGGACAAACCACTTCCCCGGGTATTTTTGACGTACTTGTCCTGCTTGGACGCGATGAAAGCCTTGCCCGGATATCCGAGCAGGCCGCAGCCACGGCGGATTGATTTTCAGGAGGTAGGCAAGGTGGGCAACCAGGTTAAACTCAGCACCGGCTCGGGCGACTTCGAATATCCTGTCCTTTCGGGCAGCGTCGGCCCGGATGTGATCGACATCCGCAAGCTCTATGGCCAGACCGGGATGTTCACTTTCGATCCTGGCTTCACCAGCACCGCCAGCTGCGAAAGCGCACTCACCTACATCGATGGCGATGAAGGCGTGCTGCTCCACCGCGGCTATCCGATCGGCCAACTGGCCGAGAATTCCAGCTTCATGGAAGTGAGCTATCTGCTGCTCAACGGCGAACTGCCCAGCCAGCAGGAACTTTCCGAATTCACCCGCACGATCACCCGGCACACCATGCTGCACGAGCAGCTGGCCACCTTCTACCGCGGGTTCCGCCGTGATGCCCACCCGATGGCCGTGATGTGCGGCGTGGTCGGCGCGCTTTCGGCATTCTACCACGACAGCACCGATATTTCGGACCCGCAGCAGCGCAAGATCGCCAGCCACCGCCTGATCGCCAAGATGCCGACCATTGCGGCGATGGCCTACAAGTATTCGGTCGGGCAGCCGTTCATGTATCCGGACAACAACCTGTCCTACACCGGCAACTTCCTGCGCATGACCTTCGGCGTTCCGGCCGAGGAATACGAAGTGATCCCCGCGGTTGAAAAGGCGATGGACCGGATCTTCATCCTTCACGCCGACCACGAACAGAACGCCTCGACCAGCACCGTCCGCCTGGCCGGCTCGTCGGGCGCAAACCCGTTCGCCTGCATCGCGGCCGGCATCGCCTGCCTGTGGGGTCCGGCGCACGGCGGCGCGAACGAAGCCGCGCTCAACATGCTCAAGGAAATCGGCACGCCCGACAAGATCCCGCACTATATCGAGCGCGCCAAGGACAAGAACGATCCGTTCCGCCTGATGGGCT
>CAZNII010000079.1:1788-11736 GCA_964573075.1 uncultured Novosphingobium sp. | reverse complement strand
GCCCGCGGCATGACCACCCACGTGCCGGCCGGCGGCTCGGTCCGTTCGGGCGGGGTCGAGTTGTTCCTGGCCGGGAAGAGCCGGATTGCCGATCCCGGTGCCGAATTCGCGGTCCACGCCTGGGCCGACGAGGATGGCCGCGAACCCGGCGATTATCCCGCCGACGCCCCGGAAAACCGCGCCTATATCGAATACTACAAGGACATGGGCATGGCCGATGGCGATGCCCGCGCCTTCTATGCGATGACCAATTCGGTACCCAATGCCGATGCCAAGTGGATGACCGCGGACGACATGGGCAAATGGGTGCGCCTCGATTGATTGGTTGGTCCGAATGGCCCGAATCCCTTGACTCGCCCCCGGCGCTCCGTTAACGGCGCGCGTCTGATCGGGGCACATGCCCTGCAAACAACAGATTCCCGAGGTTTTTGAAATGAAGCGCACCTTCCAGCCCAGCCGCCTTGTCCGCGCCCGCCGCCACGGCTTCCGCGCCCGCATGGCCACCGTTGGCGGCCGCAAGGTGCTTCGTGCCCGCCGCGCCCGCGGCCGCAAGAAGCTCTCCGCCTGAGCGATATCCCGAAGATGTCCGTCCTGACGCGGCGGGCTGACTTCGTAGCTGCAAACCGGGGCCTGCGCGTAGCACGTCCCGGTTTTGTCTTGCTGACGCTGCCGAACGACCGCGACGAGATGCGCTGGGGCGTTACCGTCACCAAGAAGATCGGCAATGCCGTGGTTCGCAACCGGATGAAGCGCCGCTTCCGCGCCCTGCTGCGCGAAATGTTGCCGCAGGCCGGCCTGCCCGCCCACGATCACGTGCTGATCGGCCGCGAAGGCGGGGTCGAGCGCGATTTCGGCAAGCTGCGCGAGGAACTGGCCATGGCACTCTCACGGGCCGCACAGGGCAAGGGCGATCCGCCCCGCAAACGCCGATGAAGCGCCTGCTCATCCTGATCGCCCGGGGCTGGCAGCTGGGCCCTTCGCGGGTCCTTCCGCCTTCGTGCCGCTATGCCCCCTCGTGCTCGCAATATGCGATCGAGGCGCTGGAAAAGCACGGTGCGATTAAGGGTGGCTGGTTGGCCGTGAAGCGTATAATGCGCTGCCATCCGTGGGGAGGACACGGCTATGATCCGGTGCCTTGAACCGCGGCGCAGCCTTCCCATCTGAACACGATCGACTTTTCGAGAGCAGGGGCCCAAGTGGACAACCAGAATACGCGCAACATGATCCTCGCGGGGATCCTCACCCTGCTGATCCTGGTCGGCTGGGATTACGGGATGCGGTATTTCTATCCCGAGGCGAACAAGCCGCGCCCCGCCCCGACCGCCAGCGCGACCCCGGCTCCCGAAGCCAGCAGCACCGCCAAGCCGACCCGCGAGGGCGGACTGACCAATCCGGCCGACATCGCGCTCGAAAAGCAGGACCTCAAGGCCGCGCTGGCCGCGCCGGGCCGGGTCCGGATCGAGGCGCCGGGGCTGTCGGGTTCGATCAACCTGACCGGCGGGGTGGTCGATGATCTGACCACCAACCGCCACACCGCCAGCCTTGAACAGGCCGATGGCCCGCAGCGGATCTTCTCGCCGGCGGGAACCCCGGCGCAATACTATGCCCAGTTCGGCTGGGTTCCGGGTGAAGGTGTGCCCACCACCGCCGTTCCGCCCGCCAATGCGCAGTGGACCGCACCGGCCGGCGCCAGGCTGACCCCGCAGACCCCGGTCACGCTGAGCTTCGACAATGGCACCGGGCAGCTGTTCACCCTGACCTATGCGATCGATGCGGACTACATGCTGACGGTGACCCAGACTGTGCGCAACGCCGGCCAGGCCCCGCTGGCGATCAAGCCGGTGGCCCATCTCAACCGCACCGACAAGACCGCCAGCGTTGACAACTGGAATGTCCATTCCGGCCCGTTCGGCGCCTTCGACGGCACCGTTTCGTTCGGCCCGAACTATGCCGAGATTCAGGAATCCGCCGACAAGACGCTGGTCAACAAGGGCAACCCGGACTGGATCGGCTTTACCGACATTTACTGGATGAGCACGCTGATCCCCGACAAGGCCGGGGCATCGAGCGAATTCAGGTTCGACCAGAGCGGCATTTTCCGCGCCAACCTGTTCTATCCCCAGGCAGTGATCGCCCCGGGACAGCAAAGCACCCGCACCACCCGCCTGTTCGCCGGGGCCAAGGAAACCACCGTGCTCGACAAGTACGAGGATTCGGGCATCCCGCACTTCGGGCTGGCGATCGACTGGGGCTGGTTCCGCTGGTTCGAAAAGCCGATTTTCTGGCTGCTCAAGAACCTGTTCGGCCTGGTCGGCAACTTCGGGGTCGCGATCATCCTGCTGACCGTGATCGTGCGCGGGGTGATGTTCCCGGTCGCCCAGCGCCAGTTCGCCTCGATGGCGGCGATGAAAGCGATCCAGCCGAAGATGAAGGCGATTCAGGACCGCTACAAGGACGACCGCGCCAAGCAGCAGGAAGAGATCATGGCGCTCTACAAGAAGGAAGGCGTCAACCCGCTGGCCGGGTGTCTGCCGATCTTCCTGCAGATCCCGGTGTTCTTCGCGCTCTACAAGGTGCTGATCCTGGCGGTCGAAATGCGCCACCAGCCCTTCGCGCTGTGGATCAAGGACCTGTCCGCACCCGATCCGTATCACATCCTCAACCTGTTTGGCCTGCTGCCGTTCACGGTGCCGAGCTACCTGGGGATCGGGGTGCTGGCGGTGCTGCTGGGGATCACCATGTGGCTCCAGTTCAAGCTCAACCCGGCGCAGATGGATCCGGCCCAGCAGCAGGTCTTTGCGATCATGCCGTGGTTCATGATGTTCATCATGGCCGGATTTCAGGCCGGGCTGCTGATCTACTGGATCACCTCGAACCTGCTTTCTATCGGCCAGCAGGCCTACCTCTATTCGCGGCATCCGCAGCTCAAGGCCCAGACCGACAAGGAAGCGGTCGATCACCAGCGGGCCAAGGCCCGCGGCAAGTGATCCGTGGACGCGGCTGACGATCTTGCCGAACAGGCCCGGCGCCTGTTCGCCGGACGGGTGGAGTTTCTGCGCAGTGCCCCTGCGCTGAAGTTCCTGCCCGATCCTGGCGCGCCCGAGATCGCCTTTGCCGGGCGCTCCAACGTCGGGAAGAGCTCGCTGCTGAACGCGATTACCGGCCGCAAATCGATCGCCCGGGCCAGCGTCACCCCGGGGCGCACCCAGGAGCTCAACTTCTTCGAAGTGGGCGAGCCGACCCAGCTGCGGCTGGTCGACATGCCCGGCTATGGCTATGCCAAGGCCCCGCCCAAGGTGGTCGAGGCGTGGAAGCGGCTGGTCCGCGATTTCCTGCGCGGGCGGGTGGTGCTGAAGCGTACGCTGGTGCTGATCGACAGCCGCCACGGGGTGAAGGAAGTCGACCGCGAGATGATGAAGATGCTCGACGAGGCTGCGGTCGGCTATCGGCTGGTCCTGACCAAGGCCGACAAGATCAAGGCCAGCGAGCTGGAACAGGTCCTGGCCGAAACCCAGGCCGAGGCGCGGCAGCACCCGGCGGCCTTCCCGGTGGTCCACGTCACCAGCAGCGAAAAGGGCATGGGGATCGCCGAGCTGCGCGCCGCCGTGCTCGAAGACGCGGCGCTCTGATCAGCCGGGCTCGCGCAGCTCCAAACCGGTCTCGCCCCGCACCAGCGCATAGCGCTTGAGCGCAAAGGCCCGGTAGCGCCGCGAGCGGACCGTATCCATCGCCACGAAGGTCGCCATGGCGCGGTCGCGGCGCAGCTCGAGCCGGACGTAGCCGCAATAGAGATTGTCGGTCCAGATCACTTCGGGGTTGTGCTCGGCCAGCGCCGCGTCGAGCCGGGCGGACGTTGCCCGGTCGAACCCGCTGTCGATGAAGTCGCCGGGCGAGGTGATGCCCGACGTGCCGAGCTCGACACCGGCCGGGCGCCCGGCCCCGTCGGCCAGGCGGTTGGCCCAGAAATCATGGCTGTCCCCGGTCAGGAACACCAGGTCGTCCGCGCCGGCCGCGCGGGCCTGGGCATAGAGCCGTTCGCGCGCCCATTCGTAGCCGTCCCAGGTATCGGGATAGAACGGCAGGTTCCACTTGCCCTTCCAGGCAAGGTTGACCGCCGCCGGCAGGGGCCGCGCCTGGCTGGCCGGATCGGGGATGATCCCCAGCGCAACCACGTCCGGCACGCGGGTGCGGGCGATCGGCATCGGGTTGCCGATCAGCCGCCACGGCTGGCCAAGCTGCTTCGAATGGGTCCAGGCTGCGGTCAGATCGGCCTCGCATTCGGGCGAAAGCATTCGCCGGCCTTCGGCCCCGATCTGCTCGCGCTCCAGCCGGCGGGCATCGGCGTGGCTGGCGATCGCCTTTTTCCAGGGTTCGTAATCGACCTGCTGCGCCCGCGCGGTGTGGCGGGTTTCGAGCGTGGAAAGTGTCGCCAGATCGCCGAACACCCAGGTCCGCCAGAACTGCATCCGGGTCCGCCCCGGGCCGGGTTCGCGCACCGGCATCCATTCGAAATAGGCCTGGATCGAGGCCGCCCGCCGGTCTTCCCAGCGGCCTTCGGTGTCCGGGTTATGGGCCTGGGCCCCGCCCGTCCACGGGTTGTTGGCACTTTCGTGATCGTCCCAGCAAGCCAGCAGCGGCTTGGCGGCCAGCATCGCCTGCGATGCCGGATCGGTCTTGTACTGGGCGTGGCGGGTACGATAGTCGCTGAGCGAAACTATCTCGTGCTCCGGCTGGTGCGCCCGGCCGATCTTGCGGGCCTCATCGCCATGCCAGGCATCGGTGCCGTGTTCGTAGATGTAGTCACCTGTGTGCAACACGAAATCGATCGCCGGATCGCGCGCGATTGCATCGTAGGCGTTGAAGAACCCCTGCGAATAGTTCGAGCACGAAGCCAGCGCGATCCCCAGCCGCTCGAGCCGCCCGACCGGCAGCGTCCGGGTCCGCCCGAGCGGAGAGGTCGCCCCGTCCGCCCTGAAGCGGTAGAAATAGCGCCCGCCCGGCTCGAGCCCCTCGGCCAGTACCTTGACCGTGTAATCGCGCTCCGGCCCGGTGGCAAACCGGCCCTGGCGCACGATCCGGGCAAAGCCCGCGTCGGCAGCCAGTTCCCATTCGACCTCGACCGGCGCCGCCACCGATACCCGGGTCCACAAGACCACGCTGGTCGCATCGGGGTCGCCGCTGGCCACGCCGTGGGCAAAGACCCGCGCAGGGGCACCGCGCGCCTGGGCCGGCAAGGCCGTCAGGGCTGCCCCCGCAGCCATCCCGGCCAGGGTGGTGCGGCGCGTGATGGTGCTGGTCATGGTTTCCCCCCGGATCGTCTTGCCGGAAAGTTGTGCACTTCCCGGCCCGCCGATCAAGCTGGAAAAGCGACCGCCTATCGCGCGAACAACTGGCCGAGGTCGGCAAAGGCTTTCATCTCGATCGCGTTGCCCGAAGGATCGCGGAAGAACATTGTCGCCTGTTCGCCGACCTGGCCCTTGAAGCGGATGTATGGCTCGATCTCGAACTGCACGCCCGCCGCGGTCAGGCGATCGGCCAGGGCCTGCCACTGGTCCATTTCCAGCACGATGCCGAAATGCGGCACCGGCACGCCGTGTCCATCGACCGGGTTGTTGCCGGCATCCCCGCTCGCTTCGCCGGTGCAGTGCGCGACGATCTGGTGGCCGAAGAAATCGAAATCGATCCACCGGTCGGACGAACGCCCCTCGGCGCAGCCCATCACCCCGCCCCAGAACGCGCGCGCCTCGGCCAGATCGCGGACAGGAAATGCGAGGTGAAACGGACGCAGGGTCATAGCTGTTCAGACTCGACAGACATTTGCTGAATGGGTAGCCACTTCACGTTTGGTGAGCAACACCGGCCCGCTCCCCCGGCCCGGCCACCCGATATCGTAACCTGTGGGTGGCCGGACCGGCGGAGCGGGCCGGTGTTGTACCGCTTCGGCGCAGTTGAAGCACAAGGACCTCCATGAAGCTCATCATCGGCAACAAGAACTATTCCAGCTGGTCGCTGCGCGGCTGGCTGGCAGCCAGGCAATCCGGTCTGCAGTTCGAGGAGATCACCGTCCCGCTCTATGGCGAGGACTGGGACGCCCGCAAGAAGCAGACCGAGGGGATTGAGCCGTCTTCGGGCAAGGTCCCGGTGCTGTGGGACGGCGATGCCGTGGTCTGGGACAGCCTGGCGATCATCGAATACCTGGCCGACAAGGTCGGGCGCGACCGGTTCTGGCCCAAGGCCGATGATGCCCGCGCCTTTGCCCGCTCGATGGTGGCGGAGATGCATTCCGGCTATCAGGCGCTGCGCAGCGAATGCCCGATGAACGTGCGCCGCCGGGTCGATGGCTGGGAGATCAGCGAGGCGGCGCGCGGCGACATCGTCCGGATTCTGACGCTCTGGGCCGAGGCCCGCGCCCGCTTCGGCAAGGGCGGCCCATACCTGTTCGGCACCTTCAGCGCCGCCGACATCATCTATGCGCCGGTGGTCAGTCGCTTCATAACCTATGGCATTGGCGTCCCCGGCTTCGCCGTCGCCTATATGGAAGCGATCTGGACCCACGAATGGATGCAGGCCTGGATCGAGGCCGCCGAGGCCGAGGAATGGGTGATCGAGCAGTGGGAAGAACCGAAGAAGGCGGGGAAGTAGCCTACTTTTCGGGATAGGGCGTCCCGTCCTTGTGCAGGTAGCGGCCGTCCTCGTCCCAGACCATGTCGATATCGGAATAGGATCCGCCCAGGTCCGGGCCGGCGCTGATCGCCACGAAACTGCAATCGGCGGCGCTTTCGTTGATCAGGTGGTGGCCGTTCTCCACCCCTTCGGCCCAGCCGCAGATATCGCCGGCACGCAGCACCGTGCGGGTGCCGTCCTCGATCAGCACAGCTTCGCCGCTCAGCATGATCAGCAGTTCGTCTTCGCCCTTGTGCCAGTGGCGCTGGCTCGACCAGCCACCGGGCCTGAGCACCACGTGACTGGCGCCCAGCTCCTTGAGCCCCAGCGCAGGCGCCAGCCGCCGCCACAACCTGCCCGCAACCGGTGCATCGAATGGCGAGGGGTAGCCGGTCGCGTTGCTTTGGGGAATGGCGGCAAGATCGAGCTTGGGCATCGGGGTTCTCCGGCTTGCGGGGGAAGTGCTTACACCATATGCCGGGCGTGACCATGACCAGCACCGTTCTGTCCCTCGCCGAAGCCCTGATCGCCTGCCCCAGCGTTACCCCGGCGGCCGGCCTGGTGTTCGATTGCCTCGAAGCGCAGCTGAAGCCGCTGGGCTTTGCGGTGCACCGCTTCCAGGCCGGTGAAGCGCCTGACGGGCCGGTCGAGAACCTGTTTGCAGTTCGCCACGGCCCTGCCGGCAGCCGCCACTTCGGCTTTGCCGGCCACGTCGATGTGGTCCCGCCCGGCGAAGGCTGGACCGCCGCCCCGTTCGCCCCCGAAGTGCGCGGCGAGCTGCTTTACGGGCGCGGCGCGGTCGACATGAAGGGTTCGATCGCGGCGATGGTTGCCGCCGCTGCGGAGCTGCCGCCCGAAGCCGGGACAATCAGCTTCATCATCACCGGCGACGAGGAAGGCCCGGCCACCTGGGGCACCCAGGAGCTGATCAGGCACATGCGCGCGGTGGACGAGATTCCCGACCTGATCCTGGTCGGCGAGCCGACTTCGGTGAACCGGCTGGGCGACACCATGAAGATCGGCCGGCGCGGATCGACCATCATCTGGATCGAGGTCGAAGGGATCGAGGGACACGTCGCCTATCCGCACCTGGCCGACAATCCGATTACCAAGCTGGTCCACATGTTGGCCGAGCTGAAGGCCATGCCGCTGGATGACGGGACCGACTGGTTCCAACCCTCCAACCTCGAGATCACCGATGTCTCGGTCGGCAATCCGGCCGGCAATGTCATCCCGGCGCGCGCCCATGCCCGGCTCTCGATCCGCTTCAACGATCTGCACACCGGCCCGGAACTGGGCGAGCGGGTCCGCGAGATTGTCGAACGACACGGCGGCACCGCGCGGCAAGTGGTCTATGGCGAGGCCTTCCTGACCCCGCCCGGCGCGTTCAGCGAGCTGATCGCCGATGCGGTGGAGGCAGAACTGGGGATCCGGCCCGAGGCCAGCACCACCGGCGGGACCAGCGACGCGCGGTTCCTCAAGGACCTGTGCCCGGTGATCGAATTCGGCCTGTGCAACGCCACCATGCACAAGCGCGACGAGGCCGTGGCGATCCCCGATCTCGATGCGCTGGCCCGGATCTATGCCCGGGTGGCGAAGGCGGCGCTGGCGGGCTGAAGCCTTGCCTCGCCCGCCACAGCTGTTAGGCTCGCCGCGCAACAAAGTTCCAAGCGGGGGAAACGGACCATGGACCGGCGGCTGACACTCTACATCCTGCTCGGCATGGTCCTGGGGGTGCTGGCCGGTTGGCTGGTTTTCGTTCTGGTTCCCAAGGGCCCGATCGAACTCGGGGCTGCAGGGGTGGTCGATCTGCACAGCCATTTCCTCAAGGGCTTCGGGCTGCTTTCCAGCATCTTCCTGAACCTGATCAAGATGCTGGTCGCGCCGCTGATCCTCTCGACGATCGTCGTCGGGATTGCCCACATGGGCGACAGCGCAGCGCTCGGGCGGATCGGGGTGCGGGCGATCCTGTGGTTCATCACAGCCAGCCTGATCTCGATCGGGCTGGGCCTGCTGATGGTCAACCTGTTCCAGCCCGGGGTCGGCGTGGATGTGAGCGGGGCCAGCGCGGACAAGGTCGGCGAGGTGGCCAAGCTCGATTTCTACGAATTCATCCTGCACATCTTCCCGAAGAACGCCTTCGACGCGATGGCGACCAACAACATTCTGCAGATCCTGGTTTTCAGCCTGTTTGCCGGGGTGGCGCTTTCGGCGCTGGGGGAAAAGGGCTCGCCCCTGGTCCGCGGGGCCGATGCCCTGGCGGAAATGATGCTGCAGATCACCGGCTATGTGATGCGCTTTGCCCCCTTTGCAGTGTTCGGCGCCCTGGCCAAGGTGGTGGCCAGCAGCGGGCTCGGGATCCTTGCAACCTATGCCCGGCTGGTCACCGAATTCTACCTGTCGCTGGGGATCCTCTGGATCATCCTGCTGTCGATCGGCGGGCTATTCCTGGGGGCGCGGATTTTCACGCTGATCCGCTATATCCGCGAGCCGATGATGATCGCCTTCTCGACCGCATCGAGCGAGGCCGCTCTGCCCAAGCTGTTCGAGCAGCTGGACCGGTTCGGGGTGCCGCGCCGCATTTCCGGGTTCATGCTGCCGATGGGCTACAGCTTCAACCTTGACGGGTCGATGATGTACATGAGCTTCGCGACGATCTTCATCGCCCAGGCCTATGGCATTGATCTGCCGGTCAGCACCCAGATCGCGATCCTGCTGACGCTGATGATCTCGTCCAAGGGCGTTGCCGCCGTGCCGCGGGCCTCGCTGGTGGTGATCACCGGCACGCTTGGAATGTTCGGCCTGCCGGTCGAAGGCGTGGCGATCATCCTGGCGATCGACCAGTTCCTCGACATGGGCCGCACCGCCACCAACGTGGTCGGCAACGCAGTCGCCACTTCGGTGATCACCAAGTGGGAAGGCATGCTGGAAGTGGAAGAGCCCGAATTCGTCGAGCATCCCCACGCCCCGGCTCATACCGTGGCGGCCGGACGGGCCGGGCTGGAGCTGGACGAATCGAATTTCGAGGACGAGACGAAGGGCTAGACCGGGCGCTTTGCCCTTCTGCGCTCATCGTCCCTTTGGCTTTTCCAGCACTTTCGCCTTGTAGCCGCACAGATCGACCACCTTGCATCTCCAGCACTCCGGCGTGCGGGCCTTGCAGACATAGCGGCCGTGCAGGATCAGCCAGTGGTGTGCGCCGAGGCGGAATGGCTGGGGCACGACCTTTTCCAGCCTGGCCTCCACCTGATCGGGGTTCTTGCCCCTGGCCAGGCCGGTGCGGTT
>CAZNII010000079.1:0-1688 GCA_964573075.1 uncultured Novosphingobium sp. | reverse complement strand
CCAGCCTGGCCTCCACCTGATCGGGGTTCTTGCCCCTGGCCAGGCCGGTGCGGTTGCCGACCCGGAAGATGTGGGTATCGACCGCGAAGGTTTCCTGCCCGAACCAGCAGTTGAGCACGACATTGGCAGTCTTGCGCCCTACCCCCGGCAGGCGGACCAGCTCCTCGCGGGTGGAGGGGACCTCGCCGCCGAATTCGTCGACCAACAGCTGCGACAGCGCGATCACGTTCCTGGCCTTGGAATTGAACAGGCCGATCGTCTTGATGTGTTCCTTGAGGCCCTCCTCGCCCAGATCGAGCATCTGCTGCGGGGTCTTCACCTTTGCGAACAGCGCGCGGGTCGCCTTGTTCACGCCGACATCGGTCGCCTGGGCCGAGAGCGCGACCGCGACCACCAGCTGAAAGGCGTTGCCGAATTCCAGTTCGGTTTCGGGGGCCGGATTGTCTTCGGCCAGGCGGCGGAAGAATTCGAAGACCTGATGCTTCGTCACGGACCCTTCGGCGCCTCCGGCTTGGGATGTGCCGCCTTCCATTCCATCGCCCGCAGCACCCGCTTTTCGACCGAGGGGTGGGTGTAGAACAGCATTTCCTGCAAGGCCGAGGGGCGCGGGTAGCGGTACTCGGCGGTCTTGACCAGGGCAGTCGCCAGCGCATCCGGCTCGTTCACCACCTGCAGCGAATAGGCATCGGCTTCGGCCTCGTCGATCCGGCTGAGGCTGTTGACCACCGGGGTCAGCAACACGCTCAGCGCGCTGATCACCACCATGAACACCGGCAAGCCGCGCGGATCGCCCAAAGTGGCATCGCTGCCCAGCAGCCGTGCCGCCGGGGCGAACAGGCGGTTGAGCAGGAAGAAGAACAGCATCGCCACCAGCGGCATCACCACTGCCGCGCGCCAGACATGGCCCAGCTTGTAGTGCCCGGCCTCATGCCCGGTCACCGCGCGCACTTCCGCCAGGCTTGCCTCCTTGAGCGCCACGTCGGCTATGGCGATCCGCGCGGTCGGTCCGATTCCGGCGACATTGGCGGTGAAGCGCTCGGACTGGCGCGAGCCATCGAACATGAAGATCCGGTCGTGCGGGATCTTCACGTCATCGGCGATCTGTTCCAGCGCGGTGCGCACTTCGCCGGGGGGGACCGGCTCGTACTTGTTGAACATCGGCTCGATCACGCTGGGCGAGGCGAGCAACACCAGCAGCACGACCGCGCCGGCAAAGCCCCCGCCCCACAGCCACCAGCGTGCCCCGGTACGGCGGATCAGGGTATAGATCCCCAGCATGAACAGCGACATCATCACCACCGAGAGCGCTGTGCTGATGGCGCTTTGCGCCAGAAAATCGCCCAGCGGCTGCTTCGACAGGTCATAGGCCCGCTGGCGCTGCCAGCCGGTATAGATCGACCAGGGCAGGCTGAGCACGCTGTCGGCAAGCAGGTAGGTGGCGCTGACCGCAAGGGTGGGGAGGACCCAGCGGTCTGGCTTTTTCTCTTCCTGCGCTTCGCCGTCGGCCTGGTTGGGGGCATTTGAATCGGCGGATGGCTCCTCAGACTCGGCGGGTTTCGCCAACCATGCCGCAACCTTGTCGAGCACTTTCGAGCGGATGATCAGCCACGCCACCAAGATCGTGACGGCCAGACCGGCGAAGATCAGCACATGATTGCCGATCGTGTAGGCCTGCGCCTTGGCGAGGG
>CAZNII010000078.1:10877-11971 GCA_964573075.1 uncultured Novosphingobium sp. | reverse complement strand
GTGATCAGCCTCGAATTCCGCAAGATGTTCTGAAAACGCCCCGGCCGGATCGGTCCGGCCGGGGGCATTCAGCCAGGTCAGTGGAAGAGCGCCAGCACCAGGTGCAGCGTCAGCACCATCAGGCACAGGCTGGACAGTGCAAACAGCATGAAGCGCGGCATGACCTTGTTGACGGTCGACTGCCAGATCGAATGGACGATCCGCAAAGCCACATAGGCCCAGGCAATCTTGGCGTTGAGGCCATCACCCTGTTCGATCAGCGCCAGCGCCAGCGCCACGGCATAGAACACCGTCGGCGCTTCGTGCAGGTGATTGTAATTGTGCGCCTTCCACTGAATCTCGCGCGGGATCAGGCCTTCCAGCATGGATCCGGTCCAACCCTGGTCGGCACCCGGCTCGTTGGATTTGGGCAACTTGTTGATCGCAGGAATCCGGGTGGCGTACATCCAGATCCACATGATCATGGTCCAGCCGGCAAGGACCGCCAGCGGTTTCAGGATTTCGGCATGCATCGTCTTTCCCCCTCTACGAAGCGAATGCGGTGACCTGGACGGCATGGATCGCCAGCACCGCCAGGCAAACCGTGGACAGAATGAACAGGGTGAAGCGCACCGGAATGCGATTGACCGTGGCCTGCCAGAGCGAATGGACGATCCGGATTGCGACATAGCCCCAGGCCAGCATCACATCGGTGGCGCTACCGCCCATCAGGGCCAGGATCACCACGGTCGGATAAAAGATCGTCGGCTGTTCCATCAGGTGGGCGTAATTGTGCGATTTCCACTGCACCTGATCCGGCAGCACACCTTCAAGGTTCTGGCCGCGTCCGCCCGGTGGTGCAGTTTTCACATCGACGCCCAGCTTGGCCATGGCCGGAAAGCGGGTCGCCGCGGTCCAGCCGAGCATGACCAGCGACCACAGCACCAGCACGGCGGCCGGCGCGAGCATTTGCGCTTGCACTGTCATTGATTTCTCCCCCTCGTTTCCTTTTGACCCGAGGCGGGCAGGTTGTGCCCGATGAAACCGATTGTCAAATGCAACTAATCGTTGCCTTGCAGCACCTTGGCGAAGGCATCCGGGTCGGTGTTGCCGCC
>CAZNII010000078.1:5441-10777 GCA_964573075.1 uncultured Novosphingobium sp. | reverse complement strand
ACTAATCGTTGCCTTGCAGCACCTTGGCGAAGGCATCCGGGTCGGTGTTGCCGCCGGAGAGGACCACTGCGGTGCGCCCGTCGAGCGCAACCTTCCCGGCCAGCACCGCCGCCAGCCCGGCCGCACCGCCGGGCTCGACCACCAGGTGCAGCTTGGAGAAGGCCCAGCGCTGCGCCGCCCGGATTTCGGAGGGAGTGGCGACTGCCACGCGCGGCACGCGGTCTTTCAGCACCGCGAAGTTGATCGGCCGGGTCGCCGGGGTCTGCAGAGCATCGCAGGCGGTGGGGTAGGACGGATCGGGTACGCCGACGATCTCGCCCGCCTCAAGGCTCAGACGCACGTCGTCCCACCCTTCGGGCTCGACCGGCACGATCTCGGCTTCGGGACAGGCCAGAGCGAGGCCGGCGGTCAGCCCGGCGCCGCCGCACGGGCAGACGATCCGGGTCGGTGCGCCATGACCGCGTTCGGCCATTTGTGCGGTAATCTCGATCCCGGCGCTGCCCTGGCCTTCGATCACCCAGGGATCGGCAAAGGCGTGGACCAGCGTCGCGCCGCTCTGGTCGATCAGGCGCTGGGCCACTTCGTCGCGGTCCTCGCCGCCGGGGCGGTCATAGAGGACGACATTGGCGCCCATCGCCCGGGTTGCCTCCAGCTTGGTCCGGGGGGCATCGACGGGCATCACAATCGTCGCCGCGATGCCCAGCCGCCGCGCGGCCCACGCCACGCCTTGCGCGTGGTTGCCACTCGACACGCCGACTACCCCGCGGGCTCGCTCGTCCTCCGACAGGTCGCTCAGCCGGTGCCAGGCGCCGCGGATCTTGAAGGCGCCGATCGGTTGCAGGCATTCGGCCTTGAACCACACGGGGGTGCCGTCGACCTCGGCTTCAAGCAGGGGTGTTTTCGGCAGCAGATCGGCTATCTTGGCGGCCGCGCGGACTACCCCTTCGGGAGTCGGAGTTCGCAATTGTTGTGCGGTCATGAAACAAATCTATATGCGCGTCCGTCTGCGGCAAGGAGATTCGAGCAGTGAGCAAGGTTCTGGTGATCGGTGCGGGCGGGGTGAGCTCGGTCTGCGTCCACAAGATGGCGATGAATGCGGGCATTTTCAGCGAGATCCATCTCGCCAGCCGGACCAAGTCGAAGTGCGACGCGATCGCCGCCTCGGTCAAGGAACGCACCGGCCAGACCGTCCAGACCTATGAGATCGATGCCGAGGAAGTGCCCGCGCTGACCCGGCTGATCCAGCAGATCCAGCCGGGGCTGGTGGTCAACCTGGCCCTGCCGTACCAGGACCTGCCGATCATGGACGCCTGCCTGGCTGCCGGGGTCAACTATCTCGACACCGCGAACTATGAGCCGAAGGATCAGGCCAAGTTCGAATACTCGTGGCAATGGGCCTATCAGGACAAGTTCAAGGAGGCCGGGCTGATGGCGCTGCTCGGCTCGGGCTTCGATCCGGGCGTGACCAGCGTCTTTGCGATGTGGCTCAAGAAGCACAAACTGAAAACCATTCGCCAGCTCGATATTCTGGACTGCAACGGTGGCGATCACGGTCAGGCCTTTGCCACCAATTTCAACCCGGAAATCAACATCCGCGAAGTGACTGCGCCGGCCCGCCACTGGGAGAACGGCCAGTTCGTCGAAACCCCCGCCATGTCGAAGAAGGTGGCCTTCGAGTTCGAAGGCGTTGGCCCCAAGAACATGTACATGATGTACCACGAGGAGCTGGAAAGCCTCGCCAAGTTCATCCCCGAGCTGGAGCGCGCGCGGTTCTGGATGACCTTCGGCGATGCCTATATTATGCACCTGACCGTGCTGCAGAACGTCGGCATGACCCGGATCGATCCGGTGATGTACCAGGGCAAGGAAATCATCCCGCTGCAGTTCCTCGCCGCCGTGCTGCCCAAGCCCGAAACGCTCGGGCCCACCACCAAGGGCAAGACCAACATCGGCGACATCGCCACCGGCGAAGCGCTGGATGGCAGCGGCGAGAAGACCTTCTACATCTACAACATCTGCGACCACGAAGACGCCTATGCCGAAACCGGCAATCAGGCGATCAGCTACACCACCGGCGTGCCAGCGATGATTGGCGCGGCAATGATGCTGACCGGCGCATGGCAGGGCGAGGGCGTGTTCAACATGGAGCAGATGGATCCCGATCCGTTCATGGACATGCTCAACACCCAGGGTCTGCCGTGGCAGGTGAAGGAGCTGCCGGGGCCGGTGGAGTTTTGACGACAGGTCGGGATAGTTCACGCAGAGGCGCAGAGAAGAAAATTGAGGCGCGGAGGGGTGAATGATTGCAATCGACGAATTGACCTCAGTCGTCCTTGAAGAGGCAATCGCTATCCACAAGGAGTTTGGTCCCGGACTGTTTGAGTCGGTCTATGAATCCGTTCTTGCCGGACGACTGAGGCGGAGAGGCCTGACCGTGGAACGACAGGTCCAGGTCAAAGCTATCTTCGATGGCGAAGCCTACGACCCGGCGTTCAAGATCGACATGCTGGTGGATGAGAGGTTGGTCATTGAGATCAAGGCTGTTGAGGTGCTCAGCAAGGCTCACGCGAAGCAATTGCTGACCTATTTGAGATTGCTCAAGCAGCCCGTCGGGCTGCTTCTCAACTTTTCTGAAGAGACAATGCGGGATGGGATTCGCCGTGTAGTCAACGACTATCAACCTCAGTAGAATCTCTGCGCCTCAACTTTCTTCTCTGCGCCTCTGCGTGAACTAATCGGACCCATCAAATGGAAACCAGAGCCGGCGATCCGGGGGCCTTTGCCCACTTCGACCTCAGCCGCGTCGACAGCCCCAGCTTCGTGGTCGATGCCGCGCGGCTGCGGCGGAATCTGGCGATTCTGGCCGATGTTCGCGACCGGGCGGGGATCAAGCTGCTGTCGGCGCTCAAGGCCTTTTCGATGTGGTCGACCGCGCCGATTGTCGGCGAGTATCTCGACGGGGTGTGCACTTCGGGCCTGTGGGAAGCGCGGCTGGCGAGCGAATTTTATGACGGTGAAATAGCGACTTACTGCGCGGCCTACAAACCCGAGGACCTCGACGAGATCCTGCGCCTGTCGGACCATGTGATCTTCAATTCGCCGCAACAGATCGTGCGCTGTTCGGCGATCATCGAGGCGGCGCGGGCGCGGGGTGAGAGCTTCGATATTGGCTTGCGGATCAATCCCTTGCATCCCGAAGGTGAAGTGCCGCGGTATGATCCCTGCGCACCGCATTCGCGCCTCGGTTTTCCGATCGACCAGCTGACCGACGAGCACATGGCGCTGGTCGACGGGATCCACATGCACACGCTGTGCGAGCAGGATCTGGAGCCACTCAAGCGTACCTGGGATGTCACTTTCGACTACCTCGAGCCATACTTCGGACAGTTCAAGTGGCTCAACATGGGTGGCGGGCACCACATCACCCGCGCCGACTACCAGCGCGACGAGCTGGTCGAGTTCCTCAAGGACGTCCAGGAAGACACCGAGGCCGAGGTCTATCTGGAACCCGGCGAGGCCGTGGCGCTCGACGCCGGGATCCTGGTCGGCACCGTGCTCGATCTGGGCGAGAACGGGATGCCGGTGGCGATCGTCGACATTTCGGCCACCTGCCACATGCCCGATGTGATCGAGGCGCCCTATCGACCGGCGATGCTGGGCGAACTGCCGCAGATCGATACCGAGATCGACGAAGGCGCGGGCGGGGCGGTGCGCCTCGGCGGGCCGAGTTGCCTCGCCGGAGACGTGATCGGCGATTACCGCTTTGCCAGCGGGCCGCAGGTCGGCCAGCGCTTCGCCTTTCTCGATCAGGCGCACTATTCGATGGTCAAGACCACGACCTTCAACGGCGTGCCGCTGCCCTCGATCTGGCTGTGGGACAGCGAGACTGACAGTTTGGAGTGCATCAAGCGCTTCGGCTACGAGGACTTCCGCGACCGGTTGAGCTGATGAAGCTCACGCAAAGGCGCAAAGGCGCGAAGATCTTGCGCCGAGCCGAAGGCTCAGTTGCGATTGCGGCCCGGCAAACCCTGCTAGGTGCGGGATGACTGCGGCTCCGCCGCACGCCAGACGTCTTCGCGCCTTTGCGTCTTTGCGTGAGCAACATCTGGCGCAACGGCTCCATATGGCTAATCTCTCTGCCAAACAGGAGAGAGCGATGCCCGACCAGATCCTTGATGCCCACACCTCCGATCCCACCGTCATGGGCTGGATGGAAGGGCTGCCGCCTCCGGCCGACAAGCGGCTGGCGTGGGAGCGGGCGGATCACATGCGCTTTCCGACCCACCGCTATGCCTATTCCAACATGCGCGAATTCCTGCCGACCGCGCGGGTCTCGCGCGGGCAGGGGCCGGTGTGGGACCTGCCGGTGGCGCTGCGCGACGATATCGACGCGGTGCGCTTTACCACGATGGACGATCGCCGCGAGCTGACCTGGGCGGAATCGCTGGCCGTCAATTTCACCGATGCGGTGCTGGTGATGCACAAGGGCGCGATCGTCTATGAACGTTACCTTGGCGTCACCCGGGCGGATACGCCGCACATCGCCTTTTCGGTGACCAAGAGCTTCGTCGGAACTCTGGCGGAAATGCTGATCCACGAAGGCCGGCTCGATCCCGCCGCGCCGATGGCCGATCTGATTCCGGAGCTGAAGGGCAGCGGCTTTGCCGACGCCACGCTGCGCCAGGTGATGGACATGACCACCGCGCTCGATTTCAGCGAGGAGTACACCGATCCCAATTCGGGCATCGGCGCGATGAGCAACGCCCTGGGGCTGACCCCGCGCGCGCCGGGCTATGCCGGGCCGGGCGATGTCTATGCCTACCTGCCGACGATCGGCAAGAACGGGACCCACGGCGAGCGCTTTACCTACCGCACCTGCAACACCGAAGTGCTCGGCTGGCTGGTCGCGCGGACCGAGGGCGAGCGACTCGACCGGGTTCTGGCGCGGCGAATCTGGCAGCCGCTGGGGATGCAGCAGGATGCCGATTTCCTGCTCGATTCGACCGCGATGCCCTTCGCCGGGGGCGGGCTCAATCCGGTGCTGCGCGATATGGCCCGGTTCGGCGAGGCAATGCGGCTGGAAGGGCATGGCAATGGCGGCCAGGCGATCGCTCGCGAAGCGGTTGCGGCGATTCGCTCGGGAGGTCGCAAGGAAGCCTTCGCCCCGGCCGGCTACGCCTGGATTCCGGGCGGCGCCTATGCCAGCCAGTGGTGGCTAATGGGCGGAAATCACGGTGAATTTTCCGCCCGCGGGATCCATGGTCAGGCGATCTGGGTGGACCCGGTGGCCGAGGTCACGATCGCCCGATTCGGCTCGCATCCGGTCGCCGCAAACT
>CAZNII010000078.1:3447-5341 GCA_964573075.1 uncultured Novosphingobium sp. | reverse complement strand
CCGGTGGCCGAGGTCACGATCGCCCGATTCGGCTCGCATCCGGTCGCCGCAAACTCGGCCTTCGACCCCTCTTCGTTGCCAGCCTTCCGGGCGGTCGCGGAGCACCTGATGAGGGGGTGATTTTCACTTGCGATTAAGACGCGAATCTTTATAGCGACCCCCCGCTGCCCCAAGGGGACTTCCAATAACCGCAAGGCAGCCTCGTCTTTCGTGTTACCTGGCCGCAAGGCCTATTGGGGGTCCCTTGAGTTGCACAGCTATCCCGATGCGTCGTCAGTAGTTCGCGCCCTCGCGCCGGACGAACCCGTAATCCTCAACCGCCCGCACGCCGCCGCGCGCGCTGCCCGCTTCTTTGCAGAGAAGTTTCCGGGCAAGTCGCTCTATGCGGTCAAGGCCAACCCGTCGCCCGACCTGCTGAAGGTGCTGTGGGCCGCCGGGGTGACGCATTACGATGTCGCCTCGATCGCCGAAGTGCGGCTGGTGCGCGAAACCCTGCCCGAAGCCGTGCTGTGCTACATGCACCCGGTGAAGCCCGCGGCGGCGATTGCCGAGGCCTACCGCGTCCACGGCGTGCGCACCTTCAGCCTCGACAGCCATGACGAGCTGGCCAAGATCGTTGCCGCCACCGCCGGCGAAGACGGCACCCCGGCCAGCGACCTGCGCCTGTGCGTCCGTCTGCGCGTCTCGTCCGACTATTCGGAGCTGAGCCTGGCTTCCAAGTTCGGGATCGACCTGGCCGATGCCGCACCGCTGCTCCAGGCGACCCGCCAGGTGGCGGACTGGCTGGGCGTGTGCTTCCACGTCGGCAGCCAGGCGATGACCCCGTTTGCCTATGTCCAGGCGATGGAGCGGGTTCGCGCCGCGATCGTCGATGCCTCGGTCACGGTCGATATCGTCGATGTCGGCGGGGGCTTTCCCTCGATCTACCCGGGCATGGAACCGCCGCCGCTGGAGGACTACTTCGGCGCGATCCACCGCGCGTTCGAATCGCTGCCGGTGTCCTATTCGTCGGAACTGTGGTGCGAACCGGGCCGCGCGCTGTGCGCCGAATACAACTCGCTGATCGTGCGGGTGGAGAAGGGCCGGGGCGACGAGCTCTACATCAACGACGGGGCCTATGGCGCGCTCTACGACGCGGCCCATGTCGGCTGGCGTTTCCCGGTGAAATGCCTCAGCGAAGGCCGCGCCGATGCGCTCGCGCCGTTCTCGTTCTATGGCCCGACCTGCGACGATGCCGATTACATGGAAGGTCCCTTCCTGCTCCCGGCCGACATCCGTGCGGGCGACTATATCGAGATCGGCATGCTCGGCGCCTATGGCGCGGCGATGAAGACCCGCTTCAACGGCTTTGGCGAAGGCCAGGTCGTGGAAGTGAGCGACGAGCCGATGGCCAGCCAGTACCGCGGCGACCGCAAGGATCCCCGCGCCAAGGACAACGTCGTCTCGCTGCGTTGAACGCAAGCCTGCAAAGCAAGAGGGGCGGGCCGCGCTGAGCGGCCCGCCCCCTGCTTGTTCGGGTTTGGCTGGCCTACTTCACGACCACTTCGACCCGGCGTGCCGCATCCTTGGCGACGGTGGCGTCGGTGACATTCTCGGGCTTGACCAACTGGGCCGAGCCTTCTGGAATGCCGGCGCCGACCAGTGCGGCCTGGACTGCCTGGGCGCGCTTCTTGGCCAGTTCGGCATTCAGGGCCGCATTGCCGCTGGGATCGGCATAGCCCGAGATCGCCAGGGTCGAACCCGGGTGGCTGTCGAGCCAGGCCTTGAGCCCGCCCGCAGTCGCCGCGAAATCGGGGACGACATCGACCTTGGCGGTGTCGAAATAGACCTTCACCACCGGCTTGCCGTCGCGGGTTTCGGTGGTGACCCCGGCGCCGCTGGGGATCGTGACGGT
>CAZNII010000078.1:0-3347 GCA_964573075.1 uncultured Novosphingobium sp. | reverse complement strand
GCCTTGGCCTTGGGAGCGAAGACCGAGAGCGCCTTGAAGTGATCGGCCAGCAGATAATAGACCGTGACGCGGTTCCTGGTCCGGTCGGCCTTCATCTTTTCGCCAACCTTGGCGATCGCGGCATTAAGCACATCGTCGGCTTCGGTCCGGCCGAGCTTTTTCTTGAGGTAGTTGTTGCGGACCCGATCGAGTTCCTTCGGATCGGAGAACGCCACCAGCGCGGAATCGCGGTTGCGCAAGGCGATTCCGCAATAGCGCACGATCGCGGCGATTACCGCGTCATCGGCTTTGGCGGCATATTTCTTGACGTCTGCGGCCCAGTCGGTTGCCATTTCCCACTCCCTTAGACCCTGGCAATGCGTGATTGCCACACCGCTTCGCGACCCGAAGCACGGGCGCGGAACCTAACGGATTATCCGTCCGGGTCTAGGCAGAATTGGCGCCGGATCAGGCGGCCAGCTTAAGCTCCATCCGGCCCCAGATCTCGACCAGGGCCTTGGTCAGGTCGCACATCATCGCTTCGGTATGGGCGGGGCCAGGGGTAAAGCGCAGCCGCTCGGTCCCGCGGGGAACCGTGGGGTAGTTGATCGGCTGCACATAGACCCCGTATTCGGCCAGCAGGATATCGGAGATCTTCTTGGCCTTGACCGGATCGCCGACCATCAACGGGACGATGTGGGTGGTGGAATCCATCACCGGCAGGCCTGCTTCGCGGAACAGCTGCTTGAGCATCGCGGCTGCGGCCTGCTGGCCCTCACGCTCGACCGACGAGTTCTTGAGGTGGCGCACGCTGGCCAGCACCCCGGCAACCAGCACCGGCGAGAGCGAAGTGGTGAAGATGAAGCCCGGGGCATAGGACCGGATCACGTCGATGATCCGTGCATCGGCAGCGATGTAACCGCCCATCACGCCAAAGGCCTTGCCCAGCGTGCCTTCGATGATGTCGATCCGGTGCGCGGCTTCATCACGGTCGGTGATCCCGCCGCCGCGCGGGCCGTACATGCCGACCGCGTGGACCTCGTCGATGTAGGTCAGCGCGTTGTACTTTTCCGCAAGGTCGCAGATCGCGTGGATCGGGGCGACATCGCCTTCCATCGAATAGACCGATTCGAACGCGATCAGCTTGGGCGTTTCGGGCGCTTCGGCTGCCAGCAGCTCTTCAAGGTGTTCCAGATCGTTGTGACGGAACACACGCTTTTCGGCGCCGGAATTGCGGATCCCGGCAATCATGCTGGCGTGGTTCAGCTCGTCACTGAAAATCACGCAGCCGGGCAGGATCTTGGCGATGGTTGAAAGCGTCGCGTCATTCGAGACATAGCCCGAGGTAAACAGCAGCGCCGCTTCCTTCCCGTGAAGGTCGGCCAGTTCGGCTTCCAGATCGACGTGGTAATGGGTGTTGCCGCCGATGTTGCGGGTGCCGCCGGAACCGGCGCCGACATCGTTCAGCGCTTCTTCCATCGCGGCGATCACCTTGGGGTGCTGGCCCATCGCCAGGTAATCGTTGCTGCACCAGACCGTGATGTCCTTGGGCCCATTGTGCCCGGCAAAGCAGCGCGCATTGGGATAGGCACCCTTGTTGCGCAGGATGTCGATGAACACGCGGTACCGGCCTTCGGAATGCAGCCGTTCGATCGCCTGGTCGAAAATGTGATCGTAGTTCACGTGCGAAAAGACTCCCGGTCGCGCCGCGTCCGACTGCGCTTTACGCCCATATATTTACAATTTCCACCCCAATCGCCTTGCGCTGGATCAAACCCGGGGAAGGGTGAAACCGTGCCGGACGCCGGTGTGGTTCTTGGGTTCGAACAGCAATTCGGTGTCATGCCCGGGAAGAATGACCAGTCCCGGCGCCGAGGCCTTGAGCGCCTTGATCGTCAGCAACCAGGCAAAGACCGCGTCGCGATCCTCGGGCACCAGGTAGCGCGACAGCAGTTGCGACCGCGCCCGGGTCTCTGCCCAGGACTGCGTAAAAGTGGCGATATCGCCGGTGAACAGGAACTCGCGACCGTCGATCAGACGGACGAAAATCATCTGCGATCCCGGGGTGTGGCTCGCAGCTGGGATTACCACCACGCCGGGAGCAACCGCATAGGGCGGACCATTGGCGACAGGACTCGCGGCTTGAACCGTGACTCCCACGAGTTTGCCCACCGCCAGCGATTGCGGGCCGTTGAGCCTGGCCTTGCCTAGAGCGGATTGGCCGGCCCAGTGGATCAGTCCGCCAATGTGATCGGGGTGTTCGTGCGTGACCAGGATCAGCCCGGCCTGATCCAGTGCGCGCTCGATCCTGGCCTGGGTCTTGGGGTGGAACTCCTCGACCTTCATGTCCTGCGCGCCATCGGGCGAGATCCCGCTGTCGATCATGACCGCCTTGCCGCCCTTGACCGGCAGGCGCCAGGCCATGATCCCGATCAGCTTGCGCTTCATTCCCGATCCGGCGACGAAAAGGTTGCCGGGTAAGCGGCTGCTTGCCGCGAGCTCCATTTCGACCGCGCTTGGCGCTTCGCCGGGGATCGAGCCGGCCAGCTGGCGCAGCTGCTCGATTGTCACCGGTCTGGGCCGGGCATCGCCAGGCCGGTTGTCGAGCAGCAGCCAGTAATAGGGCAGGCCGGCCAGCAACAGCAGGGCAAGCAGGATCCAGTTGAGCCGCCGGGTCATGCCAGCACCTCTATCGCCTCGAGCCCATATCCGGCAAGCGTCGGAGCCAGCGCGGCAAGGCCGGGTTCGTCCCTGGTGAACAGCGCGAAATCCGGGCGAGTGCGGGCAAAGTCCTGACCCTGGGTGAGGTGGACGATCCGCCGGGCAATTCCCGCCGCGCCGTGGACGAATGCGACACCCGGGCCAAAGGCCGCGGCCAGTTCCGGTTCGACCAGCGGAAAATGGGTGCAGGCCAGGACCACCGTATCGATCTCCGTCCCGCCGGGCTGGTCGCGCAGGCCGGCCGCGGAGCGGGCATAGACCGCCGGATCGACCGATAGCCCACGCAGCTTGGCCTCGGCCGCGCCGACCAGTTCGCCCGCAGCAAAACGCAACAGGCGCTTGTCGGCGGCAAATTCGGCTGCGAGCCGGTCGACATAGGGCTGGCGGATCGTGGCTGCTGTACCGAGCAGGCCGATCGTCCCGCTGCGGGTTAGCTCCGCCGCCGGCTTGATCGCCGGCACCGTGCCGACAATCGGGACGTTGAGCACGTCGCGGACCATGGCGAGGGCAATGGTCGAGGCGGTGTTGCAGGCGATGCAGATCAGCCGGGGGTGAAAGCGCTCGCTCATCCGTCCGAGCAGGCCGCAGACCCGCGCCGCGACCTCGGCCTCGGTCTTGGTGCCATAGGGCAGCCCGCCGTTGTCGGC
>CAZNII010000077.1:8978-12030 GCA_964573075.1 uncultured Novosphingobium sp. | reverse complement strand
GATCTAGGCCACGCTCGTCCCGAACAGGCTGCCGATCGCATAGGTTGCGGCCATGGCCAGCACGCCCCAGAACGCGACGCGCAGGACGCTTCTGCCGATCGGCGCGCCCCCTGCCCTGGCCCCGACCGCGCCGAGCAGCATCAGGAACACCAGCGCGGCCAGTGAGACCCCGATCGCCAGCGAGCCGAGCGGCAGCAGCAGCGCGGCGAGCAGCGGCAGGCCGGCGCCGACCGCAAAGGTCGCGGCCGAGGTCAGCGCGGCCTGGACCGGGCGGGCGCGGTGCATCTCGGCCAGGCCCAGCTCGTCGCGGGCATGGGCGGCCAGGGCATCGTTGGCGGTCAGCGCCTCGGCCACCTGGCGGGCCAGCGCCTCGTCCAGCCCGCGGGCGCGGTAGATCCCGGTCAGTTCGGCCAGTTCGAATTCGGGCTGTTCGGCCAGTTCCTTCGTCTCGCGCGCCAGATCGGCGCTTTCGGTATCGGCCTGGCTCGAGACCGAGACATATTCGCCCGCCGCCATCGACATCGCCCCGGCGACCAGCCCGGCGACCCCGGCGATCAGGATCGGCCCCTTGTCGGCCGATGATGCCGCCACCCCGACAATCAGGCTGGCGGTCGAAACGATTCCGTCATTCGCGCCCAGCACCGCGGCGCGCAGCCAGCCGATCCGTTCGACGGCGTGGGTTTCTGGCGGCTTCCCCGGGATCGGTTCCATGGCGGCTTGTCCTGTGCTGTTGGAAGGCGAGCCTAGCGCCGCCTTGCCCGGTAAGCCAGCATTTGCCCTTTGCCGCCGCCCGCTTGGCGGTTATGGGACGATGACCATGCAGCAGCAGGCCCCCGCGCGTCCGTGAAATCGATCCCCGCCATCGACCGTTATATTTTCCGGCTGGTGCTGATGCCGATGCTGGCGGTGTTCCTGATCGCCGCCTCGCTGCTGATTCTCGACAAGATGCTCAAGCTGTTCGAATTCGTCGGGAACGAGGGCGGGCCGATCACGGTGGTGTTCCGGATGCTGGCCAACCTGCTGCCCGAATATGCCAGCCTGGCGATCCCGCTGGGGCTGATGCTGGGGATCCTGTTCGCCTTCCGCAAGCTGGCCACCACCAGCGAGCTCGATGTGATGCGCGCGGTCGGCCTGTCCTATACCCGGCTGCTCAGGGTGCCCTATGCGATCACGCTGGTGCTGGCCGGGGTCAACCTGCTGATCGTCGGCTATCTCCAGCCGCTGTCGCGCTACTGGTATGAACAGCTCGACTTCGAGCTGCGCTCGGGCGCGCTGGGGGCCTCGATCAAGGTCGGCGAGTTCACCACCCTGCAGGACAAGATGGCGCTGCGGATCGAGCAATCGAAGGACAACGGCCGCCAGCTGATCGGGATCTTCGCGCGGTTCTCTTCGCCCAAGGGCGAAGTGCTGACGATCTCGGCGCGCGAGGGCCGGTTCCTGGCGCTGAAGGACGCGCCGGACACGATCGTCCTCAGGCTGACCGACGGGCAGATCATCCATGACGAGCCCGGCGCCAGCCCCCGGGTGCTGAGCTTTTCGCGCCATGACCTGCCGATCGACCTGCCGGCGATCGAGAAGTTCCGCGAACGCGGCGGCAAGGAGCGCGAATACATCCTGCCCGAACTGCTGCGGATCGGGTGGAGCGACCAGGTGACCCAGCAGGTCCGCAACGAGACCCGCGCCAGCCTCAATTACCGCATGGTCGAAGTGATCATGATGCTGCTGCTGCCGCTGCTGGCCGTGGCCCTGGCGGTGCCGCCCAAGCGCTCGACCTCGCCGCTCGGGGTGTTCATCTCGATCGTGCTGGTGGTGGCCTATCACAAGGTCAACGAATACGGCCAGGCCGCCGCCGCCCAGGGCCGCTTCCCGCCCGAACTGATCCTGTGGGGGCCGTTCGTGCTGTTCGCGGCGCTGATCGTGTGGATGTACTGGCGGGTCGCCTATGTCCCCGGCGGGCAGCCGATCGGCGCGCTCGAGAAGTTCTTCTCGAGCGTCGGCAAACGGATCGCGGCGCTGTGGAAGCGGCGTCAGCGCAAGGCCGGGATCGCCTGATGCTGGCCGAAATCTTCCCCTCGCGGACGCTGACCTGGTATCTTGCCAGGCTGTTCATCGGCCGGATCTTCGGCGTGCTGATCCTGCTGGTGCTGGTGCTGCAGATGATGCAGCTGCTGTCCGAAAGCGGCGATATCCTGGCCGTGCCGGGCAATGGCGAGGCCGAGCTGTGGCGCTATGTCACGCTCAACGTACCGCAGCTGATCGCGCGGTTCCTGCCCTATTCGGTGCTGCTGGCAACACTGTTCACCTTCTGGCCGCTCAACCAGAACAGCGAAGTGATCGCGATGCGCGCCGCCGGGCTTTCCGCGCACCAGATCCTCGCGCCGATGCTGCTGACCGCAGGCGTGGTCAGCCTGGCCAGCTTTGCCTTCAACGAGACTGTCGTCGCCCCGGCCACCGGCACGCTCAAGGAATGGAACAAGCTGCGCTATCACCCGATCCCCAAGGACACCGGGGTGCGCGCCAATGTCTATCTGAAGGACGGTGCCAACATCCTGGCCGCGGTCAAGGTGACCGGCAGCGGCAAGGACATCGAGATGAGCGGGGTGACCTGGTACCGCCGCGACAATGCCGGGATGGTGATCGAACAGCTTCGCGCCGATCGCGCCCGCTATGCCGCGCCGGGCTGGCGGCTGGAGAACGTCCGCCGGTTCGACGTCAAGACCACGGTCCAGACCCCGCTGGCCAGCCAGGTCGTCGCCCAGGGCGTCTCGCCCGGCCAGGTAACGATCGCCCGGGTCGATCCCGACGGGCAGAACATCGTTCAGCTGAGCCGCTCGATCCAAGCGCTGAAGGAAGCCGGACGCCGCACCAGCGAGCTGGAAGGCAAGTGGTGGCACAAACTTTCGGGCCCGCTTTCGGCGCTGCTGATGCCGCTGCTCGGCTCGGTCGCGGCCTTTGGCCTGGCGCGTTCGGGCCAGCTGCTGGTCCGCGCGATCGCCGGCATGGCGCTGGGCTTTGCCTATTTCGTGGTCGACAATGCCGCGCTGGCGATGGG
>CAZNII010000077.1:0-8878 GCA_964573075.1 uncultured Novosphingobium sp. | reverse complement strand
GCGACCGCGATCAGCAGCCAGCGCCAGCCCCAGGCCTGCCCCGCCGCCAGCAGGGCCCAGGCCCACAGCGTTGCGCCCAGTTCCTGCCAGAACACCATCCGCGCGAAATCGCCTTCGGGCGGGCGGCGGCGGAAATCGGGATTGATCGACAGCGAGGAAGCCCGTTCCCAGACCAGCTTGCGCAGCGGCGGCACGATCACCCCCAGCGGCACCAGCAGCGCCGAACGGATCAGCAGGCCAACCGGCAGCAGCAGCGAAACCAGCAGGAAGGCCGGCAGGCTCCACGGCTTCATCAGCGCCAGCGGCAGGTATTCGGGGTCCTCGACCGTGCCATAGCGGGTCCGCGCGTGGTGCAGCGTGTGAACCCCTTCGTACATGAACGAAGGGGTCAGCATCGGGATCCCGACCAGCAGGTTCCAGACAAAGCGGAAGCCCGGCAGCGCGGTCTTGTGGATGTGGGTCAGCTCGTGAATGAACAGCAGCGCGCGGTACAGCGTGAACACCGCCAGGATCCCGCAGGCCCAGGCGGTCCATCCCTGCAGCAGGATCGCCCCGGCCAGCGCGGCATAGCCGACCGCCGCCGAAACCAGCATGTCCGGCCAGTAGATTTCCGGCCGCGCCACCGCGATATCGCGGGTCAGCTCGACCGCCGCGCGCAGCATCGCCATGTCGTCGGGGATCGCCGACTTGGGCGGATTCGTCTGGATCTGGGTCTCGGCGGTCATCAAATCATTCCATTGGAGCCCGGCTTGGCCTAGTGCCGGGAGCGGATGGCGGTCGCATTGACCTGAAACAAAGGCGGTATCGTGGCAGAAGCACAGATAAATGTCGTACCCGTGGCCAACAAGGCCGAGCTGAACGAATTTGTCGATCTTGCTTATCGGCTCAACCAATCGGACCCCAACTGGGTCCCGCCGCTGCGCTTCGAGATGATCGAGCTGCTGACCCCGGGCAAGAACCCGTTCTTCGACCATGCCGATGTCCAGCTGTTCCTGGCCCGCCGCGGCGGCGTGGCGGTCGGGCGGATTTCCGCGCATATCGACAAGCTGGCACTGGCCCAGCCGGCCGAACAGGGGATGGGCCCGGGCACCGGCAACTGGGGCCTGCTCGAGGCCGAGGATCAGGCGGTTGCCGCCGCGCTGATCGCCCGCGCCGAGGACTGGCTGCGCGAGAAGGGCATGACCCGCGTGCTCGCCCCGCTCTCCATGTCGGTCTGGGAAGAACCGGGCCAGCTGACCAAGGGCTTCGATCATCCGCCGACCGTGATGATGGGCCACCAGTGCGAGCGCTATCAGCACTATATCGAGGCGCTGGCCTATACCCCGGCCAAGCTGCTGCGGACCTATGAGCTTGACATTACCCAGGAATTTCCGCCGCTGATCCAGCGGATCGTCCAGTCGGGCGAGCGCAATTCCAAGATCAACGTGCGAAAGGTCGACAAGTCGAAGTTCGACGAGGAAGCGGCGATCATCCTCCACATCCTCAACGATGCCTGGTCGGACAACTGGGGCTTCGTGCCTTTCACCGACAAGGAAATCGCCTATGCCGGCAAGAAGTTCAAACCGATCGTCCGCGAAGATCTGATCATGATCGCCGAGTACGAGGGCGAGCCGGTGGCCTTCATGATGACCCTGCCCAACCTCAACGAGGTGCTGCAACCAATGGGCGGCAGCCTGTTCCCGTTCGGTTGGGCCAAGCTGCTGTGGTGGCTGCGCATGCCGCGTTCGAAGACCATGCGGGTGCCGCTGATGGGCGTGCTCAAGAAGCACCAGGCCAGCCGCCTCGCCAGCCAGCTGGCCTTCATGATGATCGAATACATCCGCCGCAGCGCGATCGCCAATTATGGCGCAGAGCGCGGCGAGATCGGCTGGGTGCTCGACGACAACCAGGGCATGAACGCGATCGCCGACGCGATCGAAAGCACGGTCAACAAGGAATACACGATCTACGAGAAGGGACTGTAATTCCTTCCGCTCACGCGGGTGCCGACAGGCACCCGCCTGTCCTGACAACACCAGGAATCCCTATTCCCGGTCCACCGCCGTGGTCACCGCCACGTCGAGCGTGACGTTACCCAGCGTGCGCATGATGTCGGGCAGCATTTCCACCGCCACCAGCAGCGCCAGCGGGGCGATCGGCACGCCCATCGCCATGGCGATCGGGCCGACCGAGATCACGAAGCTGATCGTGCCGGGCAGCGAGACCGAACTGAGCGAGACGAGGAAGGCCACGAACACCCCCGCCATCAGCGCCGCAGCAGAGAGCGGGGTGCCGGTCAGGTAGGCGGCATAGATCGCCACGCCCATGTTCATCGCCGGGCTGGTCGCGCGGAAGATCGCCACGGCCATCGGCAGGACGAAATCGGCGGTCGCCTCGCGCACGCCGAGCTTGCGAGTGGCGGCCAGCATCGCCGGCAGGCTGGCGAGCGAGGACTGGGTCGAGATCGCCACGGCATTGACCGGCACCATCGCCCGGGCAAAGTCGGCCAGGCGGCGCCCGCCCAGCGTCATCGCCAGGACATAGCCGCCCAGCAGCACCACGAAACCGGCGCTGCTGACCACCACGATGTAATGCGCCAGCGCGCCGATCGCATCGGCCCCGGTCTTGGCCCCCAGTCCCACGGCAAGCCCGAACACGCCCAGCGGGGCCAGCATCAGCACCCAGCCGACAATCACCATCATCGCCCCGGCCAGCCCTTCGAAAAAGGTCATGATCGCCTGGCGCTGCACCGCGCCGATGCGGGTCAGCGCCAGCGCAAACAGCGCGGCGAAGATCACCACCGGCAGCATCTTTCCATCCGAGGCGGCGGCAAAGATGTTTTCGGGCATCATGGCGCTCAGGATATCGGCCACGCCAGGAACCTTGCCCGGATCGGCCGCCCCGCCGCTCAGCGCGGCGATCGCCTTTTGCGGAACCGGAAACAGTTCGAGCAGCATCGGCACCAGCAGCGCCGACATCGTCCCGGCCGCCAGCAGCACCGCGACGAACAGCCCGACCGCGCGGCGCGCCAGATGCCCGCCCCCGGCTGCAGCCAGGGTCTGCGAGATCCCGGTCACCACCAGGCCGATCACCAGCGGCAGGATCGTCAGCTGCAGCGCGCGCAGCCACAGGCTGCCCATCGGCTCGGCCACGGCCAGCACGGGATCGAGCGCGGCGCTGCCCTTCAGCGCGATTCCCACCACAAAGCCCAGCACCAGTCCCAGGAAAGTCAGCGCCGCGGGCACGCGGATTTCGGGAAAGGCGCCGGCGGCCTGCTGCTGTGACATTCGTGCTCCCCACCTGTGTTTTTGACAGCGTGACTTTAGCGCCGCAAAACGACATAGCAATTTTTCAAGGCTTGGGCCGCTAAGAGGCAGGCATGGCAAGGCAATTTTTCGGAACCGACGGGATTCGCGGCAAGACCAACGCGGGGGTGATGACCGCTGCTGTGGCAATGAAGGTCGGCCAGGCGGCCGGCACCCGGTTCCTGCGCGGGCGGCACAAGCACCGGGTGGTGATCGGCAAGGACACCCGCCTGTCGGGCTATATGATCGAGAACGCGCTGGTCGCCGGCTTCACCAGCGTCGGGATGGACGTGGTGCTGACCGGGCCGCTGCCGACCCCGGCGATCGCCATGCTGACCCGCGAACTGCGCGCCGATGTGGGGGTGATGATCTCGGCCAGCCACAACCCTTATGAGGACAACGGGATCAAGCTGTTCGGCCCGGACGGGTTCAAGCTGTCCGACGAGGACGAGCTGGCGATCGAGGCGATGCTGGCCCAGGACCTGCCGCTCGCCCCGTCCGACCATATCGGCCGAGCCCGCCGGATCGACGACGCGCGCGGGCGCTATATCCACGCGGTCAAGGGATCGCTGCCCGACAATGTCCGGCTCGACGGGCTCAAGATCGTGGTCGATTGCGCTAACGGCGCGGCCTATCAGGTCGCCCCTTCGGCGGTCTGGGAACTGGGCGCGGAAGTGATCGCGATCGGGGTCCAGCCCAACGGCACCAACATCAACGACAAGTGCGGATCGACCCACCTGGCGCTGGTCAAGGAAACCGTGGTCGCCAGCGGGGCCGATATCGGGATCGCGCTCGATGGCGATGCCGACCGGCTGATCGTGGTCGATGAAAAGGGCCAGACCGTCGATGGCGACCAGATCATGGCGCTGATCGGCACCCAGCTGGCCGCGCGCGGCGCGCTCAGGGGCGGCGGCGTGGTCGCCACGGTGATGTCGAACCTCGGGCTGGAACGCCACCTCAAGGGCCAGGGGCTCGATCTGGTCCGGACCAAGGTGGGCGACCGCCATGTGCTCGAGGCGATGAAGGCTGGCGGCTACAACGTTGGCGGCGAGCAGAGCGGGCACATGATCATGCTCGATCATGGCACCACCGGCGATGGCACCGTGGCCGCGCTGCAGGTGCTGGCCGCGCTGGTCCAGTCGGGCAAGCGCGCGAGCGAGCTGCTGCACCTGTTCGATCCGGTCCCGCAGCTCCTGAAGAATGTCCGCTTCGCCGGCGGCAAGCCGCTCGACGATCCCCGGGTCCAGGCGGTGATCGCCGAAGCCGAGGCGCAGCTCGCCGGCAAGGGCCGGCTGGTGATCCGCCCATCAGGCACCGAACCGGTGATCCGGGTGATGGCCGAAGGCGACGACGCCGGCCAGGTCGAGCAGGTGGTCGATGCGATCTGCGAGGCGGTGAAGGAGGCGGCCAGTGCTTGAAATGCGCCCCGATTGCGAGAAGTGCGGCGCCGACCTGCCGGCCGAACTGCCCGGCGCGTTCATCTGTTCGTTCGAATGCACCTTCTGCACCGAATGCGCCGACGCGCTGGATGAACGCTGCCCCAACTGCGGCGGCGAACTGCTCGACCGGCCGACCCGGGCCAAGCACCTCCACGAGAAATACCCGCCAAGCACGGCGCGGAAATTCAAGGGCTAGCGCGCATTGGCACCCTTCGACAGGCTCAGGGTGAGCGGGGTTCGCTGAAACCCAGGTCCGCTCAGGCTGAGCTTGTCGAAGCCCTCGCGCTGCCCTAACCCCTGTTCATGCCCCCGCCCCGCATCCTGATCATCGCCGGGTCCGACAGTTCGGGCGGGGCCGGTATCCAGGCCGATATCAAGACGGTGACCATGCTCGGCGGCTATGCGATGACCGCGATCACCGCGATCACCGCGCAGAACACGCTGGGGGTGACCGCGGTCGAAGTGCTCAGTCCCGCGCTGATCGGCGCGCAGATCGATGCCTGCGTCAGCGATATCGGGGTCGATGCGGTCAAGATCGGGATGCTCGGCTCACCCGCGATCGCCGAAGTGGTGGCAGATCGGTTGAAAGGGATCAGCGTGCCGGTGGTGTTCGACCCGGTCATGATCGCGACCAGCGGCGCCGCGCTGGCAGACAGCGGAACGATCGCTGCCTTCGAGCGGCTGATGCGGCTTGCCACCTTGACCACCCCCAATGTGCCCGAACTTGAAGCGCTGGGCGGGCATGAGGGCATGGCCGCGCGCGGGATCGCCTATCTGGCCAAGGGCGGCGATGCCGAGGGCGAGCGGGTCGAGGATGTGCTGTGCCTGCCGGGCGAGGAGGCGCATGTGATGGCCGCGACCCGGATCCACACCCGCCACACCCACGGCACCGGCTGCACGATGGCCAGCGCGATCGCGACCTTTCTGGCCAAGGGCCTGCCGCTCCCCGAAGCAGTCGACCGCGCGCGCCTGTTCGTCCGCTCGGCCCTGCGCGCCGCCCCCGGCTTCGGCCAGGGGAACGGCCCGCTCGGCCACACCGAAGCGCGGGGCTGAGGCGCCTACTTCGTCTGCGCCCACCAGGCGAAGGCGAAGATGTCGGACCATTCGTCGCGGCGGACCGCTTCGGTCGTGCCGACACCATGGCCGGCCTTGTCATCTCCGCGCAGCCAGACGATGCCCGGCCATTTCGCCTGGGCGCGGGCGACAAACTTGGCGGTCATCCACGGAGCAACGCGGCGGTCGTTCATCCCGATCACCATCAGGCTGGGCGGCAGACCCTTGGCGGTGGGGATCATCTGGTAGGCATCCATCGCCACCAGATCGGCGAACTGCTTGGGATCGGCCGGATCGCCCACTTCGCTGAACTGGTTCGCGCCGTTCTCGGCCTGGGCCATGCGGCTGGCGTTGACCACCCCGACCCGCACGACCATCCCGCCAAAGGCCGAAGGCTTGCGCAGCACCGCGGTCGGCACCAGCACCCCGGCCATCGACGAACCGGTCGCCACCGGGCCGCGCAGCGGGGCGATGCCCTTGGCGGTCAGGGTTTCGGCGCAGGCGATCAGGTCTTCCATCCCGCGCGGCTTGTTCGGGCCGCGCCCGCCCTCGTGCCAGCCGCGGCCGCGTTCGCCCCCGCCGCGCACCCCGCAATAGGCCATGGCCCCGCCCTTGGCCATGAAGGCCATGGCGTTGCGGTTGTAGAACGGGGTCGCGGTATCCATCCCGTAACCGCCATAGGCCTCGACCAGGGTCGGCACCCGCCCGGTCGCGGTCTTCAGCCGGGTGACAACCAGCGGCACCTTGGTGCCATCGGCGCTGACCGCTTCCATCCGCTCCACCGCGACATTGGCGGCCCCGCCCCAGACGCCGGATTCGATCCCCGTTTCGGCCAGCTTGCCGCCCCGCACGGTGTAGGTGGTGGCGTTGCGGGTCCACCCGGTCAGGGCCAGGACCAGCCCCGTTCCGTCGGCGAACGGTTGCGAAGCGATCATCGTGCCTTCAAACGGCAGCGGAACCTCGCGAAATGCGGCCTTGCCGCCGGGGGAATGATAGAGCCGCAGCACGCCGTCGCTGCTGGCCATGATGTAGACGCCGTCGCGGGTGGCAACGACATCGTTGATGATCCTGCTTTCCGATCCCTCCATCACCACCCGCGGCGCGCCGGGGTTGCCGGCGGCATCGAGGGTGCGGACGATCACGCTGCGCGCCGAATTGCCTTTCGACGTGACCAGATAGGCCGAATTGCCGTGCAGCGCAGCAGCGCTGACCCGGTCTTCCATCCCGGCCAGCCGGACCCATTTGGGTTTTCCGGCGATCAGCCCGGCGCGCGGCGCGACATAGAACTTCTGGTCGGCCCGGGCCCCTGCCCCCAGCCCGACCGCGAAGGGGCTGTTCGCCGGGTAGAAGACCAGCGGAAACTCGGTCAGCGCAACGTCGGCCCCGCCGGCCCCGCCGCCCAGCACCTTGACCGGGGTGCCGCCGGCCAGCGGGCGGACAAAGGCCATTGACCCTTTCGAGGCGTCGCCATCGATCAGCTGTTCGGGCATCTGGGTGTAGGCGATCATCCCGCCGGGCAGGAACGTGACCGAACCTTCGCCCCACATCCGGGGCAGCGCAGGGTAAGCTTCCTTGCCGGTGGCGGTATCGAAAAAGCGGATGTCGCCCACTTCGGAGCCGCCAGTGGAGAGGTGGACCGCCGCCACCTTGCCATCAGGGGATAGCGAAAAGGCGCCCATCGCCGCCAGCGCGTCGCCGCCGGCCTTGGCCGGATCGACCAGCACCCGCGTGCCCGCCGCATCGCGGACCATCAGCCGCGCGGCCTGTTCCCCCGGCAGCACGCGCGACCAGATCGCGGTTCCGCCGGCCCGCTGATAATTGCCCTGCCGGATCAGGCTGGACGAAACCTCGGAAATCAGCCGGGCGAATTCGGCCCGCACCGGCTGGCCGTCCAGCAGGGCGCGGGTGCGCAGCGATTCGCCGCTTGCCCAGGCGCTCCATTCCGGCTTGGTCGCCGGGTCTTCCATCCAGCGGTATTCGTCCGACAGAGTGATCCCGTGGACCGTTTCGGTCAGCGGCACCTGGCGCGGAGCGGCGGGCGCTCCGGTCTGGGCGGCAAGTGGCGCAAGCGCGGCGCTGGTGGCAAGGATCGGAATCAAGGCAAATCGGCGCACGCAGGTTCTCCCCGGTTGTTCAATTGCGTGCGATCGGAAGGACCCGGTGTTCCGGCGTTGGGCTGTGCTTAACCCATTAAACGCCCAGCGCAAGTGATCGCTCAGTCCAGCTCGTAGAAGCCCCGGATCAGATCCCAGGCTTCCTCGGCGGTCTCGACCTGGTGGAACAGCTTGAGGTCTTCGAAATTGATCACCCCTTCTTCGGCCAGGGCTTCGAAGTTGACCACCCGGCTCCAGAATTCCTTGCCGAACAGCAGGATCGGGATCGGCTTCATCTTGCCGGTCTGGACCAGGGTGAGCAGTTCGAAGAACTCGTCGAAAGTCCCGAACCCGCCCGGAAACACCGCGACCGCGCGGGCCCGCAGCAGGAAGTGCATCTTCCTGAGCGCGAAGTAGTGGAACTGGAAGGCGAGGTGCGGGGTGACATAGCTGTTGGGCGCCTGTTCGTGCGGCAGCACGATGTTGAGCCCGATCGTCTCGGCCCCGGCCTCGACCGCGCCGCGATTGGCCGCTTCCATGATCGAGGGGCCCCCGCCCGAGCAGACCACGAACTGGCGCATGCCCTTTTCGACGATCCCGCAGCTCGAGGCGATATGGGCAAGCCGGCGGGCCTCTTCGTAATATTTCGCCTTGGCCGCCAGCCGCTCGATCACCGCCTTGCGTTCGGGCGTGGTCGCGGTGGCCGGCGCCTCGTCGACCATTTCCGGCGCGGGGATCCGGGCCGAGCCATAGCAGACCAGCGTCGATCCGATTCGCGCCTCGTCGAGCAGCATTTCGCACTTCAGCAGTTCCAGCTGGAAGCGCACCGGGCGCAGTTCCTCGCGCAGCAGGAAATCGGTGTCGCGGAACGCCAGCCGATAGGCCGGATCGCGGGTCTGCGGGGTGGAGGTTACGTGCGATTCGACAAAGCCGGCTTCCTGCTCGGCCTTGTAGAAACGCCTGCGATGCAGGCGCTTTTCTTCTTCTTCGGTCATTGCTTCCTTTTTGC
>CAZNII010000076.1:0-12188 GCA_964573075.1 uncultured Novosphingobium sp. | reverse complement strand
CCTCACCCCCGCCACCGCAGCGACATGCAGGTGAACCCCGCATCGATCGCCGCAATCGCGCTGTTTTCCAGCGGCACCACTTTCAGCCCATGGGCATCGAGCGCGTCGAGGATCCGCGGATAGTGCGCCCCGGCGATCACCCGGTCGTTGACGCGCAGGACGTTGGCGCCGCCTTCCTCGCCTTCGGGGACTTCGATCACCCGGTAGCCGGCGAAGATCCCGGTGGCGGCGAGTGCGCGGGTGGCGAGGACGGTTTCTTCGTCGAGCAGGGAGCTGGCGGTCTTGAGATGGAGCACTTGCGCCGGGGTCGCGGCAATCTCGCCCCGGTAGCCGAGCGTCGCGAGCACTTCGATCAGCGCCTCGGCCCCTTCGCGGGTGGTGCGGGCGGACAGGCCGATCAGCGCCTTGCCGGGCATGACCAGCACGTCGCCGCCATCGGCGTGGCCGCGCGGCAGGTCGATCACCGTGGGGAACAACGCATCCAGCGCCGGGCGCAGGAACTCGCCCTCCCCCTCGCGGCTCGGCGCGCCGGGGCGCAGCACAATCGCGCCTTCGGGAAAGACCAGCGCCGGATCCTCGACGAAGATCGCGTCGGGGAACGCCTCCAGCGGATCGAGCACCGCGCAGTCCAGCCCGGCATCGGCCAGCGCGGCGGCATAGGCGGCGTGTTCGGCCGCAACCGCGGCGAAATCGGGATCGGGCCCGCCGCCGGCGCGCAAGCCTTTGACCACGCTGGCTCCGGGACGGCGCAGGATCGCGCGGGTGAATTCGAACACGGCAGGCACGGCAGGCTTTCCTCCGGTGGCAGAACTTCGCTTCGCCTGCCCGATTGACTCCGCGCGGGCAAGCCTTTCAACTGCGGCCGATAACTGGAGGGGCACGGCCAATGTTCTGCACCGAATGCGGCACCGCGCTGGCGGACAATGCGAAGTTCTGCACCAAGTGCGGGGCCCGGCAGGAGGCCGCCGCCGCGCCGGTGCCCGCCCCGCCCCCGCCAGTCGCCCCGCTGATGGCGGAAATGCGGGTCGAGGAGCCATCCCGATCATCGGGCGGGCTGCGCATGCTGTGGCTGGGCCTGGGCGCCGCCGTACTGGTCGGCGCGGGCGCGCTGGGCTGGTCGTATCTGCCCGGAACCGGCGCGGCCGGGGCCAGCAGTTCCGACCCGTTCGCCACCTGGCCGCTGCCGGTGATGGTCGGCAGCAAGTGCGGGGCAATCGACCAGACCGGCAAGCTGGTGATCAACCCGGCCTATGACGGGCTCAGCCCGTTCATGGGCGAAGGGCTGGCGGCGTTCCGGCAGAACGGCAATTTCGGCTTCATCGATGCGGCCGGCGCGATCGTGGTCAACCCGCAATTCAAGCGGGCGCTGCCGCCTGTGTTCAAGGGCCAGGATCTGGGCGTGGCGCAGATCGGCGATCTGTGGGGCTATGTCGACAGGACCGGCAAGATCGCGATCAATCCCCAGTTCGAGGCGGCCCGCTCGTTCGACGAACGCGGCACAGCCTGGGTCCGCTCGGGCGGGCTGTTCGGGCTGATCGACCGGCAGGGCAAGTACCTGATCAATCCCCAGTTCAAGAGCGTGGGTGACTTCATCGGCGATCTGGCCGCGGTCGAGCAGGCCGGGAAATGGGGGCTGGTCGATCGCAGCGGCAAGATCGTGGTGACGCCGCAATTCGACGGGATGATGCGCCATGTCAGCCCGGGCGGGCTATGGGTGGTCCAGATCGGCGAGCGCTGGGGCCTGGCCGACAGCGCGGGCAAGCTGGTGGTCGCGCCGACCTATCGCCGGATCAATGCCGAAACCGACGACGAACTGATCCCGGTCGAGGCGGACTATTCGACCTGGGGCTTCATCGACCGGACCGGCAAGATGGTGATCGCCCCGGCCTATGAGCAGGTCGGCCACTTCTTTGGCGGAAGCCTTGCGCCGGTCAAGCTGCCGGGCGGGAAATGGGGCTATATCGACAAGACCGGCAAGCTGGCAATCAACCCGCAGTTCGACCGCGCCCGCGAATTCATCGACGGGCTGGCGATCGTCGAGCTGGCCGACCGGTTCGGGATGATCGGGACCGACGGGACCTTCAAGGTCCAGCCGCAGTATTCGCGGCTCGAAGTGCTGCGCTATTACGAGCGCGATGGCCTGGCGGACTATCGCCCGGTAATCAAGGCGCGCGATGCCAACCGGCGCTGGGGCCTGCTCGACGGCAAGGGCCAGGTGCTGGTCGCGCCGCAGTTCGACGAGATCAATTGCCCGCTCAATTCCCGGGGCAGCAGCAGCGATTAGTATTGCGCCCGATTGACTCCATGCCCTTCAACCATGCAACTGGCGTGATAAGCCATTCAATTAATGCGGGGGACTTCGATGTTCTGCAATTCCTGTGGCACCCAGCTGGCCGACGATGCCAAGTTCTGCACCAAGTGCGGGGCCAGGACCGATGCGGTAGCGGCACCTCAGGCAGCTGCGGCTGCGGCTCCGGTCGAGCCGGTCTATGCCCCGGCCCCAGCCCGTTCGCGCCTGCCGCTGGTGCTGGGCGGCGGCTTTGCCGTGCTGGCCGCAGCGGCGGCGGGCTGGGTCTTGCTGGGCGGACCGGGCGGCGGCGGCGGCGTTTCGCTGGGCGGCGCCAGCGGCTGGCAGGCGCGCTTTTCCGAATGGCCCAAGCCGGTGACGGTCGGCAACCGCTGCGGGGCGATCGACCAGAGCGGCAAGCTGGTGATCAACCCGACCTATGACTGGCTTTCCGACTTCGATGCCAAGGGCATGGCGGTGTTCACCCAGGGCCAGCTTTCCGGGTACATGAACGCCAAGGGCGAAGTGGTGATCAACCCGCAGTTCCAGGCCGCCGCCCCGTTCGATGGCGGCGATCTGGCCCCGGTGATGATCGGCCAGAAGTGGGGCTTTATCGACCGCCAGGGCAAGACCGTGATCAACCCGCAGTTCGACGGGGCCGAGGCGTTCGATGCCGAAGGCGGGGCCTGGGTGATGATCGGCGAGAACTATGGCCGGATCGACCGCGAGGGCAAGTTCACGATCAACCCGCAGTTCCGCTTTCACCAGCAGTTCGAGAACGGCCTGGCCTCGGTCCAGGTCGGGGAGAAGTGGGGGCTGGTCGATACGTCCGGCAAGCTGGTGCTGAACCCGCAGTTCGATTCGCTCTACGGCCCGTTCGACAAGGGCCTCTATGTCGCCGGCCAGGGCGGGCGCTGGGGCATGGTCGATCGCGAGGGCAAGTACGCGGTGCAGCCGGTGTTCGATTCGATCAACGCGGTGAAGGGCGACGATCTGATCGCGGTCAAGCAGGGCGAGCGCTGGGGCTTTGCTGACCTGACCGGCAAGATCGTGGTCGCCCCGACCTATAACGTTGCCAGCAACTTCATGGGCGGCGATCTGGCCCCGGTCGGGATTGCCGCGGGCGGTTCCGAATTCGCCAACCGCTGGGGCTATGTCGATCGCACCGGCAAGCTGGTGATCAACCCGCAGTTCGATTCCGCCGAGCCGTTCGTCGATGGGCTGGCGATCGTCGGGGTCGGCAACAAGTACGGCCTGATCGACCGTACCGGGACCTATGTCGTACCGCTGCAATATACTTGGATGTGGCGGCAGAACTTCGATTTCAACGCCGGCGCCGCCGGCTTTGCCCCGACCATCAATACCAACAACGATCTGCAGCGCGCCGGGGTGCTCGACAGCAAGGGCAAGGTGCTGGTCGCGCCGCAGTTCGATTCGATCGGCTGCAACGTCGAGAGCGGGGATTGAGGACCTAGAGCGATGAGCCAGACCTGCACTGCCTGCAACGGTGAGCTTGCCCCCGGCGCCAAGTTCTGCCGGCATTGCGGCGCCAGGGTAGAGGCCGCGGTGGCCGCCACCCGGGCCGCGCCGGTCGCTCCACCACCGCCCCCGCCCGGCACTTGTCCCGCCTGCCAGACCGGCAACCCGCCGAGCGCGCGGTTCTGCCGCGGCTGCGGCGGCCCCTTGCCCGAACCGGCGGCGGCCCCGACCTCCGCCCCGGCTCCGGCCCCTACCCCGCCGCCCGAACCCGTGTGGGAAGAACCGGCCCCGGCCAAACGCCCGGTGCTGCTCTATGTGCTGGGCGGCCTCGTCGCCATCGCCGCGCTGGGCGCGGGCGCCTGGTTCGGCAACAACCTGATCGCCAAGGGCAGTCCCGATGCCACCGCCACCGGCCCCGCCGCGCCGGCGACCGCGGCAGTGACCGGTCCGTTCGAGTCGATCAAGTTGGAACGGTTCATCGAGGAGAACGCGGTCTATTCGGCAGTCCTGACCCCTACGGCCGGCGCGCAGGAAGTGCTTGCCGAAGGCCGCCGCTATTGCCTGGCTAATGCGAAGGCTGGCTGCTTCATCATTCTGGTGCCCAACGGTCGCACCTTCCCTTCGCAGCAGTTCCTCGATACGCCGGCGCAGGACATCGAGCGGTTTATGGAAGCGCAATTCGGACCGGGCGGCATGGTCGGCATGTTCGCCAAGAAGACCGCAGCCGAGGCAGGCGAACTCCCGCTCAACTGCAAGGTCATGCAGGCGCCGACCGGCGATCCATCGATCTTCTGCTATGACCAGCGAGCATCGGAAGCCGCTGCCGCTGCTTCCGAAGCAGCAGCCGATGCCTCCGCCGCCGCAGCAGCCGGTGCGGCCGCCGACGCCTCGGGCGGGACCTATTACCTGGTGGCCGACGCCAACCTGCGCAGCCGCTCGACCGCCGACAGCGAGAACAAGGGCAAGATCTCGCGCGGGACGATGCTGACCGGGTCGATGATCATCGGCGAGGATGGCAAGAGCACCTGGCTGATGCTGGCCAACGGCAACGGCTATGTCAGCGCGGTCAACCTATCGGCCAATGCTCCGCCGCAGCTCAGCACGATCTTCGGCGCGCGGGCGTTCAAGCCGGAAGAGGACCTGGCGCTCTATGCCGCGCCCGATACCGGATCGGCGCTGGTCGATACGATCCCGGCCGGCACCGCGATCGTCATCACCGGGATCACCGGCAATGGCTTTGTCGAGGCCAAGGGCCGGCGCGGCGGGGTCGGCTATTTCCCCGCGGCCGGGCACAACCTGGGCACCAAGCGCTGAGCCAAGACGCAAGAAGGGGCGGAAGCGCGATCGCGCCCCGCCCCTTCGGAAAATAAGGCTTACGCTACCAGTTCAGGGCCAGCCAACGGCACGCGAAATGAAGATCACCGCGAGGGCGCCGACCAGCGACCAAATGAAACCGGCGGGCTTGAGCTGGGTCCCGGGTTCCTTGTCGAGCATTGAGCCGACGAATCCGGCAAGGAATGAGCCGACGACCCCAAGCGCGGCACTCATGAATATGCCCATGGGAACCGGACCAGGATAGATAAACCGGGCAAGAATGCCAACAATCAGGCCGACCGCAGCCATACTGACATACTTCATAGCGCTTCCCCTTTACCTTGCGGCTTGCCGTCCAGCGACAGCCGCGCTTTCGATGCCGGCAGGCGACACCATGAGGCCCGGGAAGTCAAGCGCTTAGGCGGAAATGCCTATTTGCAGTCGCCGATCCGTTCGGACTTCACGGTCTGCTCGATGTGCATCGAACCGCCCGCCGGGGCCGAGGAATCGACCTTGATGAACACTTCCGAACCGGTCGGCGAATAGGTGCCGTTCGATTCCGCCCGCATCGTCATTCCCTCGCCGGCCTGGCACGAAAAGGCCGAACTGACCTTGCCGCCGCTGGCCTCGAACTTGTCGAACGTGCACTTGCCCTTGGCCATGCCCTCCTTCATCGCCGCCATGCCCTTGGCGGCCTGATCGGGCTTCATGCAGTGCTCGCTGGTCTGTACCTTGCCCATCGCCGCCTTGATCTTGCCGGCAATCTCGGGCGGGGCGCCGGGCATTTCGATCTTCTGGACGCTGATCGTGGTGCGATAGAGCCCGGGCTGGAACTGGAAGGCCACTTCGGCCGCTTCCTTGTCGGGATCGGCAGGTGCTGCGGCGCTGGCCTCGGCCCCCTTGGCGGCATCGCCTTCCTTGCCGGATTGCCCGCAGGCGGCCAGCGCCGCGGCGGAAAGGGTCAGGATTGTAAGGGCATTGATCTTGCGCATGATGGCCGGCTCCCGGGAGACTGAGACGGGAGCCAGCCTATCAGCGGGTGACAGGGGCGCAAGGGCTATGCTGCCAAACGGAATTTCCCGGGCAGTTCGCGCAGCGCTTCGGGCTGGAGGAAGCGCAGGAAGGTACGGTGCAGGTGTTCGACCACGGCCGGGTAGAGCGGGCGGTCGAAGGCGATCCCGGCCGAGTGGCCCTTGACCCAGCGGATCGCCCCGGTCAGCCCTTCGAGCCCTTCGGGCCGGACCACCACCAGATCGCCCACGCCCAGCACCAGCGCCAGGCTGTCGATTCGGCAGCCGCCCTCCGAAATGTCCGAAATAACCACCCGGTCGAGGAAGCCGGAGCGGCTGCGGCAGCGCGCCGGGAGCACCAATTGCAACCGCGGTGAGCGGCGCAGCATGCGGACATTATCCAGTTCCATCGCATCCTCCATCCGGGGCCGGGCCGCCTTGCCGTAACGGCAGCGGCGCCGGTGCCATGGATAACGGCAGGCCAACCCCGTCCGTTAAGGGCAAGAGCTGCTTTACGATAACGTCAAGTTCCCCTTGCGGAGCGCGAAAAACCGCGCCAATCTGCGGAAGACAAAGCATTTGGAGAGCTGCCATGGACCTTGAATTCAGCCCCGAAGAGCAAGCCTTCCGCGAGGAAGTGCGCACCTTCATCGCCGAAAATTACCCTGCCCAGCTGCGCGGCAAGCAGGACGAAGGGGACGAACTGACCAAGGAGGATTTCCTTTCCTGGCACCGCGTCCTCCACAAGAAGGGCTGGGTCGCCCCGGCCTGGCCGGTCGAATACGGCGGCACCGGCTGGTCGATCACCCAGCGGTACATCTTCTCCGAAGAAACCGCCCGGGCCGATTGCATCCGGCTGATGCCGTTCGGGCTGACCATGGTCGGCCCGGTGATCTACACCTTCGGCACCCCCGAACAGAAGGCCAGGTTCCTGCCGCGGATCCTTTCGGGCGAGGATTGGTGGTGCCAGGGTTATTCGGAACCCGGCTCGGGCTCTGACCTGGCCTCGCTGCGCACCAAGGCGGAGCGTGACGGCGACCATTACATTGTCAACGGCCAGAAGACCTGGACCACCATGGGCCAGCATGCCGACTGGGGTTTCTTCCTGGTCCGCACCAATCCCGATGCCAAGCAGCAGGAGGGCATTTCGTTCCTGCTGATCGACATGAAGACCCCGGGGATCGAGGTCCGCCCGATCATCACCCTGGGCGGGGAGCACGAAGTGAACGAGGTGTTCCTCGACAATGTCCGCGTGCCGGTCGAAAACCGGGTGTTCGAGGAAGACAAGGGCTGGACCTGCGCCAAGTTCCTGCTGGCCCACGAACGCGTCGGGATCGCCGGCGTCGCCAGCTCCAAGCGCGGGGTCGAGCGGATCCGCCAGATCGCCAGCACCGAAATGGACGGCGAAGCGCCGCTGCTCGCGAACCCGTTCTTCAAGCGCAAGGTGGCCGAACTGGAAATGGACCTTGCCGCGCTGGAGTTCACCGAACTGCGCACGCTTTCGGGGATGGCTGCGGGCCATGGACCGGGGCCGGAAAGCTCGGTGCTGAAGATCAAGGGCTCGGAAATCCAGCAGCGGCTGACCGAGCTGACGCTGGAAATGGCCGGCCACTATGGCGCGCCCTATTTCCGCAGCTTTGGCGAGGGCGACAACGAGCATGCCGTCGGCCCGGCCTGGGCCAACCGCGCCGCGCCGACCTATTACAACGTGCGCAAGACCACGATCTATGGCGGATCGAACGAGATCCAGCGCAACATCATCGCCAAGATGGTGCTGGGTCTCTGACCGCCATGTCTCCCCTCACCACGCCATTGCGAGTGTAACCAAGCAATCCGGAGCCGCCGGGCACGGCGCTCTGGATTGCCGCGGGCCCCAGGCCCCTCGCGATGACGGCAGCTATGTCAGGCGCCAGGCCGCCGACTTGAAGGATTGAAAGATGGATCTGAGCTACACCGAAACGCAGGACATGCTGCGCGACACTCTCGCCAAGTTCCTGACCGACACCTACGATTTCGAGACCCGCAAGAAGATGCTCGAACGCCCCGAAGGGCGCGATCCGGGGATCTGGAAGGCGATCTCGAGCGAACTGGGCCTGACCTGCGCCCCCTTTGCCGAGGAATACGGCGGGATGGGCGGCGGCCACCTCGAAAACGCGATCATGATGGAGGAACTGGGCAAGGTCATCGCGATCGAGCCGTGGTTGCAGACCGTGGTGATCGGCGGCGGGGCGCTGTCCGCCGTGGGCGGGGCCAAGGCGGCCGAGGTGATTCCGCAGATTATCGCCGGCGATTGCGTAATCGCCTTCGCCTATGCCGAGCCGCAGGGCCGCTACAACCTGGCCGACATCGGCACCAGCGCGAAGCAGGACGGTGCCGGCTATGTCCTCAATGGCCACAAGGCCGCGGTCTATGCCGCGCCCTGGGCCACCCACCTCCTCGTCACGGCCCGCACCGGCGGCAGCCGTCGTGAGCGCGCCGGGGTCGAGCTGTTCCTGGTCGATGCCAAGGCCGCCGGGATCACCATGCGCGAATATGCCATGGTCGACGGGTTCCGCGGGGCCGAGGTCTATTTCGAAAACGTCGCCATTCCCGGCGATGCCCTGCTGCCCGGCGGGATCGACCTGATCGAGCGGGTGGTTGACGAAGCCACCGTCGGGATCTGCGCCGAAGGCACCGGGATTGCCCGCAAGCTGCTGTCCGGCACGGTCGAATATACCCAGCAGCGCAAGCAGTTCGGCCAGCCGATCGGCAAGTTCCAGGCGCTGCAGCACCGCATGGCCGACATGCTGGTCGAAGCCGAGCAGATCGCCTCGATGACACTGATGGGCACGCTCAAGCTGGGCCTCCCGGCCGATCAGCGCAAGGCCGCGGTCAGCCAGGTCAAGGCCAAGGTCAGCCGTTCGATCAAGTTCGTCGGCCAGTCGGCGATCCAGACCCACGGCGGGATCGGGATCACCATGGAATTGGGCATCGGCCACTACTTCAAGCGCAGCACCATGATCGAAAACCAGTTCGGCGGCGCCGACTGGCATCTGGAACGCTACGAGGCGCTGACGCTGGCTGGTTGAGTGCGGGCGGCCCATCTGGGCCTTCCGTGTAACACCGGCCCGCTCCCCCTCTCGGCACCCAGAACCTAGGGTTAGGGTGGCCGGCGAGAGGGAGCGGGCCGGTGCTGCAAGCCAATCGCGGAGGCGATTGGCGTACCCGACAACTACGCGTTCCGCGCCATCAGTCCGCCGTCGACCGGGATCGTCACTCCGGTGATATAGCTCGCCGCCGGCAGGCACAGGCTGAGCGTGATGTGCGCCACCTCCTCGGGCGCGCCATAGCGGCGCAGCGCGGTGCGGCGGTGGGCGAAGGTCTGCTTGTCGCCCTCCGGCACATTGGCGGTCATCCCGGTGTCGATCGGCCCGGGGCAGATCGCGTTGACGGTGATCCCTTCCTTGCCCAGCTCGACCGCCAGCGCGCGGGTCAGTCCGGTGACACCCGCCTTGGCCGCGCTGTAAGGGCTGTCGCGGCTGGTCGCGCCGAGCGCCTCGGTGCTGGCGATGTTGACGATCCGGGGGCTGGCTGAGCGGCGTAGATGCGGCAGCGCCGCGCGGATGATCCGCTGGTGCGCGGTCAGCAGCACCAGCACCGCGCGGTCCCACACGGCATCGTAATGGTCCCCGTCGTCGATCGGGCAGAACGCGCTGATCCCGGCGTTGTTGACCACCGCGTCAAGCGTGCCGAAGTGCCCCGCCACTTCGTCCACCACCCGGCGGATCGCGGCGTGGTCCGAAACATCCAGCGCCCAGCCCTGCGCCGAATGGCCCCTGCCGCGCAGATCCGCGGCGATGGCTTCCACGGCCTCGGCGGACAGGTCGGTCACGGCGACATTGGCGCCTTCGGCGGCAAAGACCTCGGCGGTCGCCCGCCCCATCCCGCTCGCCGCCCCGGTGACCAGCACGGTCAGCCCCTTGACCGAACGGCTCAGTTCCAATCCCATTACCCCTCTCCTTTTCCGCTTGCGCCGACTGTGCCGTGCCGGACCGGCAGTGTCGAGCCTCTCCAGCGGCGGCACCTGCCCCATTGCAGAACAAACCATAAACCCCCATAACCCCTGCCATGGCCGAACTGATCATCCGCCGGGGCCTTGAAGAACCCGATACCGCCGGCAGCTTTGTGCCGCACAAGCCGGCGCGGCCGGAGAAGCATGCAGATCAGAAGCCGTTCCGGATCGTCAGCGAATATTCGCCAAGCGGCGACCAGCCGACCGCGATTGCCGAACTGGTCGAGGGCGTCAGCAATGGCGAGGCGACGCAGGTGCTGCTGGGGGTGACCGGCAGCGGCAAGACCTTCACTATGGCCAAGGTGATCGAGGCGACCCAGCGCCCGGCGCTGGTGCTGGCCCCCAACAAGATCCTCGCCGCGCAGCTCTATGGCGAGTTCAAGAGCTTCTTTCCGGACAACGCGGTCGAGTACTTCGTTTCCTATTACGACTATTACCAGCCCGAAGCCTACGTCCCGCGCAGCGATACCTATATCGAGAAGGAAAGCTCGGTGAACGAGGCGATCGACCGGATGCGCCACTCGGCCACCCGCGCGCTGCTGGAACGCGATGATGTGATCATCGTCGCCTCGGTCTCGTGCCTCTACGGTATCGGCTCGGTCGAAACCTATTCGGCGATGATCTTCGACCTGAAGCGCGGCGACAGCCAGGACCAGCGCGAGATCATCCGCAAGCTGGTGGCGCTGCAATACAAGCGCAACGACGCCGCGTTCCAGCGCGGCACCTTCCGCGTGCGCGGCGACAATCTGGAGATCTTTCCCAGCCACTATGAGGACATGGCCTGGCGGATCAGCTTCTTCGGCGACGAGATCGAGGAAATAGCCGAGTTCGATCCGCTGACCGGCAAGAAGGGCGCGGGCCTCAACAGCGTGCGGATCTATGCCAATTCGCACTATGTCACCCCCGGGCCGACGATGAAGCAGGCGATGGAGGCGATCCGCTTCGAACTGGCCGAGCGCCTGAAGGAACTCAACGCCGAGGGCCGCCTGCTCGAGGCCCAGCGGCTTGAGCAGCGGACCAATTTCGACCTCGAGATGATCGCCGCGACCGGCTCTTGCGCGGGGATCGAGAACTACAGCCGCTTCCTCACCGGCCGCCTGCCGGGCGAGCCGCCGCCGACGCTGTTCGAATACCTGCCCGACAATGCCCTGCTGTTCGTCGATGAAAGCCACCAGACCGTGCCGCAGATCGGGGCGATGGCCCGCGGCGACCACCGCCGCAAGCTGACCCTGGCCGAATACGGGTTCCGCCTGCCCAGTTGCATCGACAACCGCCCGCTGCGCTTCAACGAGTGGGACGCGATGCGCCCGCAGACCGTGGCGGTTTCCGCGACGCCCGGATCATGGGAAATGGAGCAGTCCGGCGGGGTCTTTGCCGAGCAGGTGATCCGCCCGACCGGGCTGATCGACCCGCCGGTGCTGGTCCGCCCGGTCGAGGACCAGGTGCAGGACTGCATCGAGGAATGCCGCCAGACCGCCGCCAGGGGATACCGCACGCTCGTCACCACCCTGACCAAGCGGATGGCCGAGGACCTGACTGAATTCATGCACGAGGCGGGCCTGCGCGTGCGCTACATGCACTCGGACGTCGAGACGCTGGAGCGGATCGAGCTGATCCGCGATCTGCGCCTCGGCGTCTATGACGTGCTGGTCGGGATCAACCTGCTGCGCGAAGGGCTCGACATCCCCGAATGCGGGCTGGTCTGCATTCTCGATGCCGACAAGGAAGGGTTCCTGCGCAGCGAAACCAGCCTGATCCAGACCATCGGCCGCGCCGCGCGCAATGTCGATGGCCGGGTGATCCTATATGCCGACCGGATCACCGGATCGATGGAGCGCGCCATGGCGGAGACCGACCGCCGCCGCGAAAAGCAGGCCGCCTACAACCTCGAACACGGGATCACCCCGGAAACGATCAAGCGCAACATCCACGATATCGTCGCCGATACCGCCAGCCGCGACGGAGTGCTGGTCGAGATCGAGGACGATGCGAGGAACAACCTCGTCGGCCACAACCTGCGCGCCTACATCGAGGAACTGGAAGGCCG
>CAZNII010000075.1:10658-12241 GCA_964573075.1 uncultured Novosphingobium sp. | reverse complement strand
CAGTCCGGATCGCGCAGATCGTCATAGAACGAGCCGACCTGGGTTGCCAGCAGCAGGCCCTTGTAGACCACGGTCCGGCTGGAAAAGCTGGGCATGTAGAGCTGGCTGATCCCGGGCAGGCCGTGCTTTTCGGCCAGCGCCGCCAGCGGGTTCTGGGTCTGCTTGCGGATCGCCAGGATCTTGCGCTCGAACGCGTCCTGATCTTCGCAGTTATCGCCCCGGCCGACGAAGCACTGGCGGATCACCGGCATCTGTTCGAGCACCGCCTTGCCCAGGCCCGCAGTGGTCACCGGCACGTCGCGCCAGCCGATCAGCCGCTGGCCTTCCTTGGCGATGAACTTTTCGAAGATCCCGACGATGAAATCGCGGCTCTGCTCGTCCTGCGGCAGGAAGCACATCGCCACGGCATAGTCGCCCGACGGCGGCAGCTTCAGCCCTTCGCGGTCGGCCCACTTGCGGTACAGCGCATCGGGCAGCTGGATCAGGATCCCGGCACCGTCGCCCAGCAGCGGGTCCGCGCCCACCGCGCCGCGATGGTCGAGGTTTTTCAGAATCTCCAGGGCCTGGCTGATGATCGCGTGGCTTTTCGCACCCTTGATGTGGGCGACGAAGCCCACGCCGCAAGCGTCGTGTTCGTTGCGCGGATCATATAGGCCCTGAGGCGCCGGAAAACCCATCGATTCCCTTCCTGTCACCGTGCCGCAGCCCCGTGATTCGCGGCAAATGTCCCGCAAATCCCGGATTTCCGGCAATTAAGCGCAAGTTCCCCCGCCGCAAGAAGCAGCGAAAATTGCGTGAGCCTTTCCCATGGCGACAGGAAGCTGTTTTTGCAACTGCGAAAAGGGCCGGAACGCTCGCGCGCCCGGCCCCATAGCTATGCGTGGTTGTTCGATTGATGGCGACGCGCTGTGCCGGCCTGTGGCCGGAACGGAGACTTACGCCGCGCCGCTCATCCGCTGGAGATTGGCCAGCGCCGAGCGCAAGGCGCGGTCGGCTTCTTCGCGATCGACCTCGGGGTTAGCCTGGGCCGCGGCGATCGGTTGACCCTGGCCGGCGGTCGCAGGCGCGTCGAAGCGGCGGAACGATCCGTGGTCTTCGGCCAGGGCCGGGCGCGCGGCCTGACCCGGGAAGATCACCACCGGCTCGGGCGCGGCACCATCGGCCTCGGGCTCATCGATCCGGACAAAGCCGTTGCGGGCCGGGGCGATGTTGGCCAGCGAGGCATAGTTGCCTTCGGCTACGCCCTCGTCGGCGGCATCGGCTTCCTCGAACGGCTCGACGACAGCGACGGCGGGAGCCTCGACCGGCGCCGCAAACGGCGGAACCGGTGCCGGCGGCGTGCTGGGCATGGCGATGTGACGCGGCGGCAGCAGGCTGTCGAGCGGCTGGAGGTCTTCTTCGAACCCGCCAAGATCGAGCGGACGCATCGCCTGCGGAATAGCCGGAGCTGCCGGAGCGGCCGGGGCCGGCTCTGCAACCGGCGCAGCAATGGGCACGGCAAACGCTGCGGGCTGGGCCGGAGCAGGTTCGAAGGCCTGCGGGATCGGGGCCGGGGCCGGTTCGGCCGCCGGCTGGAACGGCTG
>CAZNII010000075.1:0-10558 GCA_964573075.1 uncultured Novosphingobium sp. | reverse complement strand
TGCTGCGGCGCCATACCGAAGACCTGGCGGTCATCTGCGTGATGTTCGGCGGGTGCAGCTGCGGGCGCTGCGAACCCGGCAGGCATGGCCGGGGCAGGGGCGGCAACCGGCGACTGGAATTGTTGCTGGGGCGTTTCGGCCGCAACCGGCAGGGGCGGGATCGCGGCTGCGACCGGGGGCGCCTGGTTCCAGTCGAGCTGGACCGGATTGGCGACTGGCACAAAATCCTGGGTGGCGGGCTGGGCCGGCTGGAAGCCGGAAAGGTCGAGCGGCGCCTCGACGGGTTCAACCGCCGGTTCGGGACCGATTCCCATCGAAACGATATCGAGGATCTGCGGAACTCCACCGGGGAGCGGGGCCATGTCGTGGGGCACGAAATCTTCCTCCACATGTTCGATCGTCAGGGCGCGGCGGCGCTGGGCCAGCACGCCGGAGCCGGCTTCGCTGTCACCGCCCTGGCCATAGACCGGGTCGGGGCGCTGGGTCGAAGCATCGGCGGCCTGCGCATAGCGCGGGCGATAGCTTTCGGCGTCGTTGCTGCGCGCACCGCGCTTGCGTTCGCGCACTTCCACCTTGGGGCGCGACAGGCGGCGGGCAATGGCGATCCCGATCGCCGCACCGATCGCGGCCAGGATCAGCGCCATCAGCATCCGCGCGGTCACGCCCAGCGGCGGCGCGGCGGCCGGCACGATCAGGTCGATCCGGCTGCTGCGAACCAGCGATTCGAGCAGCGAGGGGCGCACCGCCAGGCTGCCGAGCCCGAACAGCGCGCCGAACCACAGCGCCACCACAGCCGGAAACAGCTGGTGCTCCGTGATCGGCTTGGCCGGGGCCTGCTTGCGCTTCTGCTTGGCCACTCTCGGTTAACCCCCTTCAAATCGTCCCTTGGCGCTCCGCCTGCCGTTCAGGCTGCGGCGGGAACACGGCAATCTGCAGATTTGGCTAACAGGGTTTGGTAAACATCTTGATAACGATGAACATTCACCGCCCAGTCGTGGCGCGCGGCAACGTGGGCCAGCCCGGCGGCGCGGCGTGCCTCCCAGGTTTCGGGCGCGCCAAGCAGCTCGGCCAGGGCCGCCGCGCAGGCCGCCGGATCGTCCGGGGCGAACAGGGTTCCGGTCACGCCATGCTCGATCAGTTCGCGGTGCCCGCCGACATCGGAAGCGGCAACCAGCTGGCGCTGGGCCATCGCCTCGAGCGGTTTCAGCGGCGTGACGAGATCGGTCAGGCGGCTCTTCTTGCGGGGATAGGCCATGACATCGACCAGCGCGTAGTAGCGCTCGACCTCGCTGTGCGGCACCCGCCCGACAAAGCGGATCGCGCAGGCCGCCGGGCTGGCTTCGGCCTGGGCCTTGAGCGCGGCTTCCATCGGTCCGCCGCCGACCAGCAGCAGCCTGGCGCCGGGCAGCCTGGCGGTAAGTTCAGGCATCGCCGCGATCAGGTCGTCAAGGCCTTCGTAATCATAGAAGCTGCCGATGAAGCCGACCACCGGGCCTTCGCCGAGCCCCAGTTCGGCTGCCAGCGCCGCATCGCGCGGGGCGGGTTCGCCGAACAGCGACAGGTCCACGCCATTGGGGCTGATCGTGATCTTGCCCGGGTCCACCCCGCGTTCGACCAGATCGTCCTTCAGCCCCTGACAGATCGTCACCACGGCGTCGGCGCCGGCCACCACGTGGCTTTCGAGCGCGCGGGTCAGGCGGTATTTCAGGTTGCCCTCGCTGCCGGTCCCGTTGGAGACTGCGGCATCTTCCCAGAAGGCGCGGATTTCATAGACCACCGGAATCCCCAGCCGCTTGCCGGCGATCAACGCGGCTTTGCCGCACAGCGCGGGAGAATGGGCATGCAGCACATCCGGGCGCCACTGCCCGGCCAGAGCGACGATCGCTTCGGCCAACAGCTGGATTTCGCGCCATTCGCGCAGCCCGGCCGGGCCGGTCGCGCTGCCGCGGGTGCGGTGGAACACGATCCCGTCTACCTCTTCGGCATCGGGGCCTTCCCCATAATGGCGCAGCCCGGTGATCCCGCGCACTTCGAGCCGGGCAGCCTGCTGGCTCTTCAGGATCGCGCGGGTACGGAAGGTGTAGCCGCTGTGCAGCGGCAACGAATGGTCAAGGACGTGCAGAATCCGGGTCATGGCCGCTTCTCCTAGGCCAAGAAGGCTTAACGCGCCGTCAACTCCGTCCTGCTAAGCGGCTGTGCCATGGTCGATATTTTCGCCCTTTCGCTGCCCCATGCGCTGCTGCTGATCGCCGTCTGGCGGTTGCTGCGCCGTGGTGAGCTGGACCGCGAGGAAACGCCGGCCGAAAGCAAGGATGCGCCGCGTGCTTAACCTGGCGCTGACCGGCTTCGTCTTCACCCTGTTCGCGCTCGGCCTGCGCCGGCCGTTCCTGTGGGTGCTGGCCTATCTCTACATCGACATCCTCGCCCCGCAGAAGGTTTCGTGGGGGTTCCTGGCCAAGCTGCCGATCTCGCTAATGGCCTTCGTCCTGGCCTTTGCCGGCTGGCTGATGCTCGATGACAAGCGCGACAGCCGCTTCACCCTGCGCCAGGGGTTGATCGCGGTGCTGCTGGTTTATTGCGGCATCTCCACCATGTTCGCCGATTTCCCGGTCGAAGCCGGAGAGAAATGGTCGTGGGTGTGGAAGGCGCTGGTCTTCGCGATCTTCCTGCCGCTGACGCTGCGCACCCGGCTCAGGATCGAATCCGCCGCACTGGTCATGGTGCTGGCCGCCGGGGCGATCATCATCGGCGGCGGGATCAAGACCCTGGCCGGCGGGGGCGGCTATGGCTCGCTGCGGCTGTTCGTCAACGACAACACCGGGCTTTACGAAGGCTCGACCCTTTCGACCGTGGCGGTCGGGCTGATCCCGCTGATCTGGTGGCTGGCCCGCCACGGCACGATCTTCCCATCGGACTGGCGGGTGCGACTGTTCGCCCTGGCGCTGACCTTTGCCTGCCTGCTGATCCCGATCGGCACCCAGACCCGCACTGGCCTCTTGTGCATCGGCCTGCTCGGCGTGCTCGCGCTGCGCAGCGTCAAGCGGCGTTTCCTTTATGTCGGGATGATGGGGTTGATAGCGCTGATTGCGATACCGTTCCTGCCGGCAAGCTACACCAAGCGGATGAGCACGATCGAGAACCACCAGTCCGACCAGTCGGCCAGCACCCGCGTGGCGGTGTGGATGTGGACGCTCGACTATGTTGGCGATCATCCGCTGGGCGGCGGCTTCGATGCGTTCCGCGGCAACAAGATCAAGGTCGAAACGGTCGATGCCGAAGGCAGCGGCAACAACCTTTCCGTCGACGTCAAGGAAATCTACGACCAGGGCCGGGCCTATCACTCGGCCTATTTCGAGATGCTGGGCGAACAGGGCTGGCCGGGGCTGATCCTGTGGCTGTGGCTCCAGGCGCTCGGGCTGTGGCAGATGGAACGGATCCGGGCGCGCTGGAAGAAGCGCACCGGCCCGGGCGAGCAGTGGCAGGCGCCGCTGGCCAATGCGCTGCAGCAGGCGCAGCTGATCTATCTGGTCGGCGGGCTGTTCGTGGGGATCGCCTATCAGCCGTTCGTGTTCATGCTGATCGGGCTGCAATGCGCGCTGTGGTCCTACCTCAAGCGGGTCGACGCGCCGGTGCGGCTGCCGGTGCAGCGCCGCGCTCCGGTGCTGCGCACGGGAACGGCATGACCGCGCCGGCTGCGCCCCGCCATCTCGATGCGCTGACCGGAATCCGCGGGATCGCGGCCTGGGGGGTGGTGCTTTACCACATCCGCCTGTCGCTGACCGGGCTGCTCCCGCCGCAGGCAATCGCGCTGTTCGCCAAGGGTTATCTTGCGGTCGACCTGTTTTTCATCCTGTCGGGCTTCGTGATCTGGTACAATTACGCCGAGCGGATCGCCGCCGGCGGCTGGGCCGAAACCCGGCTGTTCCTGTGGCGCCGTTTCGCCCGGGTCTGGCCGCTGCACGGTGCGATCCTGGCTGCCTTCATCGGCTTTGCCGCGCTGCTGATTGCCACCGGGCGCGATGCTTCGGGTTATCCGCTGGGCGAACTGCCGCTGCACCTGCTGCTGATCCAGAACTGGGGGCTGACCGGCGAGCTGGCGTGGAACCACCCGGCCTGGTCGATCAGCACCGAACTGGCGGCCTACCTGCTGTTTCCGGCGCTGGTCCTCGCTGCCCGGTGGGAGCGGGTGCCGAGCTGGGCCTTGCTGGGCCTGGCCGGCGCGCTGGCGCTGGCGCTCCATGGCATCTTCGCCGCCCGGGGCCTGGCCGGGCTGGGCGAGGATATTCCCGGAATGGGGCTGTGGCGCTGCCTCGCGGGCTTCGCGATGGGCTGCACCCTGTGCCTGTTGTGGCGGCGCTGGCAGGCAGAGCCGCGCGGTGGCGTGCTGGCGGCGCTGGGCTGTGTCGCAGTACTGGCCATCGGATTGGGGCTCGGCCTGCCCGAAACCGCCTGGATTCCGGCGGCGTTCTACACCGGCCTGCTCGCGCTGGCGCTGGGGCGCGGCCCGGTCGTGCGGCTGCTCGGCGGGCGCACGCTGACCTACCTGGGCGAGATTTCCTATTCGACCTACCTTGCCCACTTCCTGTTGTTCATCCTGTTCAAGCTGGCCTTTGTCGATGCCTCTCTGCAGCTCGGCTGGGCCGGGCTGGGCGGCTATCTGGGGCTGGTCCTGGTTGCATCGGTCGGGCTTTACCATGGCCTCGAAAAACCGGCACAACGCTGGCTCAACCGCCATCCGCCGCGCTGGGCCGAGCGCCCCCGGACGCAGACTGCCGGGTGATTCGCCCCCGGCGACGCGAATTGGCGCCCGCCTTTCCGTAGCGGCGTTGCCTTGACGCCGCGCTTGAGCCAAAAGACCGCCTTTCCCGCTTTATCTTGAGGAGAGAGGCGCAATGACCCCGCAGGAACTCGCAGCCAAGACCGGCGAAGTGATCGGCGTTTCGGACTGGTTCCACGTGACCCAGGAACGCATCAACATGTTCGCCGATGCCACTGGCGATCACCAGTTCATCCACATCGACGAGGAAAAGGCCAAGCTGACACCGTTCGGCGGGACCATCGCCCACGGCTTCCTCACCTTGTCGCTGCTGCCCGTGCTGGGCGCGATGACCCAGGGTGCCCGCGTCGATGGCGTGAAAATGGGCGTCAACTATGGCGGCAACAAGACCCGCTTCATCAGCCCGGTCCGCGCCGGCAAGCGCGTGCGCAGCCACACCAAGCTGCTCGAACTGGTCGAAAAGCGCCCGGGTCAGTGGCAGCAGACCAACGAAGTGACCATCGAGATCGAGGGCGAGGACAAGCCCGCGCTGATCTGCGAATGGATCACGCTGTTTTTCGTCTGAGCCTCCCCGGGTACGAACGTTGCGCGCAGCCTTCGACAGGCTCAGGCTGAGCGGGACACTGTGCTTGAACCCAACACCCGCTCAGGCTGAGCTTGTCGAAGCCCCTGCGCGAACGCAAAACCAAGGAATTTCCCATGTCACGTGACGCAGTGATCGTTTCCACCGCCCGCACCCCGCTGACCAAGGCGGCGCGCGGCGCTTTCAACAACACCACCGGCGCCACGCTGGGTGCCTTCTCGATCCGCGCGGCGGTCGAGCGCGCGGGCCTCGAAGGCGGCGAGATCGACGACGTGATCATGGGCACTGCGGTCCAGCAGGGTTCGACCGGCACCAACGTTGCCCGCCTTGCCGCGCTGCGCGCCGGCCTGCCGGTGACCGTGCCGGCCATGACGATCGACCGCCAGTGCTCGTCGGGCCTGATGACCATCGCCACGGCCGCCAAGCAAATCCTGGTCGACAACATGGACATCTGCGTTGCCGGCGGGGTCGAATCGATCTCCAAGGTGGTCGGCAGCGGCAAGATGTTTGTCGAGCCGGACCGCGAGCTGCTGGAAATGCATCCGCACATCTACATGCCGATGATCGGCACCGCCGAAGTGGTGGCCAAGCGCTACAACATCAGCCGCGAAGCGCAGGACGAACTCTCGCTGCAATCGCAGCAGCGCACTGCCGCAGCCCAGGCCGCCGGCAAGTTCGCCGACGAAATCGTGCCCTGCACTGCGACCATGGCGATCGTCGACAAGGAAACCAAGGAAGTCTCCTACAAGGAAGTCACCGCCGATCGTGACGATTGCAACCGCCCCGATACCACGCTCGAAGGGCTGGCCAGCCTCAAGCCGGTGATGGGCGATGGCCACACGATCACCGCCGGCAATGCGAGCCAGCTCTCGGACGGTTCCTCGGCCTGCGTGCTGATGGAAGCCAAGGTTGCCGAAAAGCGCGGCCTGACCCCGCTGGGCCGCTATGTCGGCATGGCAGTGGCCGGCACCGAGCCCGATGAAATGGGCATCGGTCCGGTCTTCGCGATCCCCAAGCTGCTCGAACGCACCGGGCTCAAGATGGACGACATCGGGCTGTGGGAACTGAACGAGGCCTTTGCCGTGCAGGTGCTCTACTGCCGTGACAAGCTGGGCATCCCCGACGAACTGCTCAACGTCAACGGCGGCTCGATCTCGATCGGCCACCCCTTCGGCATGACCGGCGCACGCTGCACCGGCCACGCGCTGATCGAAGGCAAGCGCCGCGGTGCCAAGTACGTGGTGGTGACCATGTGCATCGGCGGCGGGCAGGGCGCGGCCGGCCTGTTCGAGGTCCTCTGACGTGAGATTGTCGGCGCCTCGCATTGCTCCGGTCGATCTTTCCACGATCGACGACGAGCAGCGCGAGGCGCTGGCGGTTTTCGCCGGCGTCGCGCGCGATGTCACCAAGTCCGAAGGGACGGTGCTCAACATCTTCCGCACGCTGGTTCATGCCCCCAAGGCACTGACCGCGTTCCTCGCCTGGGGCGGATATATCCTTTCGCGCCGCAACAGCCTGTCCGAACGCGACCGCGAACTGGTGATCCTGCGCACCGGGTTCAATTGCGGCTCGGGCTACGAATTCACCCAGCATACCAGGATCGGGCTCGATGCCGGCCTTACCGAGGCGGAGATCGAGGCGATCAAGGCCGGACCGGACGATCCCGCGTGGAGCGAGGCCGACCGCGCGATGCTCCGCGCGACCGACGATCTGACCCGCGATTTCCATGTTTCCGACGCCAGCTGGGCGGCGCTGGACTTCATGTCCGACAAGCAGAAGATGGACCTGGTGATGACCGTCGGCCAGTACACCCAGGTTTCGATGATGCTGAACAGCTTCGGGGTTCAGCTTGACCCCGGGCAGGAGCTCGATCCGGCGCTCGACCACCGCTGAGCTTGCCAAGCGCGGCCAAGGCGCGCATCCTGCCCCGTGCCGTCCGGATGGCTGCAAGGGAGCGGAGCCGATGACCGAACAGCTTGGGATCGTTGAAATTCTCGGCATTGCCGGATCGGTCAGCCTGCTTTCGGGCTGGCGCCTTTACCTGACCGTGCTGGCCACCGGCCTGGCGATGCATTTCAACGTGCTGCCGCTGCCCGAACACCTCAAAGCGCTGCAGGTGCTGGCCAACCCGTGGGTGATGGGGGTAGCCGGGGTGGCCGCCTTCATGGAATTCTTCGCCGACAAGATCGTCTGGCTGGATTCGGTCTGGGACACGGTCCACACCCTGATCCGGCCGATCGGCGGGGCGCTGCTGACGCTGGCGGTGGTCGATCCGGGCGATCCGGCGACCCAGGCGATCGCCTTTATCCTCGGCGGCGGCGCGGCGCTGCTCGCCCATGGCGGCAAGGCCAGTGCCCGGGCGGTGGTCAACACCAGCCCCGAACCGTTCAGCAACGTGGCGGTCTCGACCGTCGAGGATGTGGCGACGACGGGGCTGCTCTATCTTGCCTACAGCCACCCGGTTGCGGCCGGGGTGGTGGCGCTGGTGCTGCTGGTCCTGGCAATCGCCCTGCTGGTCATTGCCTGGCGGGTCCTGCGCCGGGTGTTCCTGCGGGTTCAGAGCGATTCCGTTACTCCGAGGTCAATCGAGGGTTAGGCCACCACCTTCAGCGCCGGGCGGTCGTGCCGGGCGATCCATTCTTCCAGCACCGGGGCGATCTGGTCGCGCCACTTGCTGCCGTTGAAGATGCCGTAGTGGCCGACTTCCGGGGCCAGGTGGTACTTCTTCTTGGCTTCCGCCAGCCCGGTCGCGAGGTGCAGCGAAGCCTTGGTCTGACCGATCCCGGAAATGTCGTCGCGTTCACCCTCGACCGCCAGGATCGCGGTGTCCTTGATCTTGCCCAGGTCAACCACCTTGCCGCGATGGACGAAGGCGCCATTGGGCAGCGAGTGCTTCTGGAACACCTCTTCAACGGTCTGCAGGTAATAGGCCGCGTTGAGATCGCAGACCGCGCGGTATTCATCGTAGAAGGCCTTGGTCGCATCGGCGCTTTCGCCGTCGCCCGCCACCAGGTGCTTGAACATGTGGTAATGGCTCAGCATGTGGTTGCCGAGGTTCATGCTCATGAACCCGGAAAGCTGGAGGAAGCCCGGATAGACCTGGCGACCCGCACCCGGATACTGCAGGGGCACCGTGGCGATCACGGTGTGGCGGAACCATTCGATCGGACGCTGCATCGCGAGGTCGTTGACCGAGGTCGGCGCTTCGCGGGTGTCGATCGGGCCGCCCATCATGGTCAGGGTCAGTGGCCGGCAGGGGTGCTTGGCCTCGGCCATGATCGCGGTCGCGGCGAAGGTCGGGACCGAAGGCTGGCACACCGCCAGGGCATGGGCGCCGGGACCGACATGCTCGAAAAACTCGATCAGGTAGTCGATATAGTCATCGAGATCGAACTCGCCGGCCGAGAGCGGTACCATCTTGGCATCGGCCCAGTCGGTGATGAAAACTTCGCAGCGCTCCAGCATCCGCGCGACGGTGCCGCGCAGCAGGGTGGCGAAGTGGCCGCTCATCGGCGCGACGATCAGCAGGCGCGGGGCGTCCTTGGGCAGGCCGGTGTGGGTAAAGCGCAGCAGGTTGCCGAACGGCTTGTGCAGCACGATCGCTTCGGTCACCGGATATTCGGTGCCGTCAACGCTGACGCTTTCGATATCGAACTGCGGCTTGCCATAGGGCGCGGCGGCGTGGGCGAAGACTTCCAGCGCCGAGGCCAGCATCGATCCGCCGGGGCCGTAACCCATCGGCAGCGCCGGGTTGTTGAGCATCTGCGCCCCGACCGAGGCCCAGGTGCTGGCGGCGTTGAGCCACGAGCGCTGCAATTCGTAAGCGGTGTAAAGCACGTGCGGAAGCCCTCCCTGCTGGCGCCATGGTGCCGGGAAACGCGCTATTGTGCAATGCACAAATTGACGCCGCACTGCACAACGCCTTACGCAAATGCCCCTTACGCGCCGCGCGCGATGTGCTAGGGCGCGGCGATGAGTTCCGATCCCGCAGCCGCAGAACAGGTGGCGCAGCCCGACAAGCCCAGCTCCGAACCGCCCCCGGCGCGCAACCTGGGGCCGCTCCGGATGGTGGCGCGCGAAGCGCGGAAGTATCCCCGCCACATCTTCATGGCCTTGCTGGCGCTGCTGGTGACGGCTTCGGCCACGCTGGCGATCCCGGCCGGCTTCCGGATGGTGGTTGATCGCGGCTTCGGCCCAGGTGGAGACCTCGATTCGATCGCCCGCTGGTTCCGCTATCTGCTGCTGATCGTGGTGGTGCTGGGGTTGGGCACGGCGGTGCGGTTCTATTTCGTGTCGTGGCTGGGTGAACGGGTGGTTGCCGATATCCGCCTGAAAGTGCAGGAAAACCTGCTGCGGCTGTCGCCCGGGTTCTTCGAAGAGAACAGCCCGAACGAGATTTCCTCGCGGATGACCTCGGATACGGCGCTGATCGAACAGGTGGTCGGCACCACCACATCGGTGGCGCTGCGCAATTTCATCACCGGCGTCGGCGGGGTGGCGATCCTGTTCTACCTGACGCCAAAGCTGACCGCCGGGCTGCTGATCGGGCTGGTGGTGGTGATGGCCCCCTTGCTGATGTTCGGCCGGCGAATCCGCACCATTTCGCGCACCAGCCAGGACCGGGTGGCCGATATCGGGGCCATGGTTGCCGAAACCCTCGGCGCAATGAAGGTGGTCCAGGCCTTCAACCAGGAAGGCCGCGAAGGCCGCCGCTTTGCCGAATCGGTCGAGCTGAGTTTTGCCACCGCGCGGCGCCGGATCATCCTGCGCGCGGCGATCACCGCCATGGCGATTGTGGCGATCTTCGGGGCGATCGTCCTGCTGGTCTGGCAGGGCGCGATCGGCGTGGCCGAAGGCTCCATCACCAGCGGCACGATTGTCCAGATCGTGTTCCTTTCGGTGCTGGTCGCCGGCTCGTTCGGGGCGCTGACCGAGGTTTACGGCGATCTGCTGCGCGGTGCCGGCGCGGCCAGCCGGCTGGCCGAACTGCTCAACGAAAAGCCGCAGATCACCGCGCCCGAACGCCCGCTGGCGCTGCCCAGCCCGGGGCGCGGCAAGCTCAGCTTCGAAGCGGTGACTTTCCGCTATCCGACCCGGCCCGAAGTGGCCGCGTTGCACGATTTCTCGCTGACGGTCGAGCCGGGCGAGACCGTGGCGATCGTCGGTCCTTCGGGAGCGGGCAAGTCCACCCTGTTCCA
>CAZNII010000074.1:10814-12356 GCA_964573075.1 uncultured Novosphingobium sp. | reverse complement strand
AGCGCTAAGGCGCAGGCCACGCGGACTGTGTTCTTGTCGGCCGGTTTCTCGAGAGAAACCGGTTGGCGGCGCCAGCTCTACACCGGCCCGACCCAGCGCGACTACGTGCCGCTGAGCAAGCGCTAGATCAGGATTCTTCCCCGGCTTCGGTGCCGCCGTCCGGGCGGCCCGTGGTCGGGGCCAGCGCCAGCAGGTCGGCCGGCACGTCGAGCATGAAGCGTGCGCCCTGCCCCGGTGCGCTCTCCACGGTCAGATCGCCGCCCATCGCCCGGGCCAGCCGGCGCGAGATATAGAGGCCCAGGCCCGAACCGCCGTCTTCGCCGCTGCGGCCCAGACGTTCGAATTTCTCGAAGACCTTGGCCTGTTGTTCCTCGGTCAGGCCCGGGCCCTGGTCGGCGACAATGAGCCGTGCCCGCCCGCCGGCATCTTCCAGCCTGATCCAGATCTGCGAGTTTTCCGGGGCATAGCGGATCGCGTTGCCGACCAGATTGAGCAGGATCTGCAGCACCCGGCGGAATTCGGCGATCGCCGGCAAATGCTCGCCCTGTTTGGGCGCATCGATGGTGATACCCTGTTCCTGCGCGCGCACCGCCAGAATCCCGGCCGCGCGGCGGGCGACATCGGCGAGGTCGATCCGGTCCGGGGCGGTGTTGAATTCCTCGTTCTCGACCACTTCAAGGTCGGCCAGATCCTCGACCAGCGCGAGCAGATGCTGTCCGGCTGCGGCGATATCGGCGGCGTACTGGCTGTATTCCTCGGCCAGCGGGCCGGCCATCCGGGTGCGGATTGTCTCGGCATTGGCGATGATCCGGGCAATCGGCTGACGCAACACCGGGGCAATGTCGCGCCCGACCAGGCCCGGCCCGTTGTTGGGCAGGACCACCGTTCCCGGCGCGATCCGGGGCGGCGGGGGCGGCAGCGGCGCATCGGCAGTCAGGCACAACTCGAACCCGGACGGATCGCCGCCCGGAACCTGCTGCGGCAGCAGGCTGGCGCGCCAGTTGCGCTCCGAACCGGTCAGGCTGACCTTGGCCCCGTCCAGCAGGCGCCAATGCATCGGTTGGTGGTGGCTGGCCCCCTCAATGGTGACGAAATCGGTCCACGGCCGGCCAAGCCCTTCGCGCATCGCCTTCACAATCTCGACCAGATCGCTGGCCTCGCCTTCGACCGAGAGGACGCGCTGCTCGGCATCGAGCCGCGCGCTCAGTTCGGCCAGGGTGCGATCGATCGCCGCGCGGTGTTGGCTGACCAGCGCGGGATCTTCGGGCGGCAGGGCGCTGGCCTGCCACGAATTGATCCGGATAGCGCAACCGCCCTCAGCCAGCGGCTCGATCTCGACCCAGGCGACAATGGCTTCACGGCCATTGGTGGCGCGGATCGTGCGGGCCAGTTTCAGGCCGAATTCACGCGCCTTGGCCTCCATTTCGCGCAGCGCCGGAATCGCGATCGTACCGGGAATGTCACCCCTGCAATCGAGCTGCAGCGAAGTCAGCGGTTCGGCCGCGGAGACCAGACGGCCTTCCGCGTCGGTGCGCGCCTGCG
>CAZNII010000074.1:3205-10714 GCA_964573075.1 uncultured Novosphingobium sp. | reverse complement strand
GTCAGCGGTTCGGCCGCGGAGACCAGACGGCCTTCCGCGTCGGTGCGCGCCTGCGCCATGGCTGCTTGATCGGCAGCCACCGCGCTCAGCTGCCCGGATAGGCCGCAGAGCGCGCCAGCAAGGCGGCCGCGTGGTCGGCGCCGAGCTGTTCGAAACCGTCAGGAAGGGTCACTTCAGGATGCAGCGAAAGAAACTGCTCTTCGATCGACTGCGGCTTCATGCCCGAGGCGCGCAACGCCAGGGCAAGCCGCGCAACCTGCGCCTCATTGGTGGCCAGCACAGCCATGTCGCGATCCTGACCCGAAGCCAGCGCCAGCGCGCTGAGGAAGATCCCGACCCCGGCGTGGGTCACGGAAAGCGCTGCGGTGGCTCCGCCGCCCATCCCCATCACCAGACGGGAAATCAGGCCGAGCCGACTGCGGCTCTCATCGTACTGCGCGCGCACGCCTTGTTCGGCCGCTGCGGCCTGGGCCAGCAGGTCCGGGTCGTTGCCAGCCAGTCCGCGCAGGCCGACCAGGGCGGCATGCAGCAGATCGCCGGGTAGCTCGCTCAGCGGCAGCTGCATCCGCCGCTGGTTCTGGGCAAAGCGCGCCTGCGAGGCCAGCAGCGCCATTGCCGCGGCAGCAACAGGCGCTTCAGGCGATGCGATCAGCGCCTGAAGCAGCGGTGACAGCACCGGATCGAGCGCCAGCCGGGCCTGCAGTCGCTGGGTCAGTTGCCATTCCAGTGCCATGGCATGGACGTGGGCAAGGAAGCCGGAATGAGCGACAAAGGCCTCTACCAGATCGGCCACCTGACCCGGATCGTGATCGCGCGCATCTGGCGTTCCGCCGGCGGCGGCGAGCTCATCGAGCACCTGGGTCGCGACGTGGCTCATCATCCCGCGCACGGCGGCGACGATCTCGTCGCTGAACACGGAATGTTCGTCGTTGGCCAGCAAATGGCGCATGATCGGCGCAATCGTGCCGATCATGGCATCGCCATGGGCCAGTTCCTCGCGCATCACCGTCTCGACCGCGACGGCGGGATTCGCATGGGCAGCAGTCTCACTCATGCCCCGTTCCATAGCCGTGCTTGGTTAAGGTCGCGTTAGCCGCGATTGCCCCAGCGGCAGAAGGATTCCGGCAAGCGCGGCGGCGCTGGCGCCAATGTGGACCGCCGCGGAACCCACCCCCGCCAGAATGGCCGCCCCGACCGCGATCGCCAGCAGTGCCCGGTCGCCCAGCCATCCCGCCCAGCGCGGAGCCATCAGGCGCGGCAGGATGCGCAGCAGAGCGACCAGCATGAACGGCGGAAACAGCCGGTCGGTGAAATGCTGCCCGGCGTGCAGCTGGGTACCCCAGGCGATCAGCACGATCAGCAAACCGTCGCAGATCCAGCCGAAGATTTCCTTGCCATCCAGTCCCTTGCGGCCACGCTGGGTCTCGCTTTCGATCCTGGCCAGCAGAACCGCGGCTTCCCGCAGAATCCAGCCAAGAGCGAGCAGGCTGAGGCCCAGAACGGTCCATCCGAACCAGCCCGAACCCAGCGCCAGCAGCGCCAGCACGGCGGCGGCGATCACCAGCGCCGTAGCCCCGCTGCCGGCGTGCAGCAGCGCGGGGCCAAATGCGCGCACAGCGAGCAGCGCCAGCCCGCGCGAGGGGCTGGGCATGCCTTCGTCGCGGGTCCGCTGGCGGATCCATTGTGGCTCGAGCTTATGAGCCTCGTCCTCGCTGCGCACCAGGGTCCAGAACAGCCCGTCCTGGCCGGGTGTGGGGATCGGTCGTTGCCGAATTCCTGCTTGCAGGGCGATCCGCTGCAGCGCCGAGGCTGCGTCGCAATCGGGGGGAAGCTCGGCCAGGCGTTCAACCAGGCGCCCGGGCAGCCGCATCGCGGCGGCGCCGGCATGATTGAGGTCGATCCGCTCGAACCCGGCCTCAAGCCCCTGCTCGATCGGCTGGACCAGCACGGCCTGTCCGTCCTCAAGCAAGGCCGCGGCCTGGGAAATCGACAGGAACAGGCCATCGCCCAGCGCGATCACCTCGTCGACGGCGGTCACCAGTCCGGCGAGGCCACGGGCGCTGCCCAGAACATGGAACTGGGCCCCCGCTGCTTCGGCGATATGCTGCAATTCGACCATTTCCGGACCGAGTCCGGCGGCCAGGCAGATCACCCGCTCGCAACGCAGTTCCAGCGCCAGCGCCAGTTGCTGCCGCGCGACCGTGATCCCGCCGATCCGCAGGAAGGCGCGCGGCGCAGCGTTGCCCGGCGCGGCGGGCTCCAGCATTGTCAGAATGGCAACCCGCAGCGTTTTTCTCCGCGCTTTCGGCAAGCAAGACGGAGGTTCTAGTGGAGCAAGGCCCGGGTGCCAAGCGGCACGCGCGACCCGGTGCTCAAGCCCGGCTCAAGCGGCTGCGAAATCGTCGATAAAAGTCTGCATCCGGCGCAGCACTGCGGGATCGCCGGGAGCGCCGCCGGCGGCTTCTTCGGCCAGGGCGATCAATCGCTCGGCGTGGAAGGTGGCGGCAATCCCTTTCAGGCGCAGCGCCGACATCTGCCAGTTGCCATCGCAGCGCGAGCGCCGCAGCAGATCGAGCTGGCGTTCAACGCTTTCGATAAAGGCCTGGCGCAGCTCGGAAAAGAGCACGGGATCCTCACCCGCCGCAGCGGCCAGGGTCGCATCGAGGGCACCTGCTTCGTAAGCCATGGGTCAGCTTGCTAACACCGATCGGTTAAACTGGGGTTTATCCACAGGCCAAACATGGTAAACGGCGACCATGACCGGGCCCACGCGCATCGTTGCCATCGAATCCGGCGAGCCTGAGGGCCCGCTGGCTGCCGAAATCGCCGAACCCGTCGCCGAAGCGCCGGTCGAGGCCGAAGCCGAGGTCTGGGAAGAAGCATCGGCCCGCCCTGCCCGCTCGTGGCTGGCAATCACCGCGGGTTTGCTGACGGTGCTTGCTGTGACCGGCTGGACCGCGCTGTTTGTCTCGGCCAACCTCGATGCGATGCGGGCCGGGGCAACGCTGGCACAATGGAGCGGCTGGCTGCGTGATTGGGCGGTTCCGGTGCTGCTGATCGCCGTTGTCTGGCTGATCGCGATGCGCAACAGCCGTCAGGAAGCCCGCCGCTTTGGCGAAACCGCCCGCCTGCTGAGCGAAGAATCGGCCCGGCTCGAAGCGCGGCTTACCACCGTCAACCGCGAACTCAGCCTGGCGCGCGAGTTCATCGCCGCCCAGTCGCGCGATATCGAGAGCCTGGGCCGGGTTGCCAGCGAGCGCCTGTCCGAACATGCCGGCAAGCTGGCCTCGCTGATCCAGGACAACGGCTCGCGGATCGACGCGATCCAGTCGGTCAGTGCCGCCGCGCTCGAGAATATGGAGACGCTGCGCGGCCACCTGCCGGTGATCGCCAGCTCGGCCAAGGACGTAACCAACAACATCGGCACCGCCGGGCGCACCGCCCATTCGCAAGTCGAGGATCTGGTCGCCGGGTTCAACAAGCTCAACCAGTTCGGCCAGGCCAGCGAACGCCAGGTCGGAGTGCTGCGCGAACTGGTTGCCAATACCCTGACCGAATTCACCATCCAGACCGAGCAGCTCGACGAAATCGCCCAGAACCGCTTTGCCGCCCTGGCTGAACGCGGGGCGGAATTCCGCACCCAGCTCGACGCCCAGGAGGTTGAGGTTCTGGCCGGAATCCGCAGCCGGGCCGCCGCACTGGGCGAGGAACTGGAAGCCGCGCGCAAGGTGCTGGACGAGCAGGAAGGCGAAAGCCTCGCTTCACTGCGCGCCAGGCTGGTCGCGATCCGCGACGAGAGCGGATCGGTGATCCGTTCGCTGCGCGAGGGCGAGAATGCCGCGCTCGATGCCTGGAAGAAGGCAATCGGGCAGCTGGAACAGGATCTTGCCGCAGCGATCGCCAAGGTTGGCGAGATCGACGAAAGGGCTATGGCCTCTGCCCGCAACCGGCTGGCGGAACTGGCCAAGGAAGCCGAAGATGTCGACGCCCGGATGGTCGAGCGCGACCGGCTGTTTGCCGAAGAGATCGAGCGCCGCCGCAGCGAGTTCGAAACGCGCCATGGCGAATTCATCGCGCAACTGGCTAGCCAGCTGGAAGGGCTTGACGAAAAGATCGCCGAGCGCCGCACCGCGCAGGAAGAACAGGGCGCAAGACTGCTGGCCCAGGGTGAAACTGCCGCCAGCAAGTTCGAATCGCTCGCCCGCAAGCTCGATGAAGTGGCCGAGCTTGGCGGCACCGCCGAAAACCGCGTCGCGGCGAGCCTGGCCGCGCTGGGTGACAAGCTGGCGGCAAGCCGCGAGGCGCTGAGCGGCACCGATGCCGCAATCGCCCAGTTGACCGATGGCAGCGTCCGCCTGCTCGAACTGATCCAGGCCAGCGTCCAGCATTCGAGCAATGATCTTCCCAAGGCGATGGAGGCGAGCGAGAGCCGGCTCGCCGGGATCGAAAGCCGGGTTGCCAGCCTGGCCGGCAATCTTGCCGAGGCCGAAGGCAAGGGCGAAGCCACCGCCGCTCACATTGCCCAGGGCAGCGCCACCCTGACCGAAGCGCTGGAGCGGATCGAGCAGCTCAATGGCCGGATCACTGCCGAGGGCAGCAGCCAGGCGGTCCAGCTTGAAGCCATGCACCAGGCGCTGGAGAAGGTTCGCAGCGAAAGCCTGGCACTGGCCGAGCAGGCCCAGGCCGAGTTGAAGAAGGCAATCGACGAGCTCAATACCTCGGCCAGCGCCGCGGTTGCCGGGATCGGCGAGATGAGCGCCAGCTCGATTGCCGCGATCGCTACCCGCCTCGGCGACGAGAGCAAGGCTGCGATCGAACAGGCGATGCGCGCCCGCGCCGCCGAGGTGGCCGGCGAGCTTGAGCAGGCCGCCGCCAAGGCCTCCGGGGTCAGCCGCGATGCCGCGATCCAGCTGCGCGACCAGCTGGCCAAGGTCAGCGAGCTGGCCGGCAACCTGGAGCAGCGCGTCGCCCATGCCCGCGCCCGCGCCGAAGAGCAGGTCGACAACGATTTCGCCCGGCGGGTCGCGCTGATTACCGAAAGCCTCAATTCGAACGCGATCGACATCGCCCGGGCAATGGACAGTGAAGTGACCGACACTGCCTGGGCCGCCTATCTCAAGGGCGATCGCGGGATCTTCACCCGTCGCGCGGTGCGCCTGCTCGATGCTGGCGAAGCAAAATCGGTCGCCCAGCTTTACGAAGCGGACCCCGCCTTCCGCGACCACGTCAGCCGCTTCATCCACGATTTCGAGGCGATGCTGCGCCAGTTGCTTTCAACCCGCGATGGCCATGCGCTGGGTGTCACGCTGCTCTCATCGGATATGGGCAAGCTCTACGTCGCGCTGGCCCAGGCGATCGAGCGGCTCAGGAATTAGGTTCTGACCCTAGTTCCACAGCCCCGACAGGTCGATGTCGTCGGCGGTGATCCAGCCGTTGACGTAGTTGAAGTAGTAGAATCCGCAGAGAACCGTCGCGAGGATCGTGGCCCGCAGCGCGATCCGCTTTGGCTGGAAGTTGACCGGCGCGCTGGTAACCTGGCCCGGTACAACCTCAGCCTCAGCCTCGTCATGGGTGCGCAGCCCGAACGGCATGACCAGAAAGGCGCTGAGCACCCAGATCAGAAAGTAGATCGCGATAATCGAGGTCAGTTTCATCGCACTCAATGCTCCGCCAGGATGACGCGCACTTGCGGCTTCTTGCCTGACCAGCGGGTGGCGGCACGGCGGGCGGCGAGGCGCGCGGCCTCGGTAATCACTTCGCGGTCATGGCGCTGCCCGCCTTTCAGCTTGGCCAGCGCTGCGCTCACGTCTTCGCGGGCTTCCGCAACGAATTCGTCCATGTCCTCATCGAGCGGCAAGCCGATCGCTTCGACGTGGACCCGGCCTTTGCCATCAAGCACCACGATCACCAGCCCGTTGGCGGCAAGCCGGCGACGCATCACCATGGCCTCGCCATCGGCCGGGGCGATGATATCGCCATCGAGGATCAGGCGCCCGGCCCGCACCTCGTCGATCTTGCCCGGCTTGCCCGGAGCAAGGCGGACCAGATCGCCGTTTTCCTGCACCACTGTCCTGCCAATCCCGCAGGCCTTGCCGAGCCGGGCCTGCTCCTTCATGTGCCGGACTTCGCCATGGACCGGCATCAGGATCTGCGGGCGCAACCAGCCATAGAGCGCCTCGAGCTCCGGTCTTCCCGGATGGCCGGACACGTGGATCAGGCTCTGCCGGTCGGTAACGATGGTGATGTCACGCGCGGCGAGGCGGTTCTGGATCCGGCCGATCGCAATCTCGTTGCCGGGGATCTGGCGGCTGGAGAACAGCACCACGTCGCCCGCCTCTAGTGCGATCGGATGGGTATCCTCGGCGATCCGCGCCAGCGCGGCGCGCGGCTCGCCCTGCCCGCCGGTCGCGACGATCAACACCTCGCCGCGCGGCAGGCCCATCGCCGTGTCGAAATCGATCACATCGGGCAGGCCCTTGAGATAGCCGCAGCCCTGGGCGGTGCGGATGATCCGATCGAGCGAGCGTCCCGCGACGCACAGCCGCCGGTTGGTAGCCTGGGCGACCTCGCCCAGGGTCTGCAACCGCGCCACGTTTGAGGCAAAGGTCGTCACCACCACCCGCTTGCCATGGTGCCGGCCAACTTCCTCGAGCAGCGCCTGGCGGACGGCCCCTTCCGAACCGGAAGCCTTGGGATTGAACACGTTGGTCGAATCGCAGACCAGCGCCAGCACGCCCTCGTCGCCAATCCTTGTGAGTTCCTCGGCGGTGGCAGGCACACCGACCAGCGGCTCGTCATCGAGCTTCCAGTCCCCGGTGTGGAAGATCCGGCCATGCGGGGTCTCGATCACCAGCGCGTTGCCCTCGGCGATCGAGTGCGCCAGCGGGACATAGCGGATCCCGAACGGGCCGAGCTGGAACGGATCGAGATGGTCGATCACCTTGAGATCGACCTCATGCCGGTTTCCGGCCTCATCCAGCTTTTCGTTGACCAGCTTGGCGGTGAACGGGGTGGCATAGAGCGGCACGCCCAGTTCCTGCGCGAAATAGGGCACCGCGCCGATGTGATCCTCGTGCGCATGGGTCAGAACCACGCCGAGCAGGTCCTGCTTGCGTTCCTCGATGAATTCGAGATCGGCGAAGACCAGTTCGGTACCGGGATATTCGTTCGAGCCGAAGGTCATCCCCAGATCGACCATCAGCCACTTGCCCTCGCAGCCATAGAGATTGACGTTCATGCCAATCTCGCCCGAGCCGCCGAGCGCGCAGAACAGCAGTTCCTTGCCGGGTTTCACGATTCCGTGGCCCGGTTGGCATAAAGCAGCGCGATCCCGCGCAGGGTCAGGTCGGGCTCGACCCGGTCGAACAGGTGGCCGTGCTGCTGGAACAGCGGGGCCAGCCCGCCGGTGGCGATCACCTTTACCGGACGCCCGATTTCCGCCTTCATCCGCCCGATCATGCCTTCGATCATGCTGACGTAACCCCAATAGATCCCGATCTGCATCTGGCC
>CAZNII010000074.1:0-3105 GCA_964573075.1 uncultured Novosphingobium sp. | reverse complement strand
GCGAGTTCCTGCAGGTTGTGCAGCGCGCGCGGCACCACCGAGGCGATCACCACGGCGCTGACATCGGCGCGGCTATAGCCTTCCATCTGCAACAGCTGGTTGAGCCAGACGGCATATTCGTCCGCCGTCCGCTTGATGTCGGTGGCCAGACGCCAGCGCTGGACGATCTTGCCGGTCTCGTCGACCAGCGCGAACTTCACATTGGTGTTGCCGTTGTCGATTGCGAGCAGCATGCCCCTGTCCCTACTGGCCGCCGGCAAGGCGGACTTCTCCGGCGTGAATAACCTGCGTCGTGCCGTCGGCAAGCCGCAGTTGCAAGGCTCCATCGTCGCCCAATCCGGCAAATTGCCCTTCCAGCGCCGCCTCGCCCGGCTCGCCGACCGCGAGTGCGGTACCCGGCGGATGCGCGGCGGCCTGCCAACGGCGGATCAGCGGCTCGAGTCCGAAACTGCGCCACCGTTCAAGCTCCAGGTTGAACTGCGCGGCCAGGCTGGCGGCGAAATGATTGCGGTCCGGCGCGGGGCCGAAGCTGGCAAGGCTGATCGTCTCGCGTCCCTGTACCTCGGGTGCGCGGGCGAGGTTCACACCGATCCCGGCGATTACGGCGTCGCCAACCCGCTCCAGCAGGATCCCGGCCAGCTTGGCCGTGCCGATCATCACATCATTTGGCCATTTGAGCAGCGGCCGGGCCGGCGGCGGAACCAGCGGCGCGACCACCTCGTGCAGCATCAGACCGCACAGCAGTGCCAGGCTGGTGGCGGGCGGATCGCCCGGCCCCGGGCGGATAACGGTCGATCCCATGAAGTTGCCGTGTCCGTCGAACCAGGCCCGCCCCTGGCGGCCCTTTCCGGCAGTTTGCCGGTCGGCCACCAGCCACTCCCCTTCCGGCACGAATTCCCCGCCGGCGAGCCGCGCGGCAAGATCGGCGTTGGTCGAGCCGGTTTCGGGAACGGTGCGGATCAACTGGCGGCGAAGAGCACGCCCGCGGCAATCGCGGCCAGTGCGCCAAGGCCCTTGGTGAACAGCCAGCCCAGCGGCGAGATGAACAGCGCCGAGACGGCCAGCAGCCATTCATGGATCATGTCGCTGCGCCCGGTGGCCTTGCCCGCCGGTTCGTCGAAGTACATCACCTTGACGACCTTGAGGTAATAGAACGCACCGATCACGCTGGCAGCAGCAGCCACCAGAGCCAGGATCAGCCAGCCCGCGGCCACTGCGGCCTTGAACACCACGAACTTGCCCCAGAACCCGAAGAAGAACGGGATACCGGCCATCGAGAACATCACAGAGCCCAGCCCCAGCGCCAGCAGCGGCCGGGTGGTGGAAAGACCGGCAAGATCCGAAATCGCCTCGATCTGGTGGCCGGCCTCATCGCGCAGCATCAGCACGGCAACAAAGCCGCCGATCGTCATCGGCACGTAGATCGCCAGATAAACCAGCATCGCAGCCACGCCATCGGGGCTGGCGGCGGTCAGGCCGACCAGCATGAAGCCGACGTTGTTGATCGACGAATAGGCCAGCAGGCGCTTGATATTGGTCTGTCCGATCGCGCCGAGCGCGCCGATCACGACCGAGGCCAGCGCGGCGAAGCCGACGATCTGCTGCCAGGCAATCGCCTGCCCGCCGAACGCTTCGATCGTGACCCGGATCGTCAGCGCCAGCGCGGCGACCTTGGGGGCCGAGGCGAAGAAGGTGGTCACCGGGGTCGGCGCACCTTCATAGACGTCGGGGGTCCACATGTGGAACGGCACGGCGCTGATCTTGAAGGCCAGACCCGCCAGCATGAAGGTCAGCCCGAACAGTGCGCCCTTCGAGAGGCCGGCCTGGGTTGCGGCGGCGATCCCGTCATAGGCGATGGTCCCGGTAAAGCCGTAGGTCAGGCTCATCCCGAACAGCAGGATCCCGCTGGCCAGCGCGCCAAGCACGAAATACTTGAGCCCGGCTTCGGCCGAACGGTCATCGGCCTTGAGGAAGGCGGCGAGGACATAGGCGGCAAGCGAATTGAGCTCGAGCCCGACATAGAGCGTGAGCAGGTTGGTCGAGGAGACCATCATGCTCATCCCGATGGTCGCGAACAGCACCAGTACCGGGAATTCCGGGCGATAGCCGCCGTGGCGCTCGAAAAATGCCGGCGCGACCAGCAACGAGGCGAGCGCCGAAACGTAGATCAGCAGCTTGGCGAAGGCGGCAAAGGCATCGGCCGAAAACAGCCCGCTGAAGGCCAGCGCGGCTTCACCTGAGACACCCTGGCACAGCGTCGGCGCGACCATCGCGGTTGCCCCGGCCAGCACCAGCGCTGCCAGCCAGTTGACCGCGCGGGCATCCTTGGCGCTCTGCCCCCAGGCCGAGGCGACCAGCAGGACCAGCCCTGCGACGCTCAGGAATTCTTCGGGCGCAGCTAGGCGCAGCGACTGCATCCAGTCCATCAGTGCGCCCCCCCTTCATGGGCGTGTTCTTGTTCGAGGGCCTTGGGTTGGCCCGCGGTCAGCTGCGCATCGCCTTCGGGCCGGGCCCGGGCCAGGCGCGCATCGAGTGCGGCAATATCGGCCCGCATCGGGGCCATGAAGCTTTCGGGATAGACCCCCATCCACAGCACCACGGCGGCGATCGGGGCGAGCATCAGCCATTCCCGGCCCGACAGGTCGGGCATGGCGGCGGCATCGGCGTTCTTCTGTTCGCCGAACGCGATCCGGCGATAGAGGTAGAGCATGTAGCCCGCCCCCAGGATCACGCCGGTGCCGGCGACGAAAGCGACCCAGCTCGACATCTGGTAGATCCCGGCAAGGCTCAGGAATTCGCCGACGAAGCCCGAGGTTCCGGGCAGGCCGACCGAGGCCATGGTGAACAGCATGAAGAACAGGGCGTACTTGGGCATGTTGATCGACAGCCCGCCGTAGCGCCCGATCTCGCGGGTATGGAGCCGATCGTAGATCACCCCGACGCACAGGAACAGCGCGCCCGAGACCAGCCCGTGGCTGAGCATCACCACCATCGAACCTTCGAGCCCCTGGGTGTTGAAGGCGAACAAACCGATCGTGACGATCGCCATGTGCGCGACCGAGGAATAGGCGATCAGCTTCTTCATGTCGTGCTGCACCAGCGCGA
>CAZNII010000073.1:5021-12473 GCA_964573075.1 uncultured Novosphingobium sp. | reverse complement strand
CCATGCTCAAGGCGGAGCTGATCGAGCGCGCGGCCCGGTTCCGCAGCGCCGAGGGAGATCCCTCGCGGCACCTCAGCCAATGCCCCGCGCTGGTCCTCAACGCCGACTATACCCCGCTCAGCTACTATCCGCTCAGCCTGTGGCCGTGGCAGACCGCGATCAAGGCGGTGTTCCTCGAACGGGTCGATATCGTTGCCTCCTATGCCCGCGAGGTGCATTCGCCCTCGTGGTCGATGCCGATCCCTTCGGTGATCGCGCTGCGCCAGTACGTGAAGCCCAGCGAGCACCCGGCCTTCACCCGCTTCAACCTGTTCCTGCGTGACCGGTTCTGCTGCCAGTACTGCGGCAGCCCGCACCAGCTGACCTTCGATCACGTGATCCCGCGGCGGCTGGGTGGGCGGACCAGCTGGGAAAACGTCACCACAGCCTGCGCCCCGTGCAATCTCAAGAAGGGCGGCCGCACCCCGCAACAGGCGCACATGCCGTTGCTGCTCAAGCCGATCCGCCCGACCAGCTGGCAACTCCAGGAGCGGGGCCGTGGCTTTCCGCCCAATTACCTGCACGAAACCTGGCGGGATTGGCTCTACTGGGATGTCGAGCTGGATGCTTGAGGGCGCAATCAGGCCCACATGGGACGATTCTGCCAATCTTCAGGAAAGCCCATTGATACCAAGTCGCCGTTGGGATGCGTACGGATGTGAGCAGCGACGTCGGTTTTCCAGGTGGATTCAGGTGCCACGGTGCCGACAACATGGGCGATCATCGTTAATCCATTATAGAGCTTTGCAGGTGCTTGCGTCGCTTTTAGGTCGAGTGTCTGACTTAGGCGGTCTGGCTTCAGCGGGAGTTTGGGTGGAAGTAAGAAGCCTCGGTTCCAAAGCCTGCCGTGATGCGCGCAGATATTTCGGAGATCGGTAACATGCCTTATCAACGGTACTAGAACGGTTTCAGGCAAGCCAAGTGGTTGTGCAATCCTGTTGCGTAGCGCCCGGTCGCCAATGTTCGAATACCATTTCGAAAGCTGACCGAACGACATCATCTCCGCCACCATCCATACAGGCGGGATTGGTGGATCGTCGTAGTTTTCACGGTAATGCTTGATGTAGGTTGTATTTGACCACCCGACTTCCCCGGCGAGTTTTGAGAGATTTTTGTGGAATTCTTTGCGGTTGGCGTAGAGGCTGGAATCGAGGTAACGGTGACCGTCTCCGAGCTGTCCAAGGTGGTAGGCCCAACTTCCTCGCAACGCCACTTCTACATGCTCGGTCCCGCGCATGACTAGTCGGCGAAGAACTCGATCAAAATCGTATAGCGCAGTGACGTCGTCGAAACAGGTTCCCGAAAAGAATCTGGGGCCGTCATGCCCCTTTGGGTGCTCAAAATAGAGCCAATATGCGCTCAAGCGATAGTAGCTGATGTGTGCAATCCAAAATTCGGCCTTAGAGTCATCTGGGATGATCATTCCCTTTGCACGCAAATGTGCAATCTGCTGCTTCAAATCGAGGGATGGCTTTGCGTATTTTCTACTCATCGTTGGTCATATTGACTCAGATGAGCTCAAAATAAAAGACCCGCCCAGTGTGCATATCCAAAGGGACATTGGCCGGGCGGGTGCGATTGCCAGTAAGATAGGGATCAATTCCCAACAAATCAACAACGCATTAATGTCGCCGGAAATGACGGAAATAGCTTAGTATTTCGGAAAAAATTGAGCCTCCATCTAGCCCGCAGCCAGCTGCACCAGCGCCGCGCCCAGCGCGAGGACCAGCGCGACCCACACGCGCGGTCCCATGTAGACTGATATCTGCCGCTGGGTCGGGAAGCTGAAGGTCGTCGGGATGCCTAGCAGCTTGTAGGGGTGGACCTTGGCGAACAGCGGATTGCGGACCATTGCGATCATGTCGCGGCGGCTGCGATAGCGCATCAGCCCGAAGATCGACCAGCCGGGATCGCCCTCCACATTCCAGGCATCGACATAGGGGCCGACCTTGCGCCCGACCATGCCGGGATGCCCGCCCTTGGCCAGCAAAGCCTTGACGAAGGGATCGGAATAGCGCCGCATCATGGTCCGGCCCGGGACCTGCTCGCCGGTGTCGGGATCGGTCACCATGCCTTCCTCGATCTTGACCAGGTTGAGCATGACGAATTCCTTGCCGTCATCGGCCTCCAGAAAGGCGCGCAGCACGGCGGGATCGTTGCCGCCGCCGTACTTGGAATGCACCTCGTCGAAGAAGGCGTCGATCTCGGCCTTGGTCAGCGGCCCGCGCCAGCTGTCGTACCACAGCCGGAACAGCACATAGAGCGCTGCCGCGCTGCCCCAGATCCACCAGCCCATCACCCGTCCTTTCCCCGTTTCGCCTTGTCGCAAGGTGCCGCGCGCTTTTGACCCATGTCAATGCTCCTGCCGACGCGCAACTTACATCAGTGTAAATAGTTGCGGCCTTTTGGAGAGGTGGCGCGCTTGACCCATGTGACTTTCATCGATGCCAAGGGGACCGAGCGCAGCGTTGACGCGCCTGCGGGAATGAGCGTGGCCGACGCCGCGCTGAACAATCGTGTGCCGGGGATCGAGGCCGACTGCGGTGGCTTCTGCGCCTGTGCCACCTGCCACGTCTATCTCGACGAAGACTGGTTCGCCCGGGTTCCCGCTGCCGACGAGCTGGAAGTCGCAATGCTCGATACCGAGGCGATCGATCGCCGGCCGAACAGCCGGCTGGCTTGCCAGCTCAGGCTTAGCGACGCGCTCGAAGGGATCGTCGTCCACACCCCCGAACGCCAGTATCTGTGAGAGGAGAGGAACCATGAACCTTGCTACCCCGATCGAGGCCCGGCCCAAGGCGGACTGGCGTGTCTCGATGAACCCCGACGACATCTACAAGAACCCGATGGCGATCGCCTGGACCTTTGACTACCTGCTTTCGGGCGACAAGGTCGAAGATCTCTACAAGCGCGCCAAGCAGGATCAGTGGGATTCGGACCAGCTGCTCAACTGGGATACCCCGGTCGATCCCTCGAAGCCGATGATCAATGATCGCAGCGACGTCTATCACCGGATGCCGTTTTTCCAGAAGCTGTCGAAATCGCAGCAGGAAACCTTCACCGCCCATTCCACCGCGCAGCTGCTCTCGCAGTTTCTCCACGGCGAGCAGGGCGCGCTGATGACGGCGGCCTGCGTGACCCATTCGGTTCCGGATTCGACCGCCAAGCTCTATGCCGCGACCCAGACCATGGACGAGGCCCGCCATGTCGAGGTCTATGCCAAGTACTGCGACAAGATCGCGTTGGTCTATCCGATGTCGCCCTGGCTCAAGGCACTGATCGACGCGACGCTGCAAAGCGACCGCTATGAAAAGGTCATGATCGGGATGAACATGATCGTCGAAGGGCTGGCGCTGGGCGCGTTCAACAACATGTACCGCACGACCCAGTGCGAACTGCTGAAGGCGATCACGTTTAACGTGATGCGCGACGAAAGCCGCCACGTTTCCTTCGGTCACGCCTTCCTTGGCCCGGAAATCGCCAGGCTGCCCGAGGACGAGCGCGAAGATCTTGCCGACTTCGCCTTCCAGGCGATCAACATCCTGGCAAACGGCACCCAGACCGGGACGCTCGCCAGCAAGGTCGATCCGGGCTTCATGGAAGTGCTCTACAACTGCAACCTCGATCCCGAGGATTTCTTCAAGGGCATGGAGGAAGCCAAGGATGCCGGCGTGATGCAGGAATTGCCGCCCGGACAGATCCACGCGATGAAGGACCTGATGCTGCCGGCGCTGGCCCGGGTCGGCCTGCTCACCCCGACCGTCCGCAAGAAGTACGAAGAAGCCGGGATTCCGGTGTTCGACGATCCGCGCGTGCTCCACGCGATGGAAGGGGGCAACCCGATCGCCGCCTGACGGCAAGACTGCCCGACAGGCGCGGGGCCGAAGGCATGCGGGGGCACGCCTTCGGCCCATTTCGTTTCACCGCACCCCGGCCAGCGCCTTTTGCCGGCGCCGCTGCACCGAGGAGCCAAGTCCGATTGCCTCGCGGTATTTGGCGACGGTGCGGCGGGCGAGGTCGAAGCCCTTATCCTTGAGCAGGTCGACCAGGGTATCGTCCGACAGTATCGCCTTGGGGTCCTCGGCGTCGATCAGCTGCTTGATCGCGGCCTTGACCGCCGAGGCCGAAGCCCCGCCTTCGCCATCGACCGCGCCGACGCCCGAGGTGAAGAAGTACTTCAGCTCAAAGGTCCCGCGCGGGCAGGACAGGTATTTGTTGCTGGTCACCCGGCTGACGGTCGATTCGTGCATCTCGATCGCCTCGGCCACCGCCCGCAGGGTCAGCGGCCTCAGGTGCGATACGCCGTGGCGGAAGAACGCCTCCTGCTGTTTGACCAGTTCGCTCGCGACCTTGAGGATCGTTCGGGCCCGCTGGTCGAGTGCCTTTACCAGCCAGTTTGCATCGGCCAGCTTGTCGGACAGCCAGCCGCGGGCGGTCTTGTCGTCGCAGCCGGCGCGCATTTCGACGTAGTAGCTGCGGTTGACCACCAGCCGGGGCAGGGTGGCCTGGTTGAGCTGCACGTCCCAGCCGCCGTCGGCACGCGGGATGATCAGGATGTCGGGGGTTACCGGGTCGCCCCCGCCGCTCGAAAAGCGCAGGCCCGGCTTGGGATCGTAACCGCGCAGCTCGGCCAGCATGTCGGCGAAATCCTCATCGTCGACCCCGCACATCCGCTTTAGCCGGGCGAGCTCGCCGCGCCCCAGCAGGTCGAGGTTGTCGAGCAGCCGGGCCATGCACGGGTCATAGCGATCCGCCTCCTTCGCCTGCAGCGCCAGGCATTCGCCGAGGTTGCGCGCGCCGACCCCGGTCGGGTCGAGCGACTGGACCAGGGCGAGGGCCTGCTCGACCTCGTCCTCGTCCACGCCCAGTTCGGCGGCCAGTTCGCGGCAGGTGGCGGCAAGGTAACCGGCCTCGTCGAGCTCGCCGGCAATATGCCGGGCGATGAAGGCGAGGGCGGGATCGCGGGCCACGGCGCCGATCTGGGCATGCAGGTGCTCTGCCAGGGTGGCCTGATGATCGCCGCGTTCGTCGATCCCGGGGCCGTCCTCGCCGGGGGCCAGGCGGAATTCGGCGCTCCAGTCGCCGGTGTCGCGGTCACGGTCGAGCGTGGCGGGGTCGATGTCGAGCGGACGATCCTCGCCGCCCAGCCCCTCGGCGATCAGCTGATCGGCGGGCGAGCTTTCCAGCGTGGTCCGGCGCGCCTCGTCGGGCAGCGCGACTTCGACCGTCTCGGCCGGAGCGGTGCCGCTGCCGACGTCGAGTAGCGGGTTGGCTTCCAGCGCCTCGCCGATGAAGGCTTCGATTTCCAGATTGGACAGCGCCAGCAGCTTGATCGCCTGCTGGAGCTGGGGCGTCATCACCAGCGATTGCGATTGCCGAAGATCGAGGCGTGGGCCGAGTGCCATTGAATTCAACCGTCGTGCATGGCCTTCGGCAGCCTCAGGCCGAGCGGGCCTGGAACGATGCCATCATGCGCCAAACCCGCTCATGCCGGGCTTGTCGAGGCATCACAGCGTAAACCCTTCACCCAGGTAGAGCCGCCGCACGTTCTCGTCCGCGACGAGTTCTTCCGGGCTGCCGGCGAACAGCACCTGGCCGCCGTAGATGATGCAGGCGCGATCGACGATGTCGAGCGTCTCGCGCACGTTGTGGTCGGTGATCAGCACCCCGATCCCCCGCTGCTTGAGATCGGTGACCAGGTGGCGGATGTCGCTGATCGAAAGCGGGTCGATCCCGGCGAAGGGTTCGTCGAGCAGCATGATCGAGGGATTGGCGGCCAGCGCTCGGGCAATCTCGCAGCGGCGGCGCTCACCGCCGGACAGCGCCATCGCCGGGCTGTGGCGCAGCCGGTCGAGCCCGAATTCGTCGAGCAGGCGCTGCAGTTCGCGGTCGCGAGTCGCGGGGTCGGGTTCGGCCAGTTCGAGCACGCAGGCGATGTTCTGTTCGACTGTCATCCCGCGAAAGATGCTGGTTTCCTGCGGCAGGTAGCCCAGCCCCAGGATCGCGCGGCGGTACATCGGCAGCTGGGTGACATCGACCCCGTCCATCAGGATCCGGCCGCTGTCGGGCCGCACCAGCCCCATGATCGAATAGAAGCAGGTGGTCTTGCCGGCGCCGTTCGGACCCAGCAGCCCGAGCACTTCGCCCTTGCCGACCGACAGCGAAATATCGGTCAGAACCGCGCGCTTGTCATAGGACTTGGCGATCGAAATCACTTCCAGCCCGCCCTGCGGGATCGGCTGCATGGCATCGGTGTTCGGCGCGACGAGGTGCTGTACTTCGGTCATGACAGCTGACGATCTAGGCGGCCATTCGCCCGGCGGCAAGCGCCGTTGGTCGATTTGGCAGGTTTCGTGCATGGCTTGTGGCTGAGCGCATCGAGAGCGCTTGTCCCCGACAATGCTTAACAACACTTGATCGATTGTCCCTTCGGTGATTTACTCAGCGTGAGGGGAATTGAGAGGGGAAGGCACCATGGCAAAGGCATGGGACGGGCTCGTGGCAGTTGGCCGGCGCAACGCTAGGCCGCTCGACTGGCGCAAGCGGATGAGCGACCATATTGCCTATGCCCTGCTGGTCTACACCGCGCTGCAGATCTTCGTGACCATGGGCACCATGCACGGCGGCGGCGGTTCGATGCTGCCCTATTTCGCCCTGATCATCCTGGTTGCCGCGATCATCCCCGCCTGTCGCCGTTTCGAAAAGCGCTGGAACCGGCTGAGCGATGCCCAAGCCGCCGATCCGCAATTTGCCTCCTATTACCGCCGCGACCTGATGTGGCTGTGGGGGCTGGCGATCGGCTTGCCGTTCGTTGTCTCGGGCCTGTTTATCGGCTTGGCCAAACTGTTCGCCTGATTGCTTTCTGACAGCCAGTCCCTAGATCGGCGGCTCTGACATTCGGAGTCGCCGTTTCCATGCTTACCCCCCAAGCTGCCCAGGACCGCGCTGCCGCGCTGATCGATTTTGCGCGCGCCGCTGGAGCGGACGGTGCCGACGCTGTCTATTCCGGCTCTTCATCCGAAAGCGTCGCGGTGCGGCTGGGCCAGCTCGAGGATGTCGAGCGATCGGAAAGCGAGCATCTTGACCTGAGGGTCTTCGTCGGCAGCCGCTCGGCCTCGATCGGATCGAGCGACTTGTCGGATGCGGCGCTCAAGGAACTGGCCGCGCGCGCGGTCGATATGGCCCGCGCCGCCCCGGAAGACCGCTTTGCGGGGCTGGCCGATCCCGCACTGCTGTTCGCGGGGCCGTTCCCCGATCTCGATGCTGCCGATCCGCGCGAGCTTACCCCGGCCGAACTGCGCGAACGGGCCCTGGCGGTCGAGGATGCGGCCCGCGCGGTACCCGGGGTGACCAATTCGGAAGGCGGACACGCCAGCCTGGCCCAGCGCAATTTCGCGCTGGTCACCAGCCACG
>CAZNII010000073.1:0-4921 GCA_964573075.1 uncultured Novosphingobium sp. | reverse complement strand
GAAGGCGGACACGCCAGCCTGGCCCAGCGCAATTTCGCGCTGGTCACCAGCCACGGCTTTGCCGGATCGTTCGGCGGCACCATGCACGGGATCAGCGCGACGGCGATCGCCGGCGAGGGCGGGGGCATGCAGCGCGACTATGCCTGGCGGATGGCCCACCATCTTGAGGACATGCCCGATCTCGAACAGATTGGCCGCCTGGCCGGGCAACGCGCGGTTCACCGGCTCGATCCCGGCCGGGTCAAGAGCGGGCCGATGCCGGTGGTGTTCGATCCCCGCGTCGGCGGCTCGCTGATCTCGCACCTGACCGGCGCGATGAGCGGCAATGCCATCGCCCGGCGGGCCAGCTTCCTGCTCGATCGCGAAGGGGAACAGCTGTTTGCCCCGGGAATCGCGATCCATGACGATCCGCTGCGCCGGCGCGGGCTGTCCTCGCGGCCGTTCGACGGCGAAGGGCTGGCAACAGCTCCGCGCGCGCTGGTCGAAGACGGGCGGCTGACCGGCTGGTTGATGGACAGCGCCGCCGCCCGTCAGCTTGGCGGCAGCCCCACCGGCCACGCGGTGCGCGGCGCGGGCGGTGCGCCCGGGGTGGGGACCAGCAACGTCCACCTTGGCGCCGGATCACTGTCCGTCGCCGAGCTGATCGCCGATGTGGCCGAAGGGGTCTTCGTGACCGAGCTGATCGGCCACGGCGTCAACGGCGTGACCGGCGACTACAGCCGCGGCGCCTCGGGCTTCCGGATCGTCAAGGGCGAGCTGGCCGGGCCAGTCGCCGAATTCACGGTGGCCGGCAACCTGGTCGAGATGTTCCGCCAGCTTTCAGTGGCCAGCGACCTTGAATGGCACCGCTCGGTCAACGTGCCGACCATCCGGATCGACGGAATGACCGTGGCGGGAGATTGAGTTCTGGGCCGGTGCTGCAAGGACAGGCGGATGCCTGTCCGCGCTGCCGTCAGGCAGACAAGGTCCCCTTATACCGCGCGATGCATTCCAGCACGATCTTCTTGGCGTCCTCAGCATCGCCCCACTTGCCGATCCGCACCCACTTTTCGGCCTCAAGGTCCTTGTAGTGGGTGAAGAAGTGCTCGATCTGCTGCAGCACGATCGAAGGCAGGTCCTTCTGCTCGCCGATGTCGGAATAATAGGGGAAAGTCGAATCGACCGGGACGCAGATCAGCTTCTCGTCCCCGCCGTGTTCGTCTTCCAAGTTGAGCACGCCGATCGGCCGGGCGCGTACGACGCAGCCCGGAACGAACGGCGAGCGGGCCACGACCAGCGCGTCGAGCGGATCGCCATCGTCCGACAGGGTATGCGGCACGAAACCGTAGTTGGCCGGATAGCGCATCGGCGTGTGCAGGATCCGGTCGACGAACAGCGCGCCGGATTCCTTGTCGAATTCGTACTTCACCGGTTCGCCGCCGACCGGCACTTCGATGATGACGTTGAGGCTTTCGGGCGGATTGTCGCCAACGGGGATCTTGTCGATGCGCATAATGGCCGCGCCCATAGACCGGTCCATGCTGCACTGCAACACCGACCAAGGTCGAGCGTGCCCGAATTCAGCCCAATGCGTTGATCGTGAAGGCGATTACCCCGATGTTGAAGATGAAGGCGGCCAGGCTGTGGAGCAGCGCCAGATGCCGCACGCCGGGCGCGGTGATCTGCACATCGCTGGTCTGGAAGGTCATCCCCAGAGTGAAGGCGAAATAGGCGAAGTCGCGATAGTCCGGGCTGCGGGTGCCGGGAAACTCGATTCCCCCGCGATGCCCGCCATCCTCGCCGCCGCCGCAGTAATAGGCGTGGGCATAGTGCAGTGCATAGACCGCGTTGGCGAAGGTCCAGGCGAGCGCCAGGGTGACGAGCAGCATGGCCATGGCGCGGTGATCGCCGCCCCGGGCCGCAGCCAGTTCACCGCCGATTGCGGCCATGACCACCGCCGCCAGCACGGTCGCCAGCACCAGGATGACCACCCGGTTGGCGTCGTTTTCCTCGGAATGGCGCCGCATTTCCGCAGTCCCGGTCCGGCGCAGCAGCGGCGCGAGCGAGAGCAGGAATGCCGCCGCCGCGAAATCGAAGCCGACCGCCAGCGCATCGGGCCAGCTCGCGGCCGGATCGATCCAGCGCCAGCCGGCAATGCCCAGCACCAGCAACACGGCAAAGGCGACGAAGCGGGGCGGGGCGAGGCGGTTGCCGAGTGTCATGCCTGGCCCTTTCGCATTGTCCTATCCGGCCTTGGCGACCGGTCGCCGTGGGCTGAGCAGCCGGTCGAGCCCGGTCGGCGCCTTGCCCGGCGCGGCACGTTCCAGCCAGGGCCAGCGCAGCCCTCCGCGATAGGTGATCGCCACGGTCTGATAACGGCTGCCACGCTGGACCAGCAGCTCGAGCGGCGCCCCGACCCGCGCCGCCGAAATCGCGGCCTTGATCACGCCGGGATCATAGGCGGTTCCGTTGACCGCCACGATCTTCGCCCCCGGGACGATCCCGGCGTTGAAGGCCGGGCTATCCCACTGGGTGGCGATCACTTTGCCGTCCTTGTCGAGCGTCAGGCCCAGCGAGTGGGCCAGCGCCAGGTTCTTGCCCGCCGCCATCCGCGCTTTGTCATAGGGGTTGGGCTCGTCCTTCCAGACCAGCCGGTAGCCGCCCTGCTCGATCCCGCCGAGCGGGGCCGGCTGGCCCGGGGTGTTGAGCCGGGTGTCGATCAGCCTGGCCCAGTCGTAAGGATAGACCGCGTTGAGCGCAGCCACCACATCGGCCTGTTCGAAGGTCAGTTCGCCCCAGTCGCCCGGGTTCATCCCGAAGAAGCCCCGGGCGAAGTCGTCGATGCTCTTCTTGCCGCCGGTGCCGTTGCGGATGATCTGGTCGGCCTCGAGCCAGAACAGCGCGCCTTCGCTGTAATAGTCGGTCCCGCGCGCCAGCGAGGGCCAGGGCTTGGCCCGGCGATAGCCCAGCGCCGGGTCGAACCCGGTATCCTCGATCGAGCGCCAGCGCCGTCCGGCCTGTTCGGAATACTTGCCGGCAACGCTGGCCAGCTGGCCCAGCACCATGTCCTTCGATTGCAGCCCCGACCGCGCCGAAAGCACCAGCCCCCAGAACTCGTCCTGGCCTTCATAGGCCCACAGCAGGTCGCCCTGGTGCGGCTGGCGATAGTCAGGCGCCCAGACCCGGGCCGGGCGACGGTATTTGCCGACCCAGGAATGGGAAAATTCATGCGGCACCAGATCGCGGTCGCTTTCGCCCTTGTCCCAGTCGGTAAAGGCATCGGCATCGAGCGTGTTTTCGCTCGAACGGTGGTGTTCCAGCCCGATTCCGCTGAGCCGGTCGGTCGCGGCCAGCAGGATCTCGTAATGGTCGAAATGCTTGGCCCCGAAGGCCAGCAGCCCTTCCGCGACCAGCGCACGATAGGCGGCAATATGCTCCGGCTTGGCGGCAAGGCCATCGGCGGCGTCGGCAAACAGGTTGAGCGTCACGCCTTCGCCCAGGTCCCACTTGCGGAAATGCCGGCCGGCGAACACCGGGGAATCGACCAGCGTTTCATAGCTGGTTTCGGCCCAGGTCAGCCGCTCCCCCTCGGTGCCGCGCCCATCGAGCGCGGTTGCCGCCGCCCAGCCGCGCGGCAGGGTCAGGCTGGGGCGGATTGCGATCCGGCGGACATAGTGCCCGGCCGGATAGAGGCTGACCTTCTCCCATTGCAGGTTGAGCATGTCCGGGGTCATCGTCACCCGCCCCTCGCTGTCCTGCAGCGGGGCGGTGTGAATGAACTTCGCGGTCAGGCCGTTGGCACCTTCGGGCAGATCGACATGGAAGGCCCACAGCTCGACCGGATCGCGCTTCCATTCCAGCTGCTTGCCGTTCGCCTCGAAGCGCAGGTCGACCAGCTGGGTGATCGGCCCGGTCGGGGCATGGTTGCCGGGCAGCCATTGCGGATAGAGCAGGGTGATCCGGCGGGTCCCAGGGGCAAGCGGAATCGTCTCGGTCACCTTGAACAGGCCGCGGGCATTGTCGCTGGCATCGACCTCGAGCAGGATCGGCCCGCCCGGATAGGCCAGGTCGCGCGCATCGGGCACCGCGCGGGAGAGCGGCACGGCCTGCGGCGCCGAATTGGCGGCCAGGGTAACGGCGGAAGTCAGCCCCAGCGCGGAAGCGAGCAGGGCGGCGGCGATGATCTGTCCCCTCATGGCCCGGTTCATGCCGCGCGCCCGCCCGCTCGGCAAGATCGAGCGCGCTCTTTTCGACCAAGGTCAAACAGGCTAGGGGCCAGCGCCATGAGCACACCGCAAGCCATCCGTGGAACCCAGGACATCTTCGGCCCCGACGCCGAGGCTTTCGCGCATGTCGTCGAGACCTTCGAGCGCGTCCGCAAGCTCTACCGGTTTCGGCGGGTCGAAATGCCGGTGTTCGAAAAGACCGAGGTGTTCAGCCGTTCGATCGGCGAGACCACCGATGTGGTCTCCAAGGAAATGTACAGCTTCGAGGACCGCGGCGGCGAATCGCTGACCCTGCGGCCCGAATTCACCGCCGGGATCTGCCGCGCGTTCCTCACCAACGGCTGGCAGCAGCACGCGCCCTTGAAGGTCGCGACGCACGGACCGCTGTTCCGCTATGAACGCCCGCAAAAGGGCCGCTATCGCCAGTTCCACCAGCTCGACGCCGAAATCATCGGTGCGGGTGAGCCGCAGGCCGATGTCGAACTGCTGGTGATGGCCGATCAGCTGCTCAAGGAACTGAGCATTGCCGATGGCGTGACGCTGATGCTCAACACCCTCGGCGATGCGGCCAGCCGCGACGCCTGGCGCGCCGCGCTGATCGAATACTTCCGCGCCGTGAAGGGCGAGCTTTCCGAAGACTCGCAGGACCGGCTCGAGCGCAATCCCTTGCGGATCCTCGACAGCAAGGACCCGCGCGACAAGGCCTTCGTGGCCGA
>CAZNII010000072.1:6917-12901 GCA_964573075.1 uncultured Novosphingobium sp. | reverse complement strand
GCGATGGCCCCGGTCAGCACCAGCACCCGCGGGCTGGGGGCGACCAGCGCATGGGCCGCGCTCCACAGCGCGAAGGACCACATCATCGGGTGCCGGGTCACATGGAACACCCCGTGCGGGCCCTTGGCCGCCAGGGCGGCGGCGTCCGGCGCGGGCATGGCCGGGTTGCCGGCGAAGGAACCGACCAGCAGCACCGAGGCGACCAGCATGATCAGCGTGGCCAATATCCACGGCAGCTCGGCCGTGCCGTCCCACAGCGGCGCATCCGCAGGCGCGGCGCGGAAGGCCACGAACAGCCAGGCGAAGGTGGCGAAGGCGACCAGCGAATAGACCGCCTGAAAGCCCTTGTCCCCAACCGCGCGGACCACCGCCCCGCGCAACGGATGCGACAGCGCGAAATGGGTGCCGACGAAGGCAGTGGCGGCGGCAATCAGCCCGGCGAGATCATGGTCCATGCGGATCCCCTATGTTTACGGCGTCAACATGGTTAACACGTTTCGCGCCGAATGCAAGGGCCGGGCGGTTACCAGTCGTAGGCCTTGGGCAGGCTCCCTTCGCTCGGCGAATTGCGATAGCGGTCGCGCAGCCGGGTCTGGTGGTCGCTGAGCGGCTGCTCGACCCCGTCGATGAACACCTGGGTCACCCCCGAAGTCACTTCCAGCGGATCGCCATCCCAGATCACCACGTCCCCGGCCCGGCCCGGGCGCAGCGAGCCGAACCGCTCGCCCAGCCCCAGCATCTCGGCGGGGCCGGAACTGATCGCGGCAAAGGCCTGGTTCCAGCTGAGCCCGGTGGCCCCCGGCACCTTGTTCAGCGCGACGAGGTTGCCGGCATATTGCGGGGCATAGCGCGGCTGGTCGAAGAAGGCGCCAAGCGACACCTTCACCCCCGCGCCCTTCATCCGCCCGACGTTGGACTGGGTGGCTCCGAGCTGTTCGAAGCTGGCCGGCAGGTCGTTGAGCGGAGTGGCCAGCACCGGCACCCCGGCCCGGGCAATCTCGCCGGCGACCATCCAGCCTTCGGTCGCGCCGACGATCACCAATTGCAGGGCCGGGAATTCCTTCTTGAGGTTCAGCACCATGCGGATATCGGCGGCGCGCTCGACATGGACGTAAAGCGGCTGCTTGCCGGTCACCACCGGAACCAGCGCCTGGGCATCGCGGCGGGCCAGCAGCACGTCGTTGCGACGCGCCCCGGCCGGAGCCAGCGCGATTTCCCTGGCTTCGCCCAGCGCGTTGTGAAGCTCGGCCCAGGTCGCCACGCGGCTACCCCCGGCCCGGGCCGCGCCGGTCTCGCCAAGTTCGACGTACTGAAATGCGCGCGGCACGGTCACGGCCTGCGGATCGGCGCCAAGGTCGATCACCGCGCCCTGGCCGCCGAAGATCGCATCGGTGCCAAGCGGCGCCACCGCGGCGCGGGTCACCCCGCCGGCGCGGCTGATCCGGATCGGCTGGGCATCGGGGTTGATCGCCTGGCTGATATCGAGCGCGGCGCTGAACGGGCTCTTGTTCGCGCCGGCATCGTTGCTTTCATCGACCGCGCCGACATCGACCAGGCCAAGGTCGGTCACCGCGACGACCAGCCCGGGAGTGACCCATTTGCCGGTGGCGTCGACCGTGCGGACCCCCGCCGGCACCACCACGTCGCGGCCGACAGCCACCACCTTGCCGCCCTGGACCAGCACGGTCGCGCCTTCGATCGGGTCGGTCCCGTCGCCCACCACCACCTTGCCGCCGGTGATCGCGACGGTCTGCGCCATGGCCGGCAGCGCGGTGCAGGCGAGCAGCGCGGCAAAAGCCGCGCTCAGTTTGCGGGCGCTCATTTCACGTCTCCTTCGCCGGGCTGGCCAAGCTCGAAGTCGCTCACCGCGCGGCGCTTGCGGTCATTCGCGTCGAACAGCAGCGCGCCATCGACCCAGACCTTTTCGGGCCGCGAATAGACCGACAGCGGATTGCCGTTCCACAGCACCACGTCGGCGCCCTTGCCGGGCTCGAGGCTGCCGGTCAGCTTGTCGATCCCGATCGCCCTGGCCGGATTGAGCGTCAGCCAGCGGATCACTTCGCCATCGGGGATCTCGATCCCGATCCGGCGGGCGTCGCCCTGGGCCTTGGCGGCTTCCTGGTTGAGCCGCTGGATCCCGTTCTCGTCGTCGGAATGGATCACCACGCAGGCCCCGGCCTTGAAGAGCAGGCCGGCGTTTTCGGGGATCGCGTCATAGGCTTCCATCTTGAAGCCCCACCAGTCGGCCCAGACCGCGCTGCAGGTGCCCGCCGCGCTCAGCAGGTCGCCGATCTTGTAGGCTTCGACCGCGTGATGGAAGGTGCTGACCTTGTAGCCGAATTCCTTGCCCATATCGAGCACCAGCGCCATCTCGTCGGCGCGGTAGCAATGGTTCTGGACCAGGATTTCGCCGTCGAGCACCCCGGCCAGGGTTTCCATGGCCAGGTCGCGGCTCTCCAGCTTGCCCTCGTCGCGCTTGCGGCGGTATTCCTGGGCCTTGATCCAGGTTTCGCGGTTGACCGCCATGTTGCCCATCCGGGTCGATGGCATCCGCCCCTTGCTGCCATAGACCCGCTTGGGATTTTCGCCGCAGGCCATCTTCAGGCTGTAGGGCGCGCCGGGGAACTTCATCCCCTGCATGGTCCGCGCCGGAACGCTTTTCAGCACCACCCCGCGCCCGCCCATCAGGTTGCCCGAACCCGGCAGGACCAGCAGCGCGGTGACCCCGCCATTGGCCATGGCCCGGCTGAAACCCGGATCCTGCGGCCAGACCGAATGTTCCGCCCAGACGTTGGGCGTGGTCGGATCGGTCATCTCGTTGCCGTCGGAATGGGCCTCCACCCCGGGGCTGGGATAGTCGCCCAGATGGCTGTGCGCGTCGATGATCCCGGGGGTGACGAACTTGCCGGTCGCGTCGACCCGGGAATAGCCATCGGGAACCGCCAGATCAGGCCCGCCAACCGCCTCGACCTTGCCGTCGCGGATCAGCACGGTGCCCCGCTCGATCCGCCGCCCGGTGCCATCGAACACTGTCGCCCCGACCAGCGCGGTCGGCACGCCGGGATAGGGCTTGTAGGTCGAAGGATAGGGATCCTTGTTGAAATCCCGCGCCGCCTTGACCGCGGCGCTGTCTTCCTTCTTGTCCTTGGCGATCCCGGTTCCGGTGCCGGTCAGCACCAGGCCGCAGGCGGCCGCCGTCAGCAAGGCAGTGCGCAGGCTTGCCATGTCCGCTTACTCCGCCTTGGTTGCCGGCCGGTCCTCGAGCGTGTCGAGGTGCATCCAGCGCTTGACGATCGGCGAAAGCGCCAGGACCACCACGGCAACCCCGATCGTGATCCAGCCGATCTCGTTGTAGATCGACAGGGTCAGCTCCTTCGACATGGTCCCGCCCTCGCCGCCGGTCGACTCGCCGATCTTGCCGGCAACGAAATTGCCGACCGCGGTCATGTAGAACCAGGCGCCCATGATGAAGCTGCCCAGGTGCAGCGGGGCCAGCCGGGTCATCGCCGACAGCCCGACCGGCGAGAGACACAGCTCGCCAGTGGTGTGCAGCAGATAGATCATGAACACGAAGAACACCGGGGTCATCGCTTCGACGCCGACGGTCTTGGCGCCCCAGACGAAGACCAGGAAGCCCAGCCCGACCTGGATCAGCGCCAGCCCGAACTTGGCCGGGGCCGAAGGTTCAAGCCCGCGCTTGCCCAGCCACTGCCACAGCCCGGCGAACAGCGGGGCCAGCAGCACGATGTAGATCGGGTTGATCGACTGGAACAGGCTGGTCGGCACCCCGGCGCGATCGACGAAGCGGTCGGTATAGAGCGAGAGCGACCCGCCGGCCTGTTCGAACAGGCCCCAGAAGATCGGGTTGAGCGCGATCAGGAACAGGATCGCGAACATCCGGTCGCGCGGCTCATTGGCGATCGCGCGCCGTTCGATCGCGCAGATTGCCAGGATTACGATCGCGGCCAGGATGGCCAGCAGTGCGGCGGGGCTGAGCATCAGACCCGCAACAGCGATGCCGCCTTTGGCCAGGGCCCACCCGTTGGAAATCGAAAGAAGTGCAAACAGGAGCAAGGCAATTGCCCCCGCCATTGCGTTGCGCCGTCCGCCGGGCGCAGCCGACAGCGAGCCATAGGGAAACACAAAAACGGCCTGATGCAAAACGAACGCAAGCATCGCCACGCCCGAGACGATCAGCAGGTTCTGGATCACCGACTGGTACTGGATCAGGAACCAGATCACCGCCACGGCGGCAATGCCCACGCCATAGAGCCGCAGTTCGTGCGAACGGTCGAGCAGCCTGGGCGGTTCGCCATTGCCCTTGAGCGCGGGCTTGCCGGCAACGAAGATCAGCAGGCCCAGGACCATCCCGATCCCGGCGAGGCCGAAGCCCCACGACCAGCCGATGGTTTCACCCAGATAGCCGACCAGGATCGTGCCCAGCGCGGCGCCGACGTTCACGCCCATGTAGAAGATCGTATAGGCGGCATCGCGGCGGGTGTCGGTCATCCGGTAGAGCTGACCGACGATCACCGAGATATTGGCCTTGAGGAAGCCCGAACCGACGATGATCAGCGCCAGGGCCAGCCAGAACACGTTGATCGCCGGATCGCCCTGCTTGGTCAGCGGATCGGTGATCCCCTGCATCCCTTCATAGGCCATGAACAGGTGCCCGAAGGCCAGCAGGATCCCGCCGAAGAACACCGCCTTGCGCTGGCCCAGCCAGCGGTCGGCCAGGTAGCCGCCCAGCACCGGGGTGATGTAGACCAGACTGGTATAGGCGCCATAGATCAGGTTCGAATCGCCGTCGTTGAACAGCCAGAACTTGGTCAGGTAGAGGATCAGCAGCGCGCGCATCCCGTAATAGGAAAAGCGTTCCCACATTTCGGCATAGAACAGCACGAACAGTCCGCGCGGATGGCCGACCACTTCCTCGCTCTTGCGGCTGGCGATGAACCCGCCGATCACCACAAAGGCGAACAAGGCGACCGCGGCGATCGCGGCAGTCCAGTCGCCCGCGTTCCACAAGGCCATGTCTTTCATGAATTGCTCCCCGCAATAGGTCATCATGCGGCCGATCGCTGCGGCCGCTCTCATGGCGCGCGAGACTAGCCTTGATTTCGCGGCTGTGAAGCGAAATTCGTTGGACTTGTACCTTTGTTGCGCGGCGCCGAACCCGCAAAGATTCCTTGCCTGCCACGCTGTATTATGGCACTGATGCACCATGCCTCAGACTTCTCAGCCCGTGTACCTCAAGCTGCGCGACAAGATCGCTGCGGCGATCATCGATGGGACTTATGGCGAGGGAGCGATGCTGCCATCGGTCCGCGCCTTCGCCGCCGAACAGGGCGCCAACCCCTTGACCGTGGCCAAGGCCTATCAGCTGTTCCAGCTCGACGGGCTGGTAGAGGTACAGCGCGGGGTGGGGATGTTCGTGGCCCGCGGCGCTGCAGAAAAGCTGCGCCGCAGCGAGCGCGAGCGGTTCCTCTCGGTCGAATGGCCGGCAATCCGGCAGCGGATCGAACGGCTCGGGATCGCGCCGGCAGAGCTGCTCGCCGAAGAATCGTAAGCGCACATAATATTCCGTTTGCGCTGGGGGCGCGCATTTGGCAGAAACCCAGCCGTGCAGTGCTGCTTGCACCGGGTCGGAAGCTGCGCCGCGCTTTTTTAACCAATGATTGGGAATGGGTCAGGCAATTGGCCCATGGAAGGCGTGTTATGATCCGATCCGAACTGGTGGCCGCTCTGGCCCGTGAAAATCCTGGCCTGCGCGTGGAAGAGGTCGAAAAGGCCGTCACCACTTTCTTTGACGAGATTGCCCAACGCCTGGCGACCGGCGGGCGGGTAGAACTGCGCGGCTTCGGCGCCTTTTCCACCCGCGAACGCGATGCCCGCAAGGGCCGCAACCCGCGCACCGGCGAAGCGGTCAGCGTCCCGGGCAAGAAGGTCCCCTATTTCAAGCCCGGCAAGGAAATGCGCGCGCG
>CAZNII010000072.1:0-6817 GCA_964573075.1 uncultured Novosphingobium sp. | reverse complement strand
GCAACACCAGCCCGCTCCCCCTCCCGGCCACCCATAGGGTACCCCTAGGTTTAGGGTGGCCGGGAGGGGGAGCGGGCTGGTGTTGCAAAGCCTTGGACGCAGGTCCAAGGCGCACTAAGCAAGATCGCACGCGGACGTGGCGGAATGGTAGACGCCGGGGACTTAAAATCCCCTGAGCCTTGCTCGTGTGGGTTCGAGTCCCACCGTCCGCACCATGCCTTCCGCAGATTCCCCTAGCCCGCCCTTGGCCCGGACTTAGCGATGCCAGCCTAGGCTTTGCCCGGTGCGGGACAAGCCGGTCCCGCGGGGGATCAGGCCATGGCCAGGCGCGATGCGGCGGGCAATGCTGAGGCGGATGACGCGCTCGACCAGCGCGCGGCGCCGCGCATCTCGCTGATGCTGCGCGCCGCCAAGCTGATCTGCGGGCGGGCCGAGTTCCTGTGCATCCTGCGTGATATCTCGGTCACCGGGATCAAGGCCCGGCTGTTCCACCCCCTGCCGCCCGGTCCGGACTATGCGATCGAGCTGGGCAACGGCGAACGTCTGGCGGTCGAGCCGGTGTGGGAGCGCGATGGCCACGCGGGCTTCCGCTTCGTTGCCGGAACCGCGCCGATCCACGCCCTGCTCGACGAACCGAGCGAATTTCCCAAGCGCCAGATCCGGCTGCGGATCGACCTGTCGGTCAGCCTGCTGGCGCGCGGTGTGGTCCATCCGGCCACCATGCTCGACCTCTCGCAGCACGGCGCCAAGCTGGAATGTGCCGTCCCGCTGGCGCTGCGCCAGCCGGTCCAGATCGAGGCCCCCGGCCTGCCGCCGCTGGCCGGGCGGATTCGCTGGCGGCGCGGCACGGTCCACGGGGTGGTGTTCCATACCGGGTTCCGGCTCGACGAGCTGGCCTGCCTCGCCGGGCGGCTCGGGCTCTGCCCCCGGCCCGAATTGCGGCCCGCCGTTAACCACTGATTAGGCATTTTCCTTCACTTGTGGCCCCTGACACCGACTGGGGGCAAAATGGCTGTTTCTGGCTTCTCTGGCGCGCCGAATACCGCGCAAAACCGTGAAAAGAGCGTCGATGTGGCAATCATCGGGGCGGGTCCGGCCGGGCTGACCGCCGGTTACCTGCTGACCAGGGCCGGGCTCAGCGTCGCGGTGATCGAGAAGGATGAGCACTACGTCGGCGGGATCAGCCGCACCGTGGAGCACGAAGGCTATCGCTTCGACATAGGCGGGCACCGGTTCTTCTCGAAATCGCAGCAGGTGGTCGAGCTGTGGAACGAGATCCTGCCCGACGACTTCATCGAACGCCCGCGGATGAGCCGGATCTATTACGAGGGCAAATTCTATTCCTACCCGCTGCGCGCCTTCGAGGCGCTGTGGAACCTGGGGATCGTCCGCTCGGCGCTGTGCATGGCGAGCTTCGCCAAGGCCAAGGCATTCCCCAACAAGCAGGTGAAAAGCTTCGAGGACTGGACCGTCAACCAGTTCGGCTGGAAGCTCTATTCGATCTTCTTCAAGACCTATACCGAGAAGGTCTGGGGCATGCCCTGCGACGAGATGAGCGCCGACTGGGCCGCACAGCGGATCAAGGGGCTGTCGCTGTGGGGCGCGGTGGTCGACGGGCTGAAGCGCAGCCTCGGGCTCAACAAGGTTCCCAACGACGGGATGCAGGCCAAGACCCTGCTCGAATCGTTCCGCTATCCGCGGCTCGGCCCGGGCATGATGTGGGATGCCGCGCGCGATAAGATCGTGGCGAGCGGCAAGGGCGAAGTGCTGATGGGCCACGCGCTCAAGCAGCTGGCCAGCGACGGGCAGGACGGCTGGCGCCTGACCGCCAGCCATACCGGCGGCGAAACCGTGATCCGGGCCCGCCATGCGATCAGCTCTGCCCCAATGCGCGAACTCGCCGCCCGGCTGCATCCGCTGCCAGCGACCAGCCTCAACGCCAAGCAACTCAAGTACCGCGATTTCCTGACCGTCGCGCTCAAGATCCGCAGCGATGACCTGTTCCCCGACAACTGGATCTACATCCACGATTCCAAGGTCAGGGTCGGCCGGATCCAGAACTTCCGCTCGTGGTCGCCGCATATGGTGCCGGAAGAAGGCGTGGCCTGCGTGGGCCTTGAATACTTCTGTTTCGAAGGCGACGGGCTGTGGTCGATGCCCGACGAGGAACTGATCGAGCTGGCCACCCGCGAACTGGCCCAGCTGGGCCTGGTTTCGGCCGAGCAGGTGTTCGGCGGCGCGGTGGTGCGCCAGGAAAAGGCCTATCCGGTCTATGACGAGGACTATGCCGCCCACGTCGCGGCGATGCGCGCCGAGCTGGAAGAACGCCATCCCGGCCTGCACCTTGTCGGCCGCAACGGGATGCACCGCTACAACAATCAGGATCACGCGATGATGACCGCGATGCTGACGGTCGAGAACATCCTGGCGGGCAGCCGGATCTACGACGTGTGGTGCGTCAACGAGGATGCCGAATACCACGAGGCCGGCAACGAAGGGGCCCAGGTAGATCTGGCCGCGCGCCGCGCGCCGAGCGATGATCAGGCCGCCGCGCTGGCTTCGCTGCGCGAGGTTCCGGAACGGATCGCGCCGGCCAAGAAGCGCGACGCCGCCTGAGGCCGCCATGCTGCGCCGCGCCTTCGACATCGTGTTCCTGCGCTATATCGCCGCCAGCGCCTTTGCGCTGGGGATCGACATGGGCACGTTCCTGTCGTTGCTGGCGCTGGGGCTTGAGGCGACGCTCGCCGCCGCGGCCGGCTATGGCCTGGGGATCGCCGCGCACTGGCTGGTTTCGAGCCGTGCGGTCTTCTCCGCCGGGGTCGCCGACCGCGGGCCCGAACGCAATCGCCAGAAGGCACTGTTTGTCGGCTCGGCGCTGGCCGGGCTGGCCCTGACCACCGGGATCGTCGGCACCGGCGCCGCGCTAGGTCTCGATCCGCGCCTGGCTAAGCTGGTCGCGATCGGCGCGAGCTTTATCCTTACCTGGCTGCTGCGCGAACGGATCGTCTTCCGCGCCGCCCGGCCGGCATGACCCTGATCGAACGCCGCCGCCCGGCCTTCACCGCCGAACTGGCGGTGCGGACCGGGCTGGTCTGGCTGGCGGTGGCGGTGGTCTTCACCATCGCCCGCTGGAGCGCGATCGGCGCGCTGCAACTGCCCGATGCCGATGACAGCCTGCGGCTGGTCCAGCTGCGCGATCTGCTCGCCGGGCAGGCCTGGTTCGATCTGCACCAGTACCGCGTCGATCCGCCCCAAGGCATGGCGATGCACTGGTCGCGGCTGGTCGATCTGCCGCTTTACCTGACCTATTCGGCGCTGGCTCCGCTGCTCGGCCCGGCCCTCGCTGAAAAGGCCACGCTGGTGCTGGTGCCGCTGCTGACGCTGTACCTGGCGATGCTGCTGACCGCGCGGCTGGCCTGGCGGATGCTGGGCGAACGCGCGATTACCTATGCCTGTCTGGTCCTGGCGCTGATGACTGCGGTGACCGGGCAGATGCAGCCGCTGCGGATCGATCACCACGGCTGGCAGATCGTCTGTGTGCTCGCCGCGATGAACGGCCTGGCCGCGCGCAGCGAACAGACCGGCGGGCGGGTTGCCGGGCTGGCCATGGCGCTGGGCATGACGATCAGCCTTGAACTGCTGCCGATCGCCGCCTTGTTCGGCGCGGTGCTGGCGCTGCGCTGGCTGGCCGATCCCAAGGCCAAGGCGCTGTGCCTCCACTATATCCGCACCCTGGCGGTCAGCGCCGCGCTGGCCTTTGTCGCCACGCGCGGCCTGTCCGACCTGGCGGCCCATTGCGACACGCTCTCGCCGGCCTACCTTGCCGCCCTGCTGGCCTGTGCCGCCGGGCTGAGCCTGCTCGGCCTGGCCCCGCCGATGCCGCGCCCGGCGCTGGCGCTGGGCATGGCCGCCTGCGGCGCGGCCGGGGTCGGGACCTTGCTGGCGCTCGCGCCGCAATGCTCGTCCGGGCCGTTCGTCGCGCTCGATCCGCTGGTCCAGCGGCTGTGGTACGCGAACATCCGCGAAGGCATGCCGGTCTGGCGACAGGACCCCGCGGTCGCGCTGCGGCTGGTGGTCCCGGTGCTGTTCGGCCTCGGCGCCGCCTTCGTGCTGAGCCGGCGCAATTCCGGCTGGCTGCGCCGGTTCTGGAGCGAATATGCGCTGGTCATTGCCGGCGCCCTGCTGCTTGGCCTGGTGGTCAGCCGCTCGGCCGGCTTTGCCGCCGCGCTGGCCGCGGTGCCGCTCGGCTGGATGCTGCGCGAATGGCACCTCGGGGCGAGAGCGATGCGCCCCGGGATCAAGCGGATTGCGCTGCTGGCCGGCGCGGTGCTGGTAATCCTGCCAGACCTGCCGCTGCTGGCGGCGCGGATGCTCGAGCCGTCCCGGCCGGTCGCGCCGCAATCGGCCCAGCTGGCCTGCAACATTCCCGCCGCCGCGAGCGCGCTGAACGCGCTGCCGCCCGCGACCTTGTTCGCGCCGATCGACAACGGGCCGCTGCTGCTGCTCCACACCCGTCACAAGGTGGTGGCCACCGCTCACCACCGCGCCCCGCAGGCGCTGCACGATGTGATCGCAGCCTTCACTGCCGATCCGGACCGCGCCGCAGCGATCGTCCGCGCGCATGGTGCCCGCTATGTCGCGGTCTGTCCCGGCCTGCCCGAGGCGGCGATCTATCGCCGCGAAGCCCCGCAGGGGCTGATGGCGCGGCTTGTCGCCGGACAGGCCCCGGCCTGGCTCAGGCCGGTAGCGATGCCAGGGGAAAGCGGCCTGCTGATCTGGGAAGTGGCGGGGAACTGATCCCCGCTCAGAACTTCTCCAGCGTCACTTCCATCTTGCGGAACCCGTGGACGAAGTTGGCGCGGACGCGTTCGACCTGGCCGGTGACATTCACCCGCATCCGGCGCTTGTGCATCTCTTCCATCAGGATCTTGAGCTGCAATTCGGCCAGGCGTGCGCCGACGCAGCGGTGGATGCCATAGCCGAACGCGACATGCCGGCGAGCATTTTCGCGGTTGAGGATCACCCGGTCGGCGTCCTCGAACACTTCCTCGTCGCGGTTGGCCGAAATGTACCACAACACGACCTTGTCGCCCTTCTTGACCTGGTTCCCGAACAGCTCGGTATCGGCGGTCGCAGTGCGGCGCATGTGGGCCAGCGGGGTCTGGAAGCGGATGATTTCCTGGACCGCATTGGGAATGATCGAGGCATCGGCCTCAAACAGTGCGCGCTGGTCGGGGAAGGTGTGGAGCGCGTGGACGATCCCCGACATGGTGTTGCGGGTGGTATCGTTGCCGCCGACGATCAGCAGGATCAGATTGCCCATGAATTCCTGCGGGCTCATCTGGTTCATCGCATCCGAATGGATCATCATCGAGATCAGGTCGCGCTGCGGCGGCTTGCCCATCCGGTCGATCCACAGCGTCTTGAAGTAGTTCGCCATCTCCTGGAAGATTTCCCAGCGGGTATCGTGCAGTTCCTTGGCGAAGGCGATTTCGGTACCGCCGGCCCAGTCGGACCAGAAGGTCAGCAGGCGGCGGTCTTCCCACGGGAAGCCGAACAGGATCGCGAGCATGCCCGTCGTCAGTTCGACCGAAACCTTGTCGACCCAATCGAACTGTTCGCCCCACGGCAGGCTGTCGAGCACGGCGCCGGTCCGCAGACGGACCTCCTCGGCCATCTTCTCGATCTCGCCGGGGGTGAAGGCGGGGGCGACCGTGCGGCGCTGGCCGGTATGGTCGGGCCGGTCCATCGCGATGAACATCGGCAGGCGGCGTTCTTCAAGCCGGGCCGGATCGATATCGGCCGGCGGATCGCCGATCGTGATCCCGCCGCGATCCCACGAGGAGGAGAACAGCTCGGGCAGCGATTCGACGTGCTGGATGGTCTTGACCGTGGTCACGTTCCAGTAGGTGCCGTAGGGCGTGTCCCTGACCTGGTTGACCGGCGCCTTGGCGCGCATTTCGGCAAAGATCGGCTGCCAGCGGTCTTCGGCATAGATATCGCTGCGCGAAACGTCCCACGGATCGGTGTGGACCGGAAGTTCTGGGGCGTGATCCTTCAGCCAGGCCTCGAACGCCTCGGTGACGGTGGGCGAGGTGCGATAGGTGAACTGTTCGGGGCTTGCTGCCTGGGTAGCCATGGGAAATCTCTCCAATCGCCGCATTCTTGGCAATGCGTTGCGCGAAAGGACTTATCCCGCCCAACTTACCGAAATGTCAATAGCGCCTCGGTGAATCGCGGCCCTCCGGCGTCAGGCAGTGGCGGCGCGGCGGAACAGCCCGCGTTTGGCTGTACCTGCCGGACCGCTCTTCATCACCCGCTTCCTGAACATCGTCGCCCCGGCCCGCACCAGCAATGCGACGCAGACCAGCTGCCAGGCGATCGCCGCGAGGTGCGGCCAGACCGCCCCGTCCTGCGCCGCCCGCGCCAGCATGGCGAAGGGCGATGAAAACGGCACCACCATCGCCGCCCATTCCACCCAGGTTCCGGGCATGGCCATCGCAAAGCTGGCGAAGAAGAAGTTCAGCAGCTGCAGCATGGTCACCGGCATCGACAGAGTCTGGACCTCGCGCACGGTCGAGGCCAGCGAACCGATCGCGAGGAAAATCGAACCGAGCAGCAGGTAGCCCATCGAGAAATAGACCACGCCGAGCGCAAAGAAGGCCGGCCAGCCGACCGCCGGGGCGGGGAAATCGGCGAGACTGTTGCCCGCCGCCAGCCATACCCCGCCGCCAACCACGCCCCAGACCGTGATCCCGACCCAAGACACCGCCAGCATCGCAAACAGCTTGCCCAGGAACACCGCGTCCATCGGGAT
>CAZNII010000071.1:0-13112 GCA_964573075.1 uncultured Novosphingobium sp. | reverse complement strand
CGCGCGGCTGGGGGCCGAGGCCAACGATCCGATCGACGAGCTGCTCAACGCCGCCAGCGCCTTTTCGGCCAGCGACGTGCCCAGCCTCAATACCTTCATCCGCTGGTTCGATGCCGGGGAAGGGGAGCTGAAGCGCGAGGCCGGCAAGGCCCGCGACGAAGTGCGGGTAATGACCGTTCACGGATCGAAAGGGCTGCAGGCACCGATCGTGATCCTGGCCGATGCCGCCGACAATCCCCATGCCGCGCGCGGGTCATCGCTGGAGCTGACCGACGAGCGCAGCGGCAAGACCATCCCGCTGCCCTCGCTGCGCAAGCACGAGCTGGTCGGGGCGATCCTTGAGGCCAGGGAGCAGGCCGAGCTGGAGGAAATGCAGGAGCACTGGCGGCTGCTCTATGTGGCGATGACCCGCGCGGAAGAGGCGCTGTTCATCGGCGGGGCGCTGACTGGCAAGGAAAAGGCGCCCAATCCGGATTCGTGGTATGCCCGGCTCGAACCGCTGTTCGATGGCGACTGGCTGGCCGATCCGGTATGGGACGGGATCAAGGTCCACGGCAGCGCACCGGCGGTGCCGGCTCCACCCCGGCCGGGTGCAGGCGGGCAGCTGGCGCTGTTGCCGCCGTGGGTCGACCGCCCGGTCGCCGCCGAACCGCGCCCGCCGCGCCCGCTCGCCCCTTCTGCGCTGGGCGAGGAACTGGCCAGCGATCCGCCCTATCCGCCCGGCGCCAATGCCGCGGCGGCGCGACGCGGGGTGCTGCTGCACAAGCTGCTCGAGCGATTGCCCGAGGTTGCGCCAGCCGAACGCAAGGCCGCCGCCCAGGCCTGGCTGGCGCGCGCGGCCGCCGATCTTGACGGACCCGCCCGGGCGGAACTGGCCACTTCGGCGCTCGCGGTGCTCGATCACAAGGGGTGGGTCGAGCTGTTCTCCCCCGGCGCGCTCGCCGAAGTGCCGATTGCCGCGACGGTCGGCGGGCAGGTGATTGCAGGCACGATCGACCGCCTGCTGATCGAGGGCGAGCGGATCCGACTGGTCGATTTCAAGACCGCGCGGCGCCCGCCCGCCACGCTCGACGATGTGCCGGTATCGATCCTGCGGCAGATGGCCGCCTATGCCGCCGCGCTGGAGGCGGCCTATCCGGGCCGCACGGTCGAGGCCGCGCTGCTCTACACCCAGGTGCCGATGCTGCTGGAAATTCCGGTTGGGCTGCTGGCGCTGCACAAGCAGGGGTTGGCAGGCGCGGAATAATCCTATCCCTGGCAGCTATTGCGGTTTCGCCGGGAGGGCATAGATTTCGCTCAACGCACCTGATCCGCTCGTGCTGAGCTTGTCGAAGCACTGTCCTTCCTTGGGCGATGGTTGAAAAAGGCAGGACAGCCCTTCGACAAGCTCAGGGCGAACGGGATATGGGGGACGCGAAAAGGAGATTCCCGATGGCCACCAAAGAAGTCACCGACGCCAGCTTCAGCGCCGACGTTCTCAATTCCGACAAGCCGGTGCTGGTCGATTTCTGGGCCGACTGGTGCGGCCCGTGCAAGATGATCGCCCCCGCGCTCGAGGAAATCAGCGAGGAGCTGGCCGACAAGGTGACGATCGCCAAGGTCGACATCATGGAAAACACCGATACCGCCAGCCAGTTCGGCGTGCAGTCGATCCCGCTGATGATCCTGTTCAAGGACGGCCAGCCGGTCGCGCAAAAGCTCGGCGCCGCGCCGAAGAGCCAGCTCAAGGGCTGGCTGGAAAGCGTTCTCTAGGCCGGAAAAGACCCACCCCCAGCCCCTCCCGCATGCGGGAGGGGAGCGAGACTTGGCGACGGAGGAGCCTAGTCGCAGCGGAGTGGGTCAGAGCTGCGCCAAGCGCCCCGCCAGATCGTCCCACAGCGCCTCGCTGGCCGCGCCGATCAGGCCGGGCAGGTGGGCTTCGTCGACGCGATAGGGGCGGCCGTCGGGCCTTGCCGCCTTGCCGCCGGCCTCGTTGACGAACAGCACCCCGGCGGCGTGATCCCAGGCGAGGGTCCGCTCGAAGATCGAAACGTCGTTGGTGCCCAGCACCAGCCGCGGATACTGCTCCGCGGCGCAGCGTGGGATATCGACCAGGCTGTAATGCGGCGCGATATGGGCTTTCATCGCCTCGCGCTTGGACTGGTCCATGAAGACCAGGCTGATCGCCGCGATCGGCGGCGCGGCTCCGGTCGATCGGGCGACAATCCGCTCGTCCCCGACAAAGGCGCCGGCGCCGCGATGGGCATGGCACAGCCGGCCCGAGAGCGGATCGAGTATCCAGCCCGCCACGGTCTCGCCCGACTGGCTCAGCGCCACCATCAGCCCGAACGGCGGCTTGCCGGCGGCGTAATTGTTGGTCCCGTCGACCGGGTCGATGATCCAGCACAGCGCATCGCCCAGCCGGTCAAGCAGGGCCGGATCGGCATGGGCGGCTTCCTCGCCGACAATCGCCGCTTCGGGCAGCAGCCGGGCCAGGCCATCGGCCAGGATCAGCTCGGCTTCCTTGTCGGCAATGGTCACCACATCGTCGGCCGCCTTGGCGTCGATCTCGTGCGCGGCGAGCGACTGATAGCGCGGCAGGATCGCACGGCGCGCGGCGTCCTGCATCACGGCCAGAACATCGCCGGTCAGGGTTTGTGTCACTGCATCTCCCGCTCATGCTGAGCCTGTCGAAGTATGAGCGTCGCGCAGGGGCTTTGACAGGCTCAGCCCGAGCGGGGTTAGTGGGTTAGCTCCGGTAATCCGCGTTGATCGAGATGTAGCCGTGGGTCAGATCGCAGGTCCACACGGTGGCGCGGCCTTCGCCCAGGCCCAGATCGACCTCGATCGAAATGTCCTGCCCCCGAAGGTGCGCGGCGACCGGGGCCTCGTCGTAATCGGCCAGCGGCTGGCCGTCCTTGGCCGCCCAGGTGCCGCCGAAGCCGATCGAGAGCCTGTCGCGGTCGGCGGGTTCGCCGGCCTTGCCCACCGCCATGACCACGCGGCCCCAGTTGGCGTCTTCCCCGGCAATCGCGGTCTTGACCAGCGGGGAGTTGGCGATGGCCAGGCCCACTTTCCGCGCGCTCTCGTCGCTGACCGCGCCGCTGACGGTGACCGCGATGAACTTCTGCGCGCCTTCGCCGTCGCGCACCACCAGGTGGGCCAGCTGGCGGCAGACATCTTCCAGCGCGGCGGCAAAGGCGTCGGCGCCGGGGCAGCCTTCGCAGTTGAGCTGCTGGTTGCCGGCCGCACCGGTGGCGAAAGCCAGCACGGTGTCGCTGGTCGATGTGTCGCTGTCGACCGTGATGCAGCTGAAGGTGCGGGCATTGGCCTCGCTCAGCAATTGCTGCAGGAAACCGGGGGCAATCGCGCAGTCGGTGAAGATATAGCCCAGCATGGTCGCCATGTCTGGCGCGATCATGCCGCTGCCCTTGATGATTGCGGTCAGCGTCACGGTCTTGCCGCCGACCACGGCCGTGGCCATCGCGCCCTTGGCAAAGGTATCGGTGGTGCCGATGGTGTTCGCGGCATCCTCCCAACCGCACGGCTGCGCCACCAGCGCCGCCTCGATCCCGGCCCTGGCCTTGTCCTTGGGCAGCGGCACGCCGATCACCCCGGTGGAGGAGACGAACACCTGCTCGGGCCCGCAGCCGATGTGCGCGGCGACCTGGCCCATGATCTGTTCCACCGCCTCGCGCCCGCGATAGCCGGTGAAGGCGTTGGAATTGCCGGCGTTGACCACCAGCGCCCGGGCGCGGCCCTGGGTCACATTGGCCCGGCCCAGCTCGACCTCGGAGGAACAGCAGACATTGCGGGTGAATACCCCGGCCACCGCGGTGCCCTCGGCCAGTTCCACATAGGTCAGGTCGCAGCGGCCCCAGTCCTTGTACCCGGCGCGCGCGACGCGCAGCGTTACCCCGCCGATCGGCGGCATGGCGGGGAAGGGGCGGGCGAGCGGAGAGACGGGATGGGCCATGGTCCGGCCTTAGGATTCGCCCGCGTCCGGAGCAAGTGGCTTGCTGTGCCCGTAGCGGGTGATAGGGTGCAAGTGATTGAATGGTGGAGGTTCGGGATGAGGCGACGCGGGTTGGTTGCAATGCTGGTTCTTGCGGGCGGAGCCATGCCCGGCCTTGCCCTGGCGCAAGGCGCCTCGCCCCCGCCGCTGCAAGTTGAAACCAGGCCGATAACCTCGCCACCCCCGATACCAATCCCGCCACTTCCCGCGGACGGCAAGCCGCATTCGGCCACACCGATGGGAAATCCCGGCGGCTGGGTGACCAACAATGACTACCCGTCCCGTGCGCTGCGCGAACAGCGCGAAGGGGCGACCGGCTTTCAGCTGAGCATCACGCCCGAAGGGCGGGTCAGCGGATGCGTGATCACTTCCAGCTCGGGCTCGCCCGATCTCGACGCGACGACTTGCTCGCTGATGATGCGCCGCGGCCGGTTTCGGCCAGCCAGCGATGCCGATGGCAAGCCGGTTGCCGGAACCTACACGAGCCGGATCCGCTGGATCATTCCTGCCGCCGTTGAGCTTCCCCGGGTGGAGCTGGCCCAGCATCCCGTGCCCGGACAGAGCGTGATCACCTACACCATCGGCGTCGATGGCCGCGCCAGCGACTGCCAGCTGGTATCAGGCCCCGATCCGGCGCGGTTCATGCTCTTTTCGATGCCCTGCGCCAGCAACCAGGTCTTCCCGGTCTACCTTGATGCCAAGGGTCAGCCGGTTCCGCGCAAGGTGCGGCTGGTGCTGACGGTAAGCCTGCCCGCCGCGACCCCGCCGGCCACGCGCAAGAAGCGCCGCTGATGTCGAGCCGGATCGCCCGAGGACCCGGGCTATCGCTGATCGCAACCGCGCTGGTCCTGGCCGGAAGCGGGGCAAGCAATTCCCCGGCGCAAGACGTCCCCGCCTCTTATGAACCCGCCCCGATCCGTTCGGGACCAAACCTGCCGCCGGTTCCCCGGGGCAACCCCGGCTACTGGATCAATACCAACAGCTATCCCGAAGTTGCGCTCAGGAACGGCTGGCAGGGCAAGGTGGTGATCGCGCTCAAGATCAACCGCTGGGGCGTGGTCGCCGATTGCACTGTGCAGGAAAGCAGCGGCTACAAGTTGCTCGACGAAGCGACCTGCGCCGCACTCGCCAACCGCGCCCGGTTCGATCCGGCAACCGATGCGAAGGGCGAACCGACCGACAGCATCTACCTGTTCCCGGTCAATTGGTCGCTGCCCGAAGATACCGGCGCCTACCGGCCGGCCGATCCTGCCGTCCCCCGCACCGGCTATCCCCGCCCGCCGGCACCCAAGCGGTATTGGAGCACGGTCTATCGCGCCGACTACCCGGATGCCGATTTTTCGGCCCGCCATCGCGGCACGACCATGGTCAACCTGACCGTCGGCAAGGACGGGACGGTCAGCAATTGCACCGTGCGGCGCAGCAGCGGCTTTGCCTCGCTCGATGCGGCGACCTGCCGGATCATGAGGGAGCGCGCGTTCTTCTTTCCGGCGCTGGACCACAGTGGAGAGCCGATCTCCGGGTTGTTTATCGACGGGATCAACTGGAACCCTGAACGGACAGTGCAGGGGAGCGCCGGTTCGATCACGCCGCCGTCTAATCCGGTCCCGACCGGTGCGTGGCAACCGACGCTCGATCTCGCCTTTCCGGCATCGGCCCGGATGCAGTTCGTGCTGACTGCAGATGGAGAGCTGCGCGACTGCCGGGTCGAGGGCGACGCCGGCAGCCCGGCGCTGCGGGAAACCTACAAGCTGTGCGACAAGGAAGCGCTATCGCCGCAGACCCGCTATCACCCGTTCCGCACCGCTGACGGCACGGCCCGCAGCGTGCAGGTTTCGGTGGAGACGACGATCAAGGTCAGCGACGCGCCCGCGCCCGCCGCCGGGCCCTGATCACTTCCCCAGCTGGACCAGTGCCATCGGCCCGGCCTTTTCGCGCGGGCTGATGATCCATTCGAGCCGCTTGCCGGCGGGATCGGCCTTGGGGCCTTCGTCGGTGTTGTTGGCCAGGATCGTGCCGTCGGTGGTCAGGATCAGCTTGCCATCGGCCTGCGGCAGGTTGGGCATGGCCTCATCACTGTCCTTGCCCTTGCCGGCTTCGGCCCCGATTATCCCGGCCATGCTGCCGAACGGCGCGGCGCCGTTGGTGTCGCCGTTGAGCGCGGGCGAATCAAGCCGGACCGTCCCATCGGCGCGGCGGTTGATCACGAAGAACGGGACGACCTGGGCCATCCTCTCGATCGTCGGGAAGGCAAAATCGTGGTCGAGCCGGCCGCTCACCCTGAAGTCCACCTCGTAGATCCCGTTGCCCTTGTAGGTCACGCTGTTGAAGCCCGCCTGGCGGCGCAGCCGGGCGGCCAGTTCCTCGGCGGCCTTGGGATCGCTCGGGTCGAGCCCGCCGAGCATGGCCTTGGCGGTTTCCAGCTCTTTCTTGCGCCTTTCGGCAGCAGCCCTGTTGTCGGCCTCCCAACCTTCCTTCTGTTCGGCGATCTCTTCCTTGGTGCAGGGCCGTTCGGTCTCAAGGTCATCGGCAAAGCACGGGGCGGGCTTGAAGGGCTCATCGGCCTTCTGGCTGGCCTTCATCAGTTCGGACAGGCCGAGCACGAAGATCTCGCCCTGGTAGGTATAGGTGAAGGTCCCGTCCTTGCGCAGGTCGAGCGTCGCGAGGAACTTGCCCGGAGTGACCAGGCAGGCGGCGAGCAGCAGGCTGAGCGCGGCGGCCATGCCTGCGGCGGCCAGACGGCGGAGATTGAACGGGCTGTGCATGGCTGATCCCCTTGTCAGGCGCGGGTGGCGATGGCGTAAAGCGCGATCGCCGCGGCATTGGAAACGTTGAGGCTTTCTATGGCGCGGGTCATCGGCAGTCGAGCCACTGTATCGCAGTGTTGCACGATATTGTGGCGCATCCCTTCGCCCTCGGCACCCAGCACCAGCGCAACCGGGCCAGCCGGCAGCACCTCGGCAAAGGTGCTCTGGCCTTCGCCGTCTAGCCCGATCCGCCAGTATCCGGCTTCGGCCAGCTCATCGAGCGCGCGCGCCAGGTTCACCACCCGGACCCACGGCACCACCTCCAGCGCGCCCGAGGCGCTTTTCGCCAGGGTTCCCGATTCGGGCGGGGAGTGGCGGTCCTGGGTCACGATCGCCGCCGCGCCGAATGCCGCGGCCGAACGCAGGATCGCGCCGACATTGTGCGGATCGGTGACCTGATCGAGCACCACCACCGGACGAGCCGGATCGCCATCGAGCACTTCGTCGAGGAATACGTCTTCCAGTGCGTCGCAATCGAGCACCAGCCCCTGGTGCGGCGCGTCGCGCGCGACCAGCCGGGCGAGATCGGCTGGGGCGGCATATTCAAGCGGGAAATCGGGCGGCAGTTCGCCATCGAGGCTGGCCACGCCCTCGCGGGTGGCCCACAGCTTGCGATGGCGGCGCTCGGGGTTCTTGAGCGCGGCCTCAACCGCGTGGCGCCCCCACAGCCGGACCGCGCCGGTGCTGGCCCGGCCCGAGCCGCGCCCGCCCTGCATCCGTCCCGCGCGTCCGCGCAGGGCCTTGCCCTTCTTGCCTTCGTTGTGGCGGCTCATCGTAAAGAATCCCCTTTGCTTCGCGGCTCTCTAGGGGATGGTGGTGGACAGGGCTAGATTCGAACTAGCGTACGCTTGCGCGGGCAGATTTACAGTCTGCTGCCTTTAACCACTCGGCCACCTGTCCACACCAGCTTGCCGGTGTCGGGTTGCCCCGATTGCGCTGCTCCACAGGGGAGCCGTCCGGCCGAGGAAGCGCGCATTTGGCGAAGCAATGCCGCGCTGTCAATGGGGATTGGCGGCACATTGGCTTGCCGGGGGCACAAACCCCCGGTAGGACGGCCCGCCATGAGCGAAATCGTCCCCGTCATCTCGGCCACCGGCCTTTTCACCCCGCCCGAATCGATCAGCAATGACGAGCTGGTCGAGAGCTTCAACACCTATGTCGAGCGGTTCAATGCCCGCAACGCGGCCGAAATTGCCGCCGGCACGGTCAGTGAACTGGCGCCCAGCTCGTCCGAATTCATCGAGAAGGCGAGCGGGATCAAGGCGCGCTACGTGATGAGCAAGACGGCGATTCTCGATCCCGAGATCATGGCCCCGCGCTGGCCTGAGCGGCCCGACGATGAAATTTCGGTGCTGGCCGAAATGGGGGTCAAGGCGGCGCAGGATGCTTTGGCTCGTGCCGGGCGCGATCCCAAGGATGTCGATGCGGTGCTGTGCGCCTGTTCGAACCTGCAGCGCCCCTATCCGGCGATCGCGATCGAGATCCAGGCGGCACTGGGAATCGAAGGCTTCGGGTTCGACATGAACGTGGCCTGTTCCAGCGCGACCTTCGGGATCCAGACCGCGGCCGATTTCATCCGCGCCGGCCATGCCCGTTCGGTGCTGGTGGTCAGCCCGGAAATCTGCACCGGCCATAACAACATGAAGAACCGCGACAGCCACTTCATCTTCGGCGATGTCGCCACCGCCGTGCTGGTCGAGGCCAAGGACCTGGCCCCGCACCCGCATTGGGAAATCGTCGGGACCCGGCTGAAGACGGTCTATTCGAACAACATCCGCAACAACTTCGGCTTCCTCAATTGCGCCACGCCGGAAACCATCGGCACTCCGGACAAGTTGTTCGTCCAGGAAGGCCGCAAGGTGTTCAAGGAAGTGGTGCCGATGGTGGCAACGATGATCGTCGAGCATTCCGGGGACCTGGGCCTCGATCCGGCCGGCCTGCGGCGGCTGTGGCTGCACCAGGCCAACCAGGGGATGAACCGGCTGATCTCGCAGCGGGTGCTGGGGCACGAGGCGAACGAGGATGAGAGCCCGACCGTGCTTGACACCTATGGCAATACCTCGAGCGCCGGATCGATCATCGCCTTCCACCTCAACAGCGCGGACCTCTCCGCTGGCGATACCGGAGTGATCTGTTCGTTTGGTGCCGGCTATTCGGCCGGCACGGTGTTCGTGCGGAAGGCCGCCTGATGGCGGGTGACATTCTCGACAACCGCGGGCGCGGCGAAGCCGCCTGGGGCTGGCCCAGCGTCCATCCCGAAGGGCGCGGATTTGCCCTGATCGCGGCGACGCTCAGCCTGGGCTGCGCGCTGTTTGCCTGGGAAACGCTGGCCTGGCCGCTCGGCGCGCTGACTTTCGGGATCCTCGCCTTTTTCCGCGATCCCAAGCGGGTCACCCCGCAGGGCGACAACCTGATCGTTGCCCCGGCCGATGGCCTGATAACCCTGATCAAGCAGATGGATCCGCCGCGCGAACTGGTGCTCGACGATGGCACCGGCGCTCCCGGCCTGCCGCCGGGGCAGGTCACCCGGATTTCGATCTTCATGTCGGTATTCGACGTCCACATCAACCGCGCCCCGATCGGCGGCACGGTGCGCCGGGTGGTCTATATCCCCGGGCGGTTCATGAACGCCGATCTCGACAAGGCGAGCGAAGAGAACGAGCGCCAGCACATCCTGATCGAGCGGGGCGATGGCACCCGGATCGGCTTCACCCAGATTGCCGGGCTGGTGGCGCGGCGGATCGTGCCGTTCGTCAAGCCGGGCGACATGCTGGCCGCCGGGCAGCGGGTCGGGCTGATCCGCTTTGGCAGCCGGGTCGATGTCTATCTGCCGGCCGGGACCGAGCCCAAGGTGCTGATCGGCCAGCGCACGATTGCCGGCGAGACCATTCTTGCCGAGACCGGCTCGGCCATGCTGATCGAGGGTACCCGCCAGTGACCGGCGACGGGCCCCGCCCGGGCGGGCTGACGCTGCGGGCGATGGTGCCCAATGCGATCACCGCCGCCGCGCTCTGCGCGGGGCTCACGGGCATCCGCTTTGCGATCACCGGGGATTTCGAGAAGGCGGTGCTGGCGGTGGTGCTGGCCGGGTTGCTCGACGGGATCGACGGACGGATCGCCCGCGCGCTCAAGGCCCAGTCGCGCTTCGGGGCCGAGCTTGACAGCCTGGCCGACAATGTCTCGTTCGGGGTGGCCCCGGCGCTGATCCTGTTCATGTGGTCGTTGCAGGACGTGCCGCGATTCGGCTGGTTCGCCTCGCTGGCCTTTGCGGTCTGCATGTCGCTGCGCCTGGCGCGCTTCAACGCCCGGATCGACATGCCTGATGAGCCACGCAAGCAGGCCGGGTTCCTGACCGGGGTTCCGGCGCCGGTCGGGGCAGGGCTCGCCTTCCTGCCGCTTTACCTGTCGTTCGAGACCGACCTTGGCTGGGTCCGCGATCCGTGGCTGGTCGGCGGCTGGCTGGCGGCGATCGCCTTCCTGCTGATTTCGGCCCTGCCGACGCTGAGCTGGGGCAAGCTGCGGCCGCGGCGGCACATCCGGCTGGAAGTGATCGGGCTGTTCGGGCTGGTCCTTGGCGGTGGTTTGCTGACCGAGACCTGGTGGACGCTGATCGCGATCTGCGCGGTCTATGTGGCGCTGCTGCCGGTGGGCATGATCGCCTATTCGCGGGTCAGGCGGCAGCGCGCTGCGGCGCCGGACGCGGCAGGCTGACCGTGCGGCGCGGCTGCAGCGCCACCACCTTGCCATCGTTGTAGCTGACTACTGTCTCGCGGATCGTGAAGCGCAGTTCGTGGCGCACCGGACAATCTTCCAGCGCCCGGCGCAGCTCGGCGATCCGGGGCAGGGCGGTGCGCAGCGACTGGACCAGGGTACCCACGCCGAGCACCATCGAAAGAACCAGCAACACCGAAAGTTCGACCGTGAACATCGCCCATTTCCTTCCCGATCGCCTGTGAACAGGCTTGTGGAAAACCTGTGGAACGGTTAGGAGAAGTTCCTGTTCCGTTCCGATGTGGCATTTGTTCCCTATTTGTTCCGATCCGTCAAGCGGGAAAATGCCATTTCTCCAGGAATCCCTGTCAGGTCTTTTCCGCCGGGCCGTATTGGCGAAGGGGGAGCTTCAGCCGAAAACGGCACTTTCCCGTCCGGCTCCCGCGCCGCTGATGCCGGACCGGAATGGACGGGCAGCGCTTTCTAACGATCGATCAGCTGTTCGATTGCCGCCAGCAGCGCCGAATTCGCCATTTCGCCGGGCAGGGCCGGCCACGGCTGGCGGGATCGTCCGACGGTGATCCAGGCGCCGATGCAGATCGTCAGAATAGCGAGGGCGCGTCCCTGCCGGGTGGCTTCGTCAAGGTCCCGCCGGATCGCACCGAGCAGGGCGGCATAGTGCCCGGTGATCCATTGGTACCAGGAACCCTGCCGCGAGAGCTGTTCGGGATTGTAGAGGTAATGGGCAAATGATTGCAGCGCGACTCGATCACTCTCGCGCGCGACATAGCCGAGATGCAGGCTGCAAAGCCGGAGAAGGCGAGCGCGCGGTTCGCACGCGGGCTCGAGCAGGACCTGTTCGGCGGAACGATAAAAGCTTCTGAACACCTGATCGAAGATCGCATCGAACATTCCGTCACGGGTCGGGAAGTGGTGCCGCAGCGCGCTCTGGGTTATGCCGGCGCGGCGGGCCACCGCTTCCTGAGAGATCGCATCGAATCCCATCTCGTCGATCATCGCCCGGGCTTCGGCCAGGATCCGCTTGCGGGTCCGCTCTCCCTTGGTTTCCCGTTCGGATGTTTCTGCCTTCAAGGCCGTCATTACTCGCCTCCAACCGGCATGCGCGATCACCGCTGAGGCACTAGCTGCTCGAGGTGCCACTTGTCACCTAAAATAAAACCACTTGATAAGTGGTAAAAAGCGCCTATCGTCGCGGAAAGAGACAAGCAGATGGAGAGGGCAATGCCGTTTACGGTCGAAAACCTGACGCCGGTTATCGGGGCGGAAATTACCGGTGCCAATCTGGCCGATATCGACGCCGAAATGGCAGCCAAGCTGCGGGCGTTGCTGGCCGATCGCGGGGTGCTGGTGATTCGCGATCAGCAGCTCGATCGTGCCGCGCACAAGCGTGTTGCCACCTGTTTCGGCACTGGCCAGTTGCATAGCCATGCCCTGGCTGCGGCTTCGGGCAGTGGCGATCCCGAAGTGCTAACCCTGAAGGCGACTGCCAAATCGGCCTTTGCGGCGGGAGACGGCTGGCACGCCGATGTTTCATGCGATCCGGCGCCGATCAGGGCGAGCCTGCTCTACATGCACCAGATGCCCGAATGCGGCGGGGGCGACACGGTTTTCGCCAGCATGACCGAGGCTTATGCCCTGCTGTCGCCACCGATCCAGGAGCTGGTCGGCAAACTCAGCGCGGTCCACGATGGGTCGTTGCCCTGGCAGCAGGGTTATGGCCGCAGTCCCGCTCCCGGCACCGAATATAACCGCACGGTCCATCCGATGGTCGTTGCCCATCCCGACAACGGCAAGCCGCTGCTGTGGGTCAACCGCGGTTTCACCACCCGGATCGAAGGGCTTCGCCGCCTGGAAAGCCGGGTCCTGCTCGAATTGCTGTTCCAGCACATCGAGGCCACTCCTCGGCTGCAATGCCGGGTCCGCTGGGACGAGCGCACGCTGGTGATCTGGGACAACGTCGCAACCCAGCATCACGCGGTGTGGGACTATTTCCCGCACACCCGCCATGCAGAGCGCATTTCCGCGATCGGGGGCGAGCTCGAGGCGGCTTGAGCGTTCGCGAAGCGGAGCGCCGTTGCCTTGCCGCGGCGTTTCCCGTCCCGCTCCCCGCTGCCGCCGAATTAGCACTGGCATTCTCCGCAAATCCCCGCTAAGGGCGCGCGGCCTGCGGGATGTCCCCGGGGGCAAATCCACATGGGAAGCGCCGACATACCGGTGCCGCAGCGGAAGATGTCCGCACGGTTCCAGCTTCCCAGAGGTGAAACCGGAAAGGAAAGTCCTATGGCGGCTCCTGTCGTCACCATGCAGCAATTGATCGAGGCCGGCGCGCACTTCGGCCACCAGACCCACCGCTGGAACCCGCGGATGAAGCCGTACATCTTCGGCGCCCGCAACGGCATCCACATCCTTGACCTGTCGCAGACCGTGCCGCTGATGGCGCGCGCGCTCGAATTCGTTGACGCCACCGTCCGCGCCGGCGGCAAGGTGCTGTTCGTCGGCACCAAGCGCCAGGCCCAGGGCCCGATCGCCGATGCCGCCCGCGCTTCGGGCCAGCACTTCGTCAACCACCGCTGGCTGGG
>CAZNII010000070.1:3591-13858 GCA_964573075.1 uncultured Novosphingobium sp. | reverse complement strand
TTGGCGCACCCGACAGGATTCGAACCTGTGACCTCTGCCTTCGGAGGGCAGCGCTCTATCCAGCTGAGCTACGGGTGCGTGGAGGGGGCGGTTAGCAGCGTGTTGCGTGACGCGCCAGTCCAATTTCGCACTGCGTCCCCGCCTTAGCGATTTGGCAAGCATGAAGCGGCTATGGCGGAGGCCATGAACATGCACTCCAGCTTTGCTCCGCCCGCCGCTCCCGGAGTCGGCGCGCTGCCCACCTCGGGCCGGCCCGAATTCGGTCAGGCCTCGGCCAGCGCGATGAGCATGAAGTGGTCGGCGTTGCACGATGCGGTGACCGTGGTCGGGACCCTGGCGGGCCTCGCGCCCGAACCGATGCGCCCCGAAGTGCGCAACTTCCCGGCGGTGATGCGCGATGCCGGGGGTTGGCGCCGCGACCGCGCCGAACAGGGAATCGACGATCTTTCGGCAGTGATGGAACCGGGCCTCGCCGCGCTGTTGGCGATCCATGCCCGGGGGGTCAATCCGGCCACCGCCGCGCTGGCGCTATGGCAGGAATTCCACGCCGCGCGGGCCGCGCTGCTGGCGCTGACCCCGCCGCCCGAAGCCGCCGGCGCGCGCCGCTTTACCTGATCGCGCTTGCCGCGTTGCCCATTTGTTCCTAGGGTCGGGCCATGTCCGGCCCCATTCCGATTCCCGACGATGCCGAACTGAAAGCCGCCCAGGCGGTTGCCCGGGGAATCTGCCGGCTGTTTGCCCGCAACGATATCTGGTGCCTGGCGGAAATGCCGCTGCGCTCCAGCCGCCGGGCCGACCTGATGGGGATCGATGCCAAGGGCCAGCTGGTGATCGTCGAGATCAAGGTCAGCCGAGCCGATCTGCTCGGCGATGCCAAATGGACCGACTATCTCGACCACTGCGACCGGTTCTACTGGGGCCTCGCCCCGCACCTTGACCGTGCCTGCATGGAAGAGCCGGCCTTTCTGCCAGAGCGGTGCGGGTTGATCGTGGCCGATGGCTATGATGCCGAGATCCTCCGTCCGGCCGCAACCGTCCCGCTGGCTGCCGCGCGCCGCAAGGCCGAGACCGAACGGCTGGCCCGCGCCGCGCTGCGCCGCCAGCTCGGGCTGATCGACCCGAGGATCTCGGGCTGGCCCGGTTGACGCAGCCTTGCCGGCAGGCCTAACCCGAATGGCGTGAGCGATCCCAGCCCTGCACCTTCCGGTCTGACCGCCCCCGGCCGGCCGCTCGCCCCGTTCCGCTTTCCCGCCTTCCGCGCGATCTGGACCGCCAATCTGGCCTCGAACGTCGGCTCGATGGTCCAGTCGGTCGCGGCGGCCTGGCTGATGACCGAAATGACGCCGTCGCACCAGCTGGTCGCGCTGGTCCAGGCTTCGACCACGCTGCCGATCATGCTGCTGGCGGTCTTCGCGGGGGCGATCGCCGACAATCATGACCGGCGCAACGTGATGCTGGTGGCGCAAAGCGGGATGCTGGTGGCCTCTGCGCTGCTCGCGCTGCTGACTTTCGCCGATCGGATCGGGCCGTTCTCGCTGCTGGCGCTGACCCTGGCGGTGGGCTGCGGCACCGCCCTCAACGGTCCTGCCTGGCAGGCCTCGGTCCGGCTTCAGGTCGGCCCGGCGGATCTGCCGCAGGCGATTTCGATCAATACCATCGCCTTCAACCTCGCGCGCAGCGTCGGACCGGCACTGGGCGGCCTGCTGGTCTCGCTGGCAGGGCCGGCCCCGGCCTTCGCGCTCAATACGCTGTCCTACCTGGCGCTGATCCTGGTGCTGCTGCGCTGGCGCCCCGAACAGCCCGCGCGCCAGCGTCAGCCGATGCTGGCCTCGATCCGCGCCGGACTGGCTTTCTGCCGGGATTCTAGCCCGGTCCGGCGGGTTCTGGCGCGAGGCTTCGCCTTCGGCTTCGTCGCGGTTGGCTATCTGGCCCTGGCTCCTTTGCTGGTGCGCGAACAGCTTGGCGGCAGCGAGGTCGATTTCGGACTGATGCTGGGCGCCTACGGGCTCGGTTCGATCCTGACCGCGCTGTGGGTCGCCCCGGCACGGCGGCGCTGGGGCAGCGAGCGGGTGGTGGGCGTGGCCCAGGCAGCTTTCGCGCTGGCGCTGCTGCCGATCGCCGCCGCCACTACGCTGCCCCCGGCGCTGGCCGGCGCGATGGTGGCGGGGGGCGGCTGGGTGGCAACGCTGTCGAGCCTCAACGTCGCGATGCAACTGCGTTCGCCCGAGGAAATCCTTGGACGGTGCCTGGCGATCTACCAGGCCGTGACCTTTGGCGGCATGGCCCTTGGCGCCTATGCCCTGGGGCTACTGTCCGACTTTGTCGGCGTGGCCAGCGCCTTGCGAATTGCGGCCACGGTGCTGCTGATGCTGGTCCCGCTGCTGCGTTGGCTGGCGCCGATGCCGGCCCGCGACGAGGGCCGGGTCGCGCTCTGAATTCCCCGCGCAACTTAACCGTTAATTTACCATGTTGCGCCAGAACCGGTCCCGACAGGACTTGGTGGGGAAACCACATGGACACGTATCGCGGGAATTACTTGGATCACGCCGGCCCGGGCGACGACTGGCCCGAAGTCGAATTCGGCGAGGAAGAAACCCCGCACGAACCGCCGCCAAGCCCGGTCGGGCAGGACGAGCGGCGCATGCAGGTGCGCGCCTACAACCACTGGGCGAGCCTGCTCGACAATCGCAATTTCCCCTCGATCGAGGATCTTGATCCCGAAAGTCTGCCCGATTTCGGGCCGTTCAGCGTGCTGCTCGATTTCACCGCCGGGATCGAGGATCCATCGATCCGCTACCTTGGCGACAAGCTGGCCGAGGAATGCGGCACCGAAGGACGGATCGAAACCCTGGCCGATGTTCCGGCCCGCTCGCTGTTGTCGCGGATCACCGACCATTACATGCAGATCCTGGCCAACCAGGCGCCGATCGGATTCGAGGCGGAATTCGTCAACCAGCGCGGCCGGACGATTCTCTATCGCGGAATCCTGCTGCCGTTCTCATCCGACGACGAGACGATCGACTTCATCTATGGCGTGATCAACTGGAAGGAGCTGGTCGACCAGCAGACCACCGACGCGCTGCTCAGCGAAATCGACCAGGCGCTCGAAGCCGGCCATCACGTCGAAGCCCGCCGCGAAGACCCGATCACCGACTGGGCCGACGGCCCGGCCGAGATCCGCGCCGACGAGGATCATGACTACGCCGATGAAGAGGACGAGGACGTGCTCGACCTGGCCGGCATGGTCGAACTCGAAGATCATGGGGACGAGGCCGAGCAGGACGACGACAATGCCTACGTCGTGGGCGGTCCTATCGCCGACGAACCTCTGAATTCGCCGCGCTTTGCCCACCTGCTGTCGAGCGCCGAAGACGATGACGAAGACGAGGTGGCCCAGCCGCTCGATCTGTCGGCGCTGCACCGCGCGCTCGAGGCCGACGAGGAAGAGCCGCTCGATCTCGATGCGTTCGAAGCGCTCGACGATGAACAGGACGTTCCGCTGTCTGCGGCCGAAACCGGTGGCAGTTCGGAGATGGGGCTGGCCGACTGGCTCGCTTCGGCCCGCGAACTGGCCGAGGCCGCGCGCGGATCGGAAGACCGCACACGCAACGCGCTCTATGCCGCGATCGGCAAGGCCTACGACTTCTCGCTGGCCGCCGCCGAACAGCCCGAGGAATTCGCCGAGCTGGTCGCCGATTCAGGCCTGACCGTCCAGGACCGCGCGCCGATGACCCCGGTGGTCAAGCTGGTGTTCGGTGCCGACTATGACAAGACCCGCCTGACCGAATATGCCTCTGCGCTCAGCCATGCCCAGCGCCTGGGACTGGGTCGCGGGGCGCTGTCCTCCTACCTCGCTTCCGCTCCTGGCGGGCTCAAGGGCGTGGTGGGCGAGGAACGCCGCCTCAAACGCGCCGAGGCCGGCAAGGAAGCCGTGGTCCGCGATACGCCGCGCGAAACCCTGGCCCGCAAACTGCGCAAGCTCGATCATGCCCCGCTCAGCGCGGTGCCGAGCGAAGGCAGCGAATTCACCCTGCTGGTCGCCCGGCGCCTGCCGAATGGCGAAGTGGTGCTGCTCGGCGAAGTGGCTGACGATGTGCCGCTGCTGGAAAAGGCAGCCCGGAAATTGCTCGGCTGATCTCCAAGTCCTAGTCCGGATCAGTCAGCGCGGCGCGCCATGTCCCAGGGCATGGCGCGCCATTGCTTTCAAGGCTAGAAGCCCGGCATGGCTTTGGCTGCGGGCAAGAGACGGATTTCACGGATGGGCTGGGTACTGATCGTCCTGGCGGTGCTGGCCGCCGCGCTTTATGGCGCGTGGCGCTATGCTCTGGCGACCAATTCGGTCGCCCTGCTTGACTGGGCCGATCGCCAGACAGGCGGCAACGCGGGCTATGCCATTGCGCTGGCCGATGGCCGTTATGGCCCCGACCCGGCGCACCGGATCGAAGTGGTGGTGCCGGACCGGCCTTCCGCCGCGCCGCGCCCGGTGCTGGTCTTCATCCACGGCGGCGGGTGGCATTCCGGCACGCCGGGCGACTACCGCTTCGTCGGGCGCCGCTTTGCCCGGGCCGGCTATGTCGTGGTGCTGGTCGGCTATCGCCTTGGCCCGGAAGGAAAATACCCGCACATGCTGGAAGACAGCGCCCAGGCGCTGGCCTGGACCCGCGACAACGCAGCGCGGTTCGGCGGCAATCCGGGGCGAGTCTTCGTGATGGGACATTCGGCCGGGGCCTACAACGCGGCGATGCTGGCGCTCGAACGGCAATGGCTGGGCCGGGCCGGCGTAGAGGAAGGCTTCATCAAGGGCGTGGTAGGACTGTCCGGACCCTATGATTTCCATCCCTTCACTTCGGATTCGGCGCGCAACGCCTTCGGCCACGTCGAAGATCCCGCGATCACCCAGCCGATCCACTTTATCCGCGGCGATGCCCCGCCGATGCTGCTGGTAACCGGCGATGCCGACGAGACGGTCAAGCCGCGCAATTCGAAAGTCCTGGCCAAGGCGCTGAGCAGCGCCGGACAGCCGACCGAGCCGGTGGTGCTGGCCGGGGTCGACCATGCCGGGACGGTGATGAAGCTGGCCGAGCCCTTCGCTCGCGACCGGCGGGTGGTCGAACCGGTGCTGGCCTTCCTGGCGGCCCACGGCGGGGCTTCAGGCGACATTCAGGCGCAAGGCCGATAGAGATGCCGGCAATGCGCATCGTCTCCCGCTTCTTCGCCCGCCTGATCGCGGTTGTCCTGGCCGTGACGCTGAGCGTCCAGCCGGCGATGGCCCAGTCGATCCTGCGCGATGCCGAGACCGAGGCCCTGCTGCAGGACATGGCAACGCCGCTGGTCCGGGCTGCCGGGCTCGATCCGCGCAATGTCGCGATCGTGCTGGTCGGCGACCGTTCGATCAACGCCTTCGTCGCCGGCGGACAGGCAATCTACATCCACACCGGGCTGATCAACGAAGCCGGCTCGGCGCTCGAAGTCCAGGGCGTGATCGCCCACGAACTGGGGCACATCACCGGCGGCCATGTGATCAACGACGGCGGATCGAAGGCGGCGACCGGGATCTCGATCCTCTCGCTCCTGCTCGGCGGGATTGCCGCCGCGGCCGGATCGGGCGATGCCGCGATGGGCGTGATCATGGCCGGCCAGCAGGCCGCGCTGGGCAAGTACCTGGCGTTCAACCGCGGCCAGGAAGCCAGCGCCGATGCGGCCGGCGCGCAGTACCTGTCCAAGGCCGGCCTTTCGGGGCGCGGCTCGATCAGCTTCTTCAAGCGGCTCCAGAACCTCGAGATGCGCTATGGCTATCGCCGCAGCCTCGACAGCGAGTTCTATTCGACCCACCCGATGACATCGGACCGGATCACCACGCTGCAGGATACCTATGAGAAGGATCCGTCCTGGAACGCCCCGGCCGATCCGGCGGTTGAAAGCCGCTTCCAGCGGGTCAAGGCCAAGCTGTTCGGCTATATCGAAGAACCGGCCCGGACCCTGCAGGTCTATCCCGAAACCATGACCGGGGTGCCGGCGCGCTATGCCCGGGCCTATGCCTGGCACAAGGACGCGCGGCTCGACAAGGCCATGGCCGAGGCCGACGCGCTGCTCGCGGCTGCGCCGAACGACCCCTATTTCCTTGAGCTCAAGGGCCAGATCCTGCTTGAATCCGGCCACCCGCGCGATGCGCTCGCCCCGCTGCGCCGGGCAACCGAACTGTCGGGGTTCAACCCGCTGATCGCCACCACCTTCGGCCACGCACTGGTCGCGACCGAGGATCCGGCCCAGCTCGACGAGGCCGAACGGGTGCTGAAAGCGGCGGTTTCGCGCGATCGCGAGAACCCGTTTGCCTGGTACCAGCTGGGGGTGATCTACGGGATGAAGGGCGATATCCCGCGCGCCCAACTGGCCAGCGCCGAACAGCAGGTGATGCAGCTCAACTACCCCCAGGCGCTGCGCAGCGCCGAACAGGCCCAGGCCGGACTGCCCAGGGGTTCGCCCGACTGGATCCGCGCCGGGGATATCGCGATGCAGGCCCGCGCGGCGATTGAACAGCAGCGCAAACGCAGGTAGCCACCGGCCCCATGGCCTCCACCTCACGCTCTTCGCTGCCCCTGGTCCTGTCGGGGATCGCCCTTGTGCTGACCGGCGCGATCGCCGGCTGGACCTTTGCCCGCACCTCGGGCGGCGGAACGATGGACAAGGCCGCGGTCGAACAGACCGTGCGCGAATATATCCTGGCCCACCCGGAAATCCTGCCCGAAGCGATGGAGAACCTGCGCAAACGGGAAACCGACAAGCAGCTTGGCGCGGTCGGGGACAAGCTGGAAGTGCCCTTCCCAGGCGCGGTGCTGGGCAATCCCAACGGCACCGTCACCCTGGTCGAATTCACCGACTATGCCTGCGGATACTGCCGCAAGAGCGTACCCGATGTCGAAGCGCTGATCGCCGCCAATCCCGATCTGCGCGTGGTGATCCGCGAATTGCCGATCATTGCCCCGACCAGCGCCGATGCCGCGCGGTGGAGCCTGGCGGCGGCCGAACAGGGCAGGTTCCCGGCCTTCCACAAGGCGATGTTCGCCGCCGGGCGCACCGACCTGCCCAGCATCGAAACCGCAGCCCAGGCCGCCGGGCTCGACATGGACCGGGCCCGCAGGTTCATCGACGATCCGCGGGTCAAGGCCGAGCTTTCCGCCAATCTCGATTTCGCCCGCCAGCTCGGCATCGACGGAACCCCGAGCTGGGTGGTCGGCGACCAGCTGTTGGCCGGGGCAGTCGGCAAGGACGCGCTGCACCAGGCAGTTGGTGAGGTCCGCAGCGGCGGGGCCAAGTGATTCCGCTCTTCGCAAGCGCGAATTTCTGCTAAGGGCCAAGGCCATGGCCGTCCTGCCTTTCCGCCCGATCCCCTTCTTCGCCAACAAGAACCGCGCCTTCTGGCGGCTTCAGGCGGCCGGTTGGGGCGGAGCGATGCTGCTGCGCGCGGCGTCTGGCCTGGCCAATGGCCAACCGCTGTCCTACCTGGTGCTGGTCCTGATCTCGACCATCACGGGCCTCTCGGTAACGCTGATCCTGTCGGTGATCTATCGCCAGCTGATCAACCGCCGGCCGCTGATCACCTGGGGGGTGACGGTGCTGATCATGCCGCTTGCCACCGGGCTCTATGCATTCGTCGATACCTGGGTGTTCGGACTTTACGCGGGCGATGCCGCCAGCGCCTTTGCACAGCGCTTCATCGGCCTGTTCTATCTCGACGCGACGCTCCTGCTGGCCTGGTCGGCGCTCTATTACATGATCAATTTCTTCCTCCAGATCGAAGAGCAGAACGACCAGCTGCTGCAGCTGGAAAATCAGGCGACCAGTGCCCAGCTGGCGATGCTGCGCTACCAGCTCAACCCGCATTTCCTGTTCAACACGCTCAATTCGATCTCCACGCTGGTGCTGCTCAAGCAGACCGAGCCGGCCAATGCGATGTTGAGCCGTTTGTCGAGTTTCCTGCGTTATACCCTGGTCAATGAGCCGACCGGGCGGGTGACCGTGGCGCAGGAGGTCGATACGCTGAAGCTCTACCTCGAGATCGAGCGGATGCGCTTCGAGGAGCGGCTTCGCACCCGATTCCAGATCGAGGCCGGGACCGAGCTTGCGCTGCTGCCTTCGCTGCTGCTCCAGCCGCTGGTCGAGAACGCGATCAAGTATGCGGTCAGCCCGCAGGAGGCAGGGGCGGAAATCACCATCGCGGCGCAACTCGTCGGCCCAAACCTTCGCATCACCGTCTCCGACACCGGCCCGGGGTTGCAATCGGGCGGGTCCAGCAACAGGTTGACCGGCGTGACATTCGACGGCGGCGAACAGGTTTCAACCGGGGTAGGCCTGGCCAACATCCGCGACCGGCTGGCCCAGGCCTATGGCGAGGAGCATCGCTTCGAAACGATGGAGCCGCCCGAGGGCGGCTTTGCCGTGCTGATCGAAATTCCTTTCGAACGCCGCGAAGCTGCCCCGGCTTCCCTCCCCACCGACAAGCGACCGGCTCTGGCCGGCTGAGGCTCTGCCCATGACCATCCGCACCATCATCGTCGATGACGAAAAGCTCGCGATCCAGGGGCTGCAGCTGCGTTTGCAGAAGTTTCCCGACGTCGAGGTGATCGACACCTGCTCGAACGGGCGCGAGGCGATCCGCAAGATCAAGACCGAAAAGCCCGATCTGGTGTTCCTCGACATCCAGATGCCCGGGTTCGACGGGTTCTCGGTGGTCAAGGGGATCATGGAGATCGAGCCGCCGCTGATCGTCTTCGTCACCGCCTATCAGGAACACGCTGTCCGCGCCTTCGAGGCCAATGCGGTCAATTACCTGATGAAGCCGGTTGACGAGGACAAGCTGGCCGACACGATGGAGCGCGTGCGGCTGCGGATCGCGGAAAAGCAGGCCGCCGAAGAGGCCGAGAAGCTCAAGACCGTGCTGGCCGAAGTCGCCCCCGACGCGATGGACGCCATGCCCGAAGAGCCGGAGCACGCGGCGCGCTATGAAAAGCTCATCAACATCAAGGATCGCGGGCAGATCTTCCGGGTCGATGTCGATTCGATCGAACGGATCGAGGCCGCCGGCGACTACATGTGCATCTACACCGCCGACAACAGCCTGATCCTGCGCGAGACGATGAAGGACCTCGAACGCCGGCTCGACCCGCGGGTGTTCCAGCGCGTCCACCGCAGCTGGATCGTCAATCTGAACCAGGTCCGCCAGGTCAAGCCGCACACCAACGGCGAATGCTTCCTGGTGCTGGAAAGCGGCGCGGACGTGAAGGTGAGCCGCTCCTACCGCGATGTAGTGGCGCGCTTCGTGCATTGATTTCGGTTTCACACGAAGACACGAAGATCACGAAGAAGTCGTTCATGGCCGAAGGCCCCTTTGGATTGGCCAATTTTGCGCAAGACGCAGCTTTCGCGACAGTGAGCGGCTTCGCCGCCGGCACAACCCCTTTGTGATCTTCGTGGCTTCGTGTGAACCCCCTCTTGCGCCACATCGTAAATCTCGCAAAACCAAAGCCATGACCTTTTCCCTCCCCGGCTTCGACCTTTCCGCTTTCGTCCGCGCCACGCTGGATGAGGACCTCGGCCTTGGCCTGCCCGGCGGCGGGCATGACGTGACCAGCGAAAGCGTGATCCCGGCCGATGCCCGTTTTTCCGGGGTGATGGACAGCCGCGATGCGATCGTCGTGGCCGGGCTGCCGATCGCCGCCGCGTTCTTCCGCGCGCTCGACCCGGCGATGGAGATCGAGATTCTGGCCGAGGAGGGGGCGCAGGTTCCCGCCGGCAGCGACCTGATGCGGCTGAGCGGCAATGCCCGGGCCATGCTCACTGCCGAACGTTCGGCGCTCAACACCGTCCAGCACCTCTCGGGCATCGCCACCATGACCCGCAGCTATGTCGACGCGATGGCCGGCCATGCCACCCTGCTCGATACCCGCAAGACCATCCCGGGCCTGCGTCACCTCGAAAAGTACGCCACCCGGATGGGCGGGGCGCAGAACCACCGGATGGGGCTGTGGGACGCGGCGATGATCAAGGACAACCACGTGCTGGTGGCCGGCGGCGTTGCCGAAGCCGTGCGCCGCGCGCGCGAGGCCGGGGTGAAGGCGATCATCTGCGAGGTCGACCGGCTGGACCAGATCGAACCGGCGCTCGCCGCCGGAGCCAGCCACATCCTGCTCGACAATATGAGCGTAACCGAGCTGCGCGAAGCCGTGGCCCTGATCGCGGGCCGGGTGCCGAGCGAAGCCTCGGGCGGGGT
>CAZNII010000070.1:0-3491 GCA_964573075.1 uncultured Novosphingobium sp. | reverse complement strand
CTGTGGCCGGAAAGCGGGCAGGGCAAGTACCCGCAGTGGTGCAGCGTCACCCCGCGCCCGACTGAGGCCGAGCTCAAGGCCAACCTGTGCATGACCCCGGTGCCGTGGCTGCTCGAGCACGAATGGGCCAAGCATGGCAGCTGCATGGCGACTACCCCGGCGGCCTATTTCAAGGCCTCGGCCACCCTGTGGAACGCGCTGCGCCTGCCCGATGCCGACAGGCTGTCGCGCAAGAAGGGCCTGACCATGGGCGACCTGCGGCGCGAATTCGTCGCCCTCAACCCCGGGGTGCCGGTATCGGCCGTGGGGATCCGCGCCAGCAACGGCGGCTGGCTGCGCGAGATTCACCTGTGCTACAACAAGGCCTTCCGCCCGACGCCTTGCGAAGCGCGTGCCTTTGGCCCGAAAAACGACGTGCCGCTGAAGATCTGGCGTGGGCTTTGAATTCAGCGCCTCGCGGCAAAGAAGGCCTTGAGCAGGCCGCTGGCCTCGTCCTCGCCCATTCCCGAATAGACCTCGGGCTTGTGCAGGCTCTGTTCGTGTTCGAACACCCGCGCGCCATGCTCGACCGCACCGCCCTTGGGATCGGGCGCGGCGTAATAGAGCCGGGCGATCCGGGCATGGGCAATCGCCCCCGCGCACATCGGGCAGGGTTCCAGCGTGACCCACAGCTCGCACCCGTCGAGCCGGTCATTGCCCAGCACGGTCGCGGCATGGCGAATCGCCAACACTTCGGCATGGGCGGTCGGATCCTGCAACGCACGCGGGGCGTTATGGGCGCTGGCAATCACCACGCCATTCTTGACCACCACGGCGCCGATCGGCACTTCACCGGTCGATTCGCCCTTGCGCGCCTGTTCCAGCGCCAGTTGCATCGGTTCGGGAAGCGGCCATTTGCTCATTTTTGGCGGATTGGCTGGGATACCTTGACCTTTCAAGGGTGAATCGGTATGCGCGCGCCTTCTCCCGTCATGGGCGTCCAGTTTTTAAGCGAGTTACAGCCATGTCCCGTATTTGCGAACTGACCGGTAAGGGTCGCCAGGTCGGCCACAACGTCAGCCACGCCAACAACAAGACCAAGCGCGTGTTCCTGCCCAACCTGCAGAACGTCACGCTGATGTCTGAAGGCCTTGACCGCAGCTTCAAGTTCCGCGTTTCGACCCAGGGTCTGCGCTCGGTCGAACACGTCGGCGGGCTGGACAACTGGCTGCTCAAGACCTCGGACGAAAAGCTTTCGGCCACTGCCCAGAAGGTCAAGCGCGAGCTGAAGAAGAAGGCCGCCGCGGCCGCCTGAGGCCCAGCGCCATCCGGCTCATTCAAGGGGCGTCCGGCGATCCGGGCGCCCTTTGTGTTTTCGCGAGCTTCGATTCGTCGATCTCGACTTTCAGCAGCAGCACCCGCTGGGTCGCCGCGCTGTTTTCGTCGCTGATCAGCCAGGCAATCAGCTTGCCATCGGCCTGGCGCTCGATCGCCAGCCCCTCGTAGTTGTCGACCGGCCAGGGTGCGCCCAGATCGGCCACTTCGCGGCCCTGCCAGGTGCCATCCGCCGCTATCTCGGCCGGGTCCGCCACCAGCAGCTTGATCGCGAAGCGCGCCGGCACCGGCCAGGTCAGCCGCCGTGCCAGGATCAGCACCCGTCCGTCGGGTAGCTGCGCCAGGTCGGTCGGGCGATAGCCGTCGACCCCGGCAAAGGTGAAAGCCAGCGGCTTGCCGCCGAGATCCGGGTCGCCCGCAAACAGCAGGCCGGGATGGCGTCCGCCCTGGAACCAGCCGGGATTGCATTCGCACAGCACCACGAAGCGCCCGTCGGCCAGCCGCAACATCGCTTCCGGCCCCTGATTGAGCGGCCAGTCGCGCATCTCTGGCACTTCGCGGAACGCCTCGCGCGCCATGTCGAGCCGGTGGCGCGAGATTGCGTTGCGGCCTTCCATCGCCACCCACAGGTGGGCCCCGGCCGGATCCCAGGTCGCGGCCTCGACATCGCGAAAGTCCTTGAGCCGCCCTTCTGCAACAATGGTGCCGAACCTGACCGGTTCCGGCCGTGCCCCCGGTTCGGAAAATTCCAGGAAATAGCCCCGGTCGCTCAGTGCCAGCAGCCGTCCCGGCCTTGGCTGGAGCAGTGCCGAATAGCCGCCGAACAGTTCGTGCTGGCTGGTCATCTGCCAGGCCTCGAGCAGCCGCAGCGGCCCGGCCGTGCAACACCCCGGTTCCAGCGGCAGTGGGGCAAGGTTGATCACGGCATGGCGGCTGGGCGGTGGAATCGGGCTGCGCAGCCAAGGCATCAGGCCGAGCATGGCCAGCATCAGCAGGATCAAACCGCGGCCGGTCCGGCGAAGCCTGGTCATCGCGGGTTAGAGCGCTCCGGCCTGGAGCGAACTGGCCGCGACGGTCGTGGCGATCGCCGCCTTTTCGGCCGGAGAGAGATCGGGGTGCCAGATGTCGAAAATCATGATCACCCTGAGCTGGTCGGTCTCGTTGACCGCCTCGTGCTCGATCGAATCGTCGAACACCCAGGCCCTGCCCATTTCCCAGTCATGGACTTCCTCACCGACCCGAAACCAGCACTTGCCGGGAATGATCAGCGGCAGGTGGCACAGCAGCCGGAAATTGGCGACCCCGACATGCGGCGGGATCGAGGTGCGCGGGGCCAGCATCGAAAACATCGCGTTGGCGCCGCAACCTTCGATCCAGGGCTGGTCCATCCGGGCAAGGAATTCCATCGTCGTCGGGCAATAGTCGGCATTGGGCACAACCCGTTCGGCGCGCTGGATCAGGTGAATCGCGGTCCAGTCGCGGTTGTGGTTGAGCTCGCGCCACTGCGCTAGCGGTTCGCTCGCCCCGTATTGGACATAGGGAACCAGCACCGCATCGGGAGCATTGGCAACGACCGACAGTTCGCGCGCGATCGGATCGGTCAGCGATTCGAGCTCTTCGAGCCAGGGGAACTCCGCCCGGTCATGGAACTCGATTTCGCGCAGGCCGGGATAATGGAAATGGGTGGCCTCTGAATGGTAGATGCGGGTGCGGTGTGTGATGTTGCTGGCCAGCCGCGCGGCCCGGCGTCGCTCGTTCGGGGTCAGGTCGAGTCCCTCGGCCTCGATCGCGGCGGCGAGGTGCTGCTCGAGGTTCTGCTGGTGCTCGGCCCAGGCCGCCTGGGCGCGTTCGATCGCCGGGACCAGGGCCGGCGGCAGCGGATCCGGCCGCCGCTGGGCCAGCGCCCGGCCATAGGCTTCGCCCGCTTCATGATGCCCGATCTGATCGAGAATTCTGGCTCTCATCAACAGGTTGACGAAATCGAGCGGATCAAACTCCAGCGCCCGGTCAATCGCCGCAAGCGCCTGACCCGGAGCTCCTGAAACCTGACGGACCGTCGCCAGCCGTTGCCAGAAGGCCGGATCCGGCGGGTCCCCGGCGACCCCGGCTTCGAGGATCGACCGCGCTTCGGCCAGGTTGCGCCCGGCAAGCGCCCGGTCGGCGGCGGCAAGGCGGTG
>CAZNII010000069.1:0-13871 GCA_964573075.1 uncultured Novosphingobium sp. | reverse complement strand
GGAACAACCTCGTCGGCCACAACCTGCGCGCCTACATCGAGGAACTGGAAGGCCGCATGCGCGCGGCGGCGGCCGATCTGGAATTCGAGGAAGCCGGCAGGCTGCGCGACGAGATCCGCCGGCTCGAGGCGACCGAACTCGGCCTGCCCGAAGGCGAACGCGTCGCCCCGGTGGTGGGGCGCAGCAACGAGGGCAAGCCGGGGACGCGGAAGGGGCGGTTCGGGCGGGAAACGCGGAAGGGGAAATGGGGGCGGTAGGCGGAACCGCACTTCAGCCAAATCGGACCCAGTTCGGCTTGCGTGTCCTCCGCACAAGTGCCTAGGTATTGGCCGCCATAGCCGATCACCCACACTATCATATCAATCTGTTCTGGTATCCGGCGGATGCCTGCTGGATCGCCGAAGCGCCCGATCTGCGGCCCTGTTCGGCGCGCCGGGAAACACCGCAGCTGGCGCTCGCGGCGCTTGGTCCGGTTCCGTCCGCATGGCTCGATGCTACGCGCGAAGCCGGCGAGGCCGTGCCAGATCCGCGCTATTGCCCGGCGCTGTTTGCGGCCGGCTAGGGTTTGATCCGGCGGCCGCTGGAATTGCCGGGCGGTTATTTGTCCGGCTGCTTCTGCCTTCTGCCTGTTATTGGCCAGACTGCCGGGTTGTGACCACGGTCGCGGGCGGCGGAGGCGGAACGCATGGCGATGCATAGCACGAGCCATCGCCCAGCCGGAAATAGCTGTTATGGCTGCCCGGATCGACCGGATCGGGCACTCCCGTTTCGATCAGAAAAACGGCGGAATTGCTGCCGAACATCCCGCGCGGGATGCGGATCGGGGCCAGAACCACGAATGCACGGTCCTGCGAATGCCAGGCGCGAACCTTCGAGGTGCCGAGTCGTTCGGCCAGTTGGTTCCAGCGCATCACATCGGCTTCGGTCGCCGGCCGCAGCTTCTTCTGCTTGATCAACTGGGCAAGGCCCAGCCTTCCTGGAGCGATCTCTTCAGCGACCACCGGAACCACCGCGCGCAGATCGCGGTATCGCTTTGGCGGAGCGGCGCGGACGGCCGTAAGCTCTGCGTCAAGCCGCAGCGCCTCAACCGCATAGCTGCCATTCGCGCTGGTCACCCGCAGCCCGGTTGTCCTCTGGAATTGATCGGCCACGTCCCGCCCGTCAGCGGAGTAGTAGCCGATCCGCCCGCACCCGGAGATATTCTGCTGCGAGGTGAAATGGACCGGGATGTGCAAAGGCAGGTTCGCCACGGCCTGGTCGTAAAAGCCGGATACCACCACTGCATCGATCCGCCCGACCGGCGCGCGCGAAAAGTCCCAGACCACAGCCTCATAAGATGTAAGCAGCAAGACCCTGCGCGGCCCTTTGGACGGTCCGACAATCGGGACGACATAGGCCTCATTCGGACTTGAGCCGACCGCAGCTGCAAGGGGCAGCTTGCCTTCGTAGGCTCCATAGGCGGCAACTTCCGAGAGGTTCTGTGCCCCATCGAACCGGCAGGTGGTCTGCGCGGCTTCGGGTGGAGCGGGATCGAACCGGACCATGCCGGGTGCACCTTGTGCATTTGTGGCAATCCCGGACATCGCCACGGTTGCGGCGAAAAGAAAGCCTTTGGAGCGGCATCCCGTCATTGCCATTCGATAGGCAAGGTCTTCTTTCGTTTGCGTTAATTCAGACCTTCCCGAATTTCGCTTCGAACCCCGCCACATCGCCGGCGGCCAGGAACTGCGCCTGCTCTACCCAGCTGTCCTTGGCCGGGCGTCCGGCAAAGGGCCCCAGCTTGCTGTCGAGATCGGCGAGGTCGGCCTCGCTCAGCGCTGCGATCTGGGCGAAGCTGGTGATCCCAAGCGTGGGCAGCAGCGCCTGGAGCTTTGGCCCCAGCCCCTTGATCCGCGAAAGATCGTCCGCGCCGGCAGGTTCGGCGGCGGGCGGAGCGGGTTCGGGCTCTGGCGCAGGCGCGGGAGCGGGTTCCGGCTCGGGTTCGGGTGTCGGTGCAGGCTCCGGTTCGGGCTCAGGCTCCGGTTCGGGCTCAGGCTCCGGTTCGGGCTCGGGTTCCGGCTCGGGCTCAGGTTCCGGCTCGGGCTCGGGCTCCGGCGCGGGCACTTCCACCGGCTCGGGCGGCGGAGGGGGCGGTGCCGGGGGTTCGGGCGGAGGCGGCGGGGCGGCGGCTTCGGCTTCCTCGACCACGTCCTGCGCGCCCACGGCCACGGCTTCGGCCACGCCGGCCATGGTCCCGGCCATCGGCGCCGGGGTGATCTGCGCGGCCGGCGCGGCATCGATCAGGGCCTGGTTGCGCTGGACCGATGCGGCGCCTTCGTCGAGCACGTCGGGCTTGTATTCGCGCCGCGGCGGCGCCTTGCTGGCCCGCCCGAACAGATACCAGCCGACCAGCAGGGCGGCCAGCAGCGCGAGGGCGAAGACCATCCAGTTGGCCTCGATCGTTTCCATCATCTGAGGGTCTCCCACATCGAACTTACCCGCCCACGTTGCGGCGGAACAGCACCCGGTCTTCGGGGCCAAAGCCCTTGTGCCAGATGACATAGCCATAGGCGAACAGGATCGCCGGCACGCCGAAGACCAGCGCCGCCCATTCGGGCAGCAGGGTCATCGCCGCCCAGCCGACCAGCACCGCCGGGGCCGCGGCCCAGACCAGGGTCCAGCGCCAGTTGTTGACGCTGGCGTTGAGCTTGGCCGAAAGCAGCCAGGCCTTGAGTACCGAGCTGGCGCCAAGCGAGAGCATCAGCGCGGCGGCGGCGGCGGCGGAGCGGAAATTGTCGTTTAGGCCCAGCCGAGTCACCAGCATGATCCCGCCCACGGTCAGCACCGCCTGGAGCGTGAAGGTGATCAGCGAGATCAGGAGGTTCTGGACCCGCGCGACATAGACCAGCGCGGCCTCGCTGACCACGGCGGTGGCGGCCACCACTTCGGCGGCCAGCAGGAACACCAGCGCTCCGGTGCCGCCGACGAAATCCGGCCCGCCAAAGCCCATCACCCCGGTTCCCGGGATTGCCAGGGCCATGGCGATCCCGGCCTGGGCGGCGATGATCCAGTAGCCGACCTGGCGGACCTGCGCGGCAATCCCGGCAAGGTTGCCTTCCTTGATGTTGCGGGTGATCACCGGCCCCAGGATCGGCTCGAAGCTGGTCTTCAGCTTCTGCGGCAGGGTGGCGATCTGCTGGGCGAAGTAATAGATCCCGATCGCGCTTTCGCCAACGAAGAAGCGCAGGATGAACACGTCGAGCTTGCGGGTGCCCCATTCGATCGCATCGGCCCCGGCCAGCGGCAGGTTGGCCAGCGCCAGCTGGGCCAGCCGCAAGGGGTGCGGTTGCCAGGCCTGGGGTGTGCCATAGGAGCGGTAGAGCGGCCACAGTGCGGCCACTGCGGCGGCGAGGATCGAGGCGACGAAGGCCATCTGCAATCCGCTATCCGCCACCACGAAGAACAGCACCCCGGCCGCGATCGACAGGGTCCACGGCTCAACCACCGCGCGCGAGCGCACCGTGGTTGCCACGTCATAGCGATAGGCCAGCGCGGCGAGCGCGATATCGGTAAGTGCCAGCGGCAGGATCGACAGCACCAGCCAGCGATCGGCCTCTGAGAAATTGCCGGTCGGGTACATCGCCTCGGGAAACAGGTAGAGCGCGACGCTCGACGGCACAGCCAGCAGCGAGGTCAGCAGCATGGCATCGGCGACCGAATTGGCCGGATGTTCGCAATCCTGCGACAGCCGCTGTGCCAGCCCGCGCTTCTGCCCCAGCGTGCAGAGCTGTGCTGCCAGTTCGACCACGACCAGCGCCGAAGCGAACCGGCCGAGCGATTCCGCGCCGTACCAGCGGCTGGCGATGATCAGGAACGGAATCCGCGCCACCAGCCGCAGCAGGAAGCCGAGGAAATTGGTCTGCCCGCCCTTGGCCAGCGCCTGAATGTCCTTCTGGTGGGCGGCGCCGTTCTCGCTCACAGCCGCACCCCTTCGGCGGTCAGCGGGCGGGCGAGCAATTCGGCTACCACTGCCCTCGCCGGCGCCTCGCCGTTGAGCAGGCGGTTGACCGCATCGACGATCGGCATGGCGATCCCGTGCTTGTGGGCCAGTTCAGCCAGCACCGGCGCGGTGTGCGCGCCTTCGGCCACGCTGGTCTTGCCGGCCAGCGCTTGCCCGGCGCTCATCCCCTCGCCCAGCGCCTTGCCGAGCGAGAAATTGCGGCTCGAGGTGGACGAGCAGGTCAGCACCAGATCGCCCAGCCCGCACAGCCCGGCCAGCGTCTCGGGCCGGGCGCCGCGGGCAAGGCCGAAGCGGGTCATTTCGGCATAGCCGCGCGCGATCAGCGCGGCGCGGGCGTTCTGTCCCAGCCCCAGCCCCTCGACCACCCCGCAGGCGATCGCCAGCACGTTCTTGACCGACCCGCCGATTTCCGCCCCGGTCACGTCATCCGAATAGTAGGGCCGCAACATCGGCCGCGAGATTGCCGGGGCCAGCCGGTTCCACTGCGCCTCGCCCCCGGCGCAGGCCAGGGTCACCGCGGTGGGCAGGCCGGCAGCAACTTCGTGGGCAAAGGTCGGCCCGGACAGCACCGCCAGGCTGGCCGCCGGGGCCGCCTCGGCCGCGACATCGGCCATCAGCCGCCCGGTCCCGGCCTCGATCCCCTTGGAGCACAGCACCAGATCGCGCGGGCCATCGGGCAGCCCGCCGAGCACGCGCGCCAGATGCTGCGCCGGGGTTACCACCAGGATCACCGGCAGATCGGCCAGCTCGGCCAGGTCGCCGGTCGCCCGGATCGTTTCGGCCAGCCGCGCGGAGGGCAGGAACAGGCTGTTGGAGCGGCGGGTGTTGATTTCCTCGACCAGCTCGGCCTCGCGGGCCCACAGCACCACTTCGGACCCGTCGCCGGCCATCGCCTGGGCCAGCGCGGTGCCCCAGGCTCCCGCCCCGATCACGCCGATCGCCCGATCATCCTGAGCCTGTCGAAAGGTCATGCCTTGACCCCCGCCCCGCGCACCGGCGCGGCATCGGGATCGAGCGGCCAGCGCGGCCGCGCGGCGAAATCGAGCGGATCGGACTGGCCCAGCCGTTCGATCCCGGCCCAGGCGATCATCGCCGCATTGTCGGTGCACAGGGGCAGCGGCGGCGCGACGAAGCGCAGGCCGAATTCGCCCGCCAGCCCTTCCAGCGCGGCGCGGACCGCGCGGTTGGCCGCAACTCCACCGGCGACCACCAGCGCGCTGGGACCATCGACCAGCTCAAGCGCCTTGCGGGTGCGGTCGATCACGCAATCGATCGCCGCCTGCTGGAACGATGCGGCAATATCGGCTTCGCGGTAGAGCCCGCTGTCCTTGGCCCGCAGCACCGCGCTCTTGAGGCCCGCGAAGGAGAAGTGCGGCTCAGCATTGCCCAGCAGCGGCCGGGGCAGCGGCACTGCGCGCGGATCGCCCTCGGCCGCCAGCCGCTCGACCGCGGGGCCACCGGGAAAGCCGAGCCCGAGGATCTTGGCGATCTTGTCGAAAGCCTCGCCCAGCGCATCGTCGATCGTGGTGCCGAGCCGGCGAAAGCGCCCCACTCCTTCGACCAGCAGCAGCTGGCAATGCCCGCCCGAGACCAGCAGCAGCAGGTAGGGAAATTCGAGCGAAGGATCGGCCAGGCGCGGGGACAAGGCATGGCCTTCCAGGTGGTTGATCGCGATCAGCGGCTTGTCGCTGGCCATGGCGAGCGCCTTGGCGCTGACCAGCCCGACCATCACCCCGCCGATCAGTCCGGGCCCGGCGGTGGCGGCGATCGCATCGACATCGCCAAGGCCCATTCCGGCATCGGCCAGGGTCGCGGCAATCAGCGGGGTCAGCCGCTCGGCATGGGCGCGGGCGGCGATTTCGGGCACGACCCCGCCATAGGGGCGATGCGAATCGTCCTGCGAGGCGATCCGCTGCGCAAGAATCCGGCGATCGCTGTCCACCAGCGCGGCCGCGGTTTCGTCACACGACGATTCAATTCCGAGGACAATCCCCATGCCCACTTCCCCTTAGAGAGATTGGGCAATAGGACAAGCGGCCATGCCCAACCGTCCCCTGAAACTCGGCACCCGCGCATCTCCCCTTGCCATGGCCCAAGCCCACGAAACGCGTGACCGGCTGTGCGCCGCGCACCCTGGACTGGTGGTCGAAATCGTCCCGGTCACCGCCAGCGGCGACAAGGTGCTCGACCGGCCGCTGGCCGAGATCGGCGGCAAGGCGCTGTGGACCAAGGAGCTCGATGCCTGGCTGCTGGGCGGCGAGATCGACTTTGCGGTCCATTCGCTGAAGGACGTCGAAACGATCCGGCCGACCCGGATCGTGATCGGCGCGATCCTCCCGCGCGAGGATGTGCGCGATGTGCTGGTCGGGGCGCGATCGCTGGCCGAGCTGCCGCCGGGCGCGCGGATCGGCACCAGCGCCCCGCGCCGCGCTGCGCAGGCGTTGCACGCCCGGCCCGATTGCCGCGTGGTCGGGATTCGCGGCAACGTCCAGACCCGCCTTGCCAAGCTTGAGGCCGGCGAGGCGGACGTCACCCTGCTGGCCATGGCCGGGCTCAACCGGCTGGGCATGGGCCATTTCGGCACCCCGCTCGATCCCGAAGACTGGTTGCCGGCCCCCGGACAGGGTGCGATCGCGATCGAATGCCGGGCCGACGATCCCGATACCCGCGCGCTCCTGACCGCGATCGATCACCTGCCCAGCCGCCACGCGGTCGAGGCGGAGCGCGCGCTGCTCGCGGCGCTGGGCGGCAATTGCCACAGCCCGATCTCGGTCCTGACCGAAACCAGGGGCGGCAAGATCGGCATGCGCGCCGCGCTGCTCAGTCCCGATGGCAGTGAAAGAGTGGAGGCCGTAGCGGTTTTTCCGCCTGCGGACCTTGACGGACCGGCCCGGCTGGCGGCACAACTCCTGGCGCAGGCCGGCCCTGCGATCCGCGAACACTTCGATCCTCCGGGGGGTTAGAATTTGCCGGTTCCACTGGTCATCGTCCGCCCCGAGCCCGGCTGTTCGTCCAGCCTGGCAATCGCGCGGGGGATGCCCGGAATGGAAGCGCACGGTTTCCCCCTGTTCGAGGTTTCGGCACGCAGCTGGGAAGCTGTTTCGCCAGAACGGTTCGATGCCCTGCTGATCGGCAGCGCGATGGCCTTCCGGTTCGGCGGACGCGGTCTGGCCGCGCTCAAGGGCCTGCCGGTCTATGCCGTTGGCGAAACCACCGCTGCTGCCGCACGCGAGGCCGGCTTTACCGTCTTCGCCAGCGGGGCGGGCTCGATGCAGGCGATGCTGGGCGAGCTCGATCCGGCGCACAAGCGGCTGTTGCGGCTGGCCGGGGAAGACCGGGTGCCGCTGACCCTGCCGAAGGGCGTGACCATGGAAGAACGCGTGGTCTATGCCAGCATTGCGCAGGAAATGCCGGCCGAACTGATCGCAATTTTGCGCAGCCCGGCAATCGTCGCGCTCCATTCGGCCGAGGCGGCGCATCACCTGTCAGCACAATGCGTGCGCCACGGGATCCGCCGCGCGCCGCTCAGGATCACCGCGCTTTCATCGCGGGTTGCGACAGCGGCCGGGGATGGCTGGGGCGAGGTCGCCTCGGTCCCCTATCCGGAGGACAAGGCCTTGCTGGCATTGGCGCGGCAGATGTGCCAAGACCCCTGGCCTGGAGCCCGCTGAAGCCAAAGGCAGAGAATGCCCGACGAATACTATTCCACTCCCGCCCAGCCCGCGCGCCGTTCAGGCGGGGTTTTTCGCGCCGTGCTGGGCACTGCCCTGCTGGCCTTCCTGGGCGGGGCAGCGCTGGCCGGATGGCTGATCTGGGACGGCCAGATCGCGCTGCCCGGGCGGACCGACAGCGCGATGCCGCTGGCCAGTTCCACCCCGGCCCCCAGCCCGACGCCCGGCGCAACCGCCGTTCCGGCAACCGGCGCGCTGCTGGAACAGCAGGTCGCGGCGCTCGAACAGCGGCTGGCGCGGATCGACCTGCAGGCCGCTGCCGCCGAAGGCAACACGGCCCGGGCCGAGGCCCTGCTGGTCGCCCTCGCCGCGCGCCGCGCGATCGAACGCGGCGGCGATCTGGGCTATCTGGAAGACCAGCTGCGGCTGCGCTTCGGCGCGGCCCGGCCGGCCGCAGTCAACACCGTGATCACCGCCGCGAAGGACAAGATCACGCTCGACGGGCTGGCCGGCGAACTCGATACCCTGGCCCCGCAACTGGCCGGTCCGGGGCAGGAGGACAGCGGCTGGGCCCGTTTCCGCCGCCAGGTTTCCGGGCTGTTCGTGGTCCACCGCGATGCCCCCGGCACCGATGCCCCCGCCGCCCGGCTGGCCCGCGCGCAACTGCTGCTGCGCACCGGCCAGGTCGATGCCGCTATCGACGAGGTTTCGCGCCTGCCCGGGGCCAAGGCGGCCGAAGGCTGGATCGCCAAGGCCCGGCGCTATTCCGATGCGATGAAGGCGCTCGATCAGATCGAGCAGACCGCCCTGGCCGAACCGGAAAAGCTCAAGGCCGGCACCGGCGAGGAAATCCGCCAGCCCGGCCCCACGGTCAGCCCTTCGGCAACGGCCACGCCAACGCCGGCTCCGCAGCCGACCACCGCGGCCCGCGAAGCGACGTTTTAGGCCCGCAGCAGGGTCGGCAGGTCGCCCGACATGCCGCGCGCTTCATCCATGAAGAAGCGCTTGAGCCAGCCCGAGCGCTGGACCCCGGCCATGCCGATCCGCCGGACCAGGCTGGGCAGGCGCCCCGGCACCCCGAACAGGCGGACGATCGCGTCGGTGGTCGCCATCACCGTGGTCGCATCGAGGCTGCGCCAGCGCTCATAGCGGGCCAGCACCTGGGCATCGCCGGGATCGAGCCCCAGCCGCATCCCTTCTGCCAGCACTTCGACCAGCACGCCGACATCGCGCAGCCCCAGGTTGAGCCCCTGCCCGGCAATCGGGTGCATCCCGTGCGCGGCATCGCCGACCAGGGCGAGGCGCTGCTCGACGATCCGGGCGGCATGGTGGAAGTTGAGCGGATAGCTCATCCGCGGGGCGGCCAGTTCGATCCGCCCGAACAGACCGTCGAGCCGCGCGGCCATTTCCCCGACAAACACCGCATCGGATAGCGCCGAAACCCCGGCCGCGTCCTTTTCGTCGAAAGTCCAGACCACCGCGCTGCGATGGCGCCCGTCGGGCAGGTCGAGCAGCGGCAGCAGCGCCAGCGGCCCGGCCGGATAGAAGATTTCCCAGGCCACCCCGTCGTGCGGCTTTTCGTGGGTGATCGCGGTCACGAAGGCGCGGTGGCTGTAATCCCATTTCGCCGAGCTGAGCCCGGCCTCCTTGCGGGTCGGGCTCTGCCGCCCCTCGGCCCCGATCAGCACGCTGCCTTCGACCCGGCGTCCATCGCTGAGCGTTACCGCCACGCCATGTTCGCCGCGGTGGCGCTCAACCGGTTCGACCCCGCTCGACCAGGCGACCGCCGGCTCTTCGCGCGCGGCTTCGAACAGCGCCAGGCGGATGTCGCGGTTGGCATACATCCGCCCCAGAGTCCCGTCGCCGGGCTCGGGTTTGAAGTCGATCCGGCCGGGCTTCATCCCGTCGGTCACCGCGATTGCCTCGATCGGACAGCCCAGCGGCTCGAGCCGGTCGGCCAGGCCGATGTTGCAGAACAGGTTCCAGCTGGCGGTCGAAATCGCCGAGGCGCGCCCATCGACCCCTTCGGCGGTCAGCTCCTCCGGTCGGGCCTTGTCGATCACGTGGCTGGTGATCCCCTGGCGCGCGGCGGCCAGGGCCAGCGTCATGCCGACCAGCCCGCCGCCAAGGATGACAAGATCGCGTTTGTCGCTCATTGTCCGCAGGTATTCCCTTCCGCCCCGTCGAGATCGAGGCAACGCCCGTCGAAGCTGCCGTCGGGAACCCGCAGCCCGAGGATCGCCGCCAGGGTCGGGGCAATGTCCACCGTCTCGACCGGCTGGGGCTGTTCGAAGTTGCGCATCCCCTTGCGCCAGAACAGGATCGGCACCCGCCGGTCATAGTCGAAGGCGCTGCCGTGGGTGGCGACATAGGCGCCGGGCATCGGTTCGGGGATCGGGGTGACGGTGCGGTCGAGGAACAGCACCACATCGCCCGAGCGGCCTTGCTGGAACGACGCGCGGGCCCGGTCGCGGATGGTCCAGTCCTGCGGATTGCCGGTCGGCAACGGGGTCCTGGCCAGTTCTTCGGCGGTATAGACCGCGGCAACCTGCGGGTGGGCCTTGAGAATCGCGACCAGCGCGGCGGTGGCCTTGGCCCGCTGGGCCGGATCGAGCGCGCGGTTGATGTAGAGATCGCCCATCGGCGCCTCGCCGATCACCAGCGGGCCGTCGATAACGATCCCGGTCTTCGCCGACACCGCCTTGGACAGCGCCTCGGGCATCAGCGCCGGATCGGCGCGTTCGGCGCGCGGAAAGGCCTGCTGGTCCATCCGCTCGGGCATGTCGAGCCCGCCATGGTCGGCGCTCAGCACCACCATGTAGTCGATCCCCTTGGCATCGAGATGCGCGAACAGCCGGCCCAGATCCTGGTCGAGCTGGTTCTGCAGGATGCACATTTCCGCGCCGGCAACCCCGGTGGCGTGGCCGACATAATCGGTTGCGGACAGCGAGACCGACAGCACATCCGGCGCGGCGCCCTGGCCCAGGCTCATCTCGTCGATCAGCCCGATCGCCAGATCGACCGTCGCCGAATCCATCCGCGGCGAGATCCGGAACTGCGGTTCCTTGCCGGCTTCCAGCGCGAACCGCCCGGTGCCCAGCGTGGTCTTGCCGACCGAAACCGCATGATCGTTTGCCGCGCACCAGGCCGGGATCGGCAGCGCCGGGGCGCCCTTCTTGATCGTCGCGGCGGTGGCGGCATTGACCTTGTCGACCGCCGGGGTCGAGCCGCGCCCCTTGAGCGTGACGAAGGATCCGCCCTTCCACCACCAGGCCTGGTCGATGTTGTGCCCGCCCATCATCATCACCGCGCGGTCCTTGGCCGAAACGGCGACGTTGCGGGTGGCGGGGTTGGCGCTCTTCATCCATTCGCCCAGCGTCGGGACCTTGAGGTGATAGGGCGAAACCACCGGATTGCGCGGCGAGCTGGCCGGATCGCGATCGTCCTCGGCGCAATAGATCGGCTTGTCCTTGCGCGGGCCGTCGGGCTCGAACCAGGTGTTGGCGATGATCCCGTTGCGGGCCGGGCGAACCCCGGTCAGCAGGGTCGAATGGCCCGGGCAGGTTTCGGTCGCGGCGTGCGACTGGAAGCCGGAAGGGAAGACCGCGCCGTTCATCAACCGGACGAACCCGCCGCGGTAATGCTGGCGGTACTGGGCAAAGGTATCGGCGCTGAACTGGTCGATCGAAACCGCCACGATCAGCCGCGGCGGCCCGGTCGGCGCGGTCGCCTGTGAAACGGCTTCAGGCGACCTGGCGGCGGTCCCGGCACAGGCGGCAAGGGTCAGCGAAAGGGCAAGGGCAATCGGGGCAGCGAAGCGGCGCATCGGGCTTCCTTGAAAAAAATCGGCATTGCGGGCAGAGCCTGTGTTGCCTCCCCCGCGCGCCAAGCGCAAGGGGGCCAGAACGGAGAAGTTCCACGTGACGCGCCCTTATCGCCGCCTTGTTGCCGTGGTGCTTCAGTTCCTGGCGCTGCTGATCGCTTTCCCGGCGCTGGCCGCACCCACCCACATCAAGCCGGAGCTGCTGGTCGAAGGACCCGCGGCTCCCGGCGGACAGGTGACGCTGGCCTTCCTGATGAAGCCGGAAAAAGGCTGGCACGGCTATTGGTATAACCCGGGCGATGCCGGGCTCGGGCTGTCGCCGCAATGGACCCTGCCGGCCGGAGCCAAGGCGGGAGAGCTGGCCTATCCGGTGCCGCAGACGCTGATCGTCGGCGGGCTGATGAACCACGTTTACGAGCATGACTATGCCGTGCTGACCGCGCTGACCCTGCCGGGCAACGCGGCACCCGGCACGCGCCTGCCGATCCGGGTCAAGCTAGACTGGCTGGCCTGCACCGACCAGGTCTGCGTACCGGAAAGCGCCGAACTTTCGGCCGAGGTCACGGTCGGCCAGCCCGCCGCGCCCGATCCACGGTTCGACCGCTGGCGCGCTGCGCTGCCTGCTCCGCTGGGCGCGAAGGCTGCATTCGCGATCGAAGGCAATCTGGTGAGGATCTCCGTCCCGCTGCCCGGTGCGGTGACGCTGGAGAACCCGCACTTGTTCCTCGGCGATCACCGGGTGGTCGATTATGCCGCGCCGCAGGCCTTCTTCCGCGATGGTGACCGGCTGGTGGTGGAGTTGCCGCGCGCGAAGTTCGAACCGCTCAGCCCGGCGCACCTCACCGCCGTGCTGCGCTTCGACGCCGCCGGCAACGGCGTGACGATCGCAGCCGATCCGGGTGTAGTGGCCAAGGGCGGCACTCCGCTGCGCAGCACCGCAACCCCGCCGCTGTGGATCCTGCTGCTCTCGGCGCTGGCCGGGGGCTTGCTGCTCAATGTCATGCCCTGCGTCTTCCCGATCCTCAGCCTCAAGGCGCTGAGCCTGGCCCGCGCCGGGGAGAGCGAGGCCCAGGCCCGCAGCGAGGGGCTGGCCTATACCGCCGGGGTGGTGCTGGCCTGCCTTGCGCTGGGCGTGCTGTTGCTGGCGCTGCGCGCGGCGGGGCAGGAAGTCGGCTGGGCGTTCCAGTTGCAGGAGCCGCTGGTGGTGGCGGGTCTGCTGCTGCTGGCCGGCGCGATCACCGCCAACCTGCTGGGGATCTTCGAATTCGCCGTACCCGGCTTTGCCAGCGAGGGATCGCCGCAGGGGGCCTTTGCTACCGGGCTGCTTGCCGCCTTCGCCGCCACCCCCTGCACCGGGCCGTTCATGGCCGCGGCAATGGGCGCGGCGCTGCTTCTGCCGGTAGCCCCCGCACTGGCGCTGTTCGCCGCGCTCGGGCTGGGGCTGGCGCTGCCGTTCCTGGCGATTGCCTGGCTGCCGCGGCTGCGCGCCCTGCTGCCCCGCCCCGGCGCGTGGATGGTCACGTTCCGCAAGGCCATGGCCGTGCCGATGGGGCTGACCGCGCTGGCGCTGGTCTGGCTGGCCAGCCGCCTCGCCGGCAGCGGCTTTGCCTTTGCCGCAGTGCTGGTGGTGGTGATCGTGGTGGCACTGCTGGTCCTGCTCGGGCGCCGCCAGCGCCACGGCCTCGCCGCCGGAGGGCGCTGGTGGGCGATGTTCGCGGTCGTGCTGGCCTTTGCCGCCGCGGGCCTGCCGGGGATGGTCCGTGAGGGCGCGGCCGAGGTCAGCTCGATCCTGCCCAGCAAGCCGTTCAGCGAGGCCGCGCTGGCCGAGGCCCGCAGCCAGGGCAGGCCGGTGTTCGTTTACATGACCGCCGACTGGTGCCTGACCTGCAAGGTCAACGAGGCTGCCGCGATCGAGCGCGAGGAAACCCGCGCCGCCTTTGCCAAGGGCGGAGTCGTGGTGCTGCGCGGCGACTGGACCCGCCGCGATCCGGCGATCACCCGTTACCTGACCGCCCAAGGCGCGGCCGGGGTTCCGCTCTACATGTGGTATCCGGCCAAGGGCGAGCCGCAGCAATTGCCGCAGGTGCTGAGCGTGGGGACACTGACCGGGCTGGTGAACAACTGAGCCCGTTCGTCCCGAGCGAAGTCGAGGGACCGAGATCTAACTCACACTCCGTTCGCGAGCTGCTCCGCCTGCGGTGTCTCGACTACGCTCGACACGAACGGGATTTGGATCAGTACCCCTCGACTTTGCTCGGGGCGAACGGAACTGAAGATCAGATAAACCAGAACCGGTTTACCCCGCCCTCGCCTTCCTCGATGCGCACCGCGCGGCCGCCGACCTTGCCGGCGCGCAGCTCGGCGCAGATCGCGGGGT
>CAZNII010000068.1:0-14064 GCA_964573075.1 uncultured Novosphingobium sp. | reverse complement strand
AGCAGCAGCTGGGCCATCGGCTTGCCGACGATGTTCGAGCGGCCGATCACCACCGCATCCTTGCCCGAGAGCGAGCCGAGCCGGTCCTTGAGCAGCATCAGGCAGCCGAGCGGGGTGCAGGGCACGAAGCCCGGCTGGCCGACCGCAAGCCGCCCGGCATTGGTGACATGGAACCCGTCAACATCCTTGTCGGGGCTGATGGTCGCGATCACCTTCTGCTCGTCGAGATGGGCGGGCAGCGGCAGCTGGACCAGGATCCCGTCGACCGCCGGATCGGCATTGAGCGCGGCGATCGTGCCGAGCAGCTGCTCTTCGCTGGCGTCAACCGGCAGCTTGTGTTCGAAGCTCGCCATGCCGCATTCGAGCGTGGCCTTGCCCTTGGACGCGACATAGACCTTGCTGGCCGGATCCTCGCCCACCAGCACCACGGCAAGCCCGGCCTTGCGCCCGGCGCTCTGTTCGAAGGTCGCGGCATATTCGGCAATGCGCGCGCGCAGGCCGGCGGCAAAGGCCTTGCCGTCGATAATCTCGGCAGTCATCACAGTCCCCTGTTGGCCAGCTGGATCAGCACGTTCTGGAGGATCGACAGGCCGATGATCAGCACCATCGGCGACAGGTCGAGCGGACGGGTATCGGGCATGATCCGCTGGATCGGGCGCAGCACCGGATCGAGCAGCATGTTGGTGGTCCGCCACAGCGCCCCGACGAAATCGTTGTGCGGATCGACCACGTTGAAGGCGATCAGCAGCCCCAGCACGAACTGGACGATCACCAGGGCGATGATCAGCTTGATCAGCAGGGCAATGACGCTGACAATGACTAGCACGGATGTTTCCCTTTGCGGTTGCAGGCGCGCTGATAGCCCAAGCCCGCGCGGACAGGCAACATCGCATGGCCGCGCTTCTGTCTATCATTCGCGGGGATGATCAGGGCTCCAGCTCAAGCCGCTCGATATGCCAGCGCAGCTGCTCTTCGCTGGCGCCGGGCACGTCGTTTACCCGGCGCAGCACGATCGTGCCTTTCACCCGCCGCTGGCCGTCGATCAGCACGATCGGGGCGGTGTAGAACAGCGATCCGGCCGCGCCTTCGCCCTGGCCTTCGAAAATGTCGAACTGCGGGTCCTTGAGCTTGCCCCAGCGGGCGCGGAACTGTTCGAGGCTCTCGCCCGAAGCCGCGCCCTTGTCGCCCCAATAGCGCCAGGCCGTGTCCCAGTCCTTCAGGCTCATCGCCTTGGCCCAGGCGACCAGCACCAGCCGCGGATCGCGCGAGGTCGAGACCGGCTCGCCGGTCGGAGCCGGCGAAGGCGCCGGCGAAGGCGCTGGGTGGGTCGGCGAGCAACAGCCCGGCTTGGCCTGGGGAACTGTCTGCTGGTCGGGTTCGGCAGGCTTCGAACAGGCGGAAACGGCCGCGATCAGCGCAAGGGCCGCTGCCGCCCTCATGCCCGGATCAGCGTGCCCGCGCCGCGCGAGGTGAAGATTTCGAGCAGCATGGCATGCGGCACCCGCCCATCGAGCACGACTGCCGCCTCGCACCCGGCCTCGACCGCGTGAATGCAGGTTTCCAGCTTGGGGATCATCCCGCCGCTGATCGTGCCGTCGGCCTGGAGCGCGGCGATATCGGCCGGCTTGAGGTCGGTCAGCAGCTGCCCCGCCTTGTTCAACACCCCGGCAACATCGGTCAGCAGGAACAGCCGCGCCGCGCCCAGCGCCGCGGCGATCGCCCCGGCCATGGTATCGGCGTTGATGTTGTAGGTCTCGCCATCCTCGCCCACCGCGATCGGGGCGATGACGGGGATCATCCCGGCCTCGGAAATGGTCTTGATCACCTTGGTATCGACCGCCTTGGGCTCACCCACGAAGCCCAGGTCGACCGCCTGTTCGATCTGGCTGTCCGGGTCCTTGGCGGTGCGCTGCACCTTGGTGGCGGTGACGAGGCCGCCATCCTTGCCCGAAATGCCGATCGCCTTGCCGCCCGCGCCGGCGATCCAGCGCACGATTTCCTTGTTGATTGCGCCCGACAGGACCATCTCGGCGACTTCGGCCGTGGCCTTGTCGGTCACCCGCAGGCCATCGACGAAAGTGCTTTCGACCCCCAGCTTCTTGAGCATCGCGCCGATCTGCGGCCCACCGCCGTGGACCACCACCGGATTGATCCCGACCGCCTTCAGCAGCACCACATCCTCCGCAAAGTCGTGCGCCAGGTCGGGATCGCCCATCGCGTGGCCGCCGTACTTCACCACGAAGGTGCGTCCGGCATAGCGCTGGAGATAGGGCAGCGCCTCGACCAGGGTTTCGGCCTTGGCGAGCATCGCCGTCATCTGGGCGGGATCGTGGTTGTGCGGCATAGTGAGGGCGCTTTAGCCCCCCTGCCGCGGATTTGAAGCGTTTTTACGCGCCGGGCCGGTCCAGCCAGCGGCCCAGCTTGACGAAGACCACGATCAGCGGCGGGACCATGATGGTCGAAAGCACCAGCTTGGAAATGATCTGGCCGGTCATGATCTCGCCCAGCGGCAGCGGCTGGCCGGTCACCTGGTCGATCACGCCGTAAAAGCTGATGGTGATGAACAGGATCGTATCGACGATCTGCGAAAGCAGCGAGGCGATCCAGGCCCGCAGCACCAGCGCCTTGCCCTGTCCGCCGGCGATCCGGCTGAACAGATAGACGTTGAGCGTCTGCGAAGTGCCGTAGGAAATCAGCCCGGCAAACTGCATCCGCACGCCCTGGCCGAGCAGCTTGGCGAAGCTTTCCTGGTCGCTCCAGAACGAAGCCGGGGGCACCACCCTGATCACCAGGGTCAGCATGATCATCGAAACGATCAGCGGGACGAAGCCGAACCGGACCAGCTGGTTGGCGCGTTCCTGGCCGAACAGTTCGGCAATCGCGCTGGAAATGATCACCAGGAACAGGAAGGCGAAGATCCCGCTTTCGACCGCCAGCGGGCCGAGGACCGGCCATTCGCCGAGCGAGGCGAGCTTTACCCCCATCACCCCGGCGAGCACGCACAGCCCCCCGTAGAGCAGCGAAAAGACGAACAGCGAGCGCGGGAAGGCGGAGGTCTGGTTCTGCATGGGCAAGGTCTAGCGAGGCTTGGCGCCGAGGAAAAGGGACCGGCGGATTCTTCCCCGGATTGCACAACGCGGGCATTTGACTGGCGCGATCAAGCCGTTACCACCCTGCTCCGGAAACAAGCATCGGGGGGAAACGCCAGACCATGCAACCGTTCATCAGCCTTGGCGGGATCGTGCTGATCGCCGCGCTGGCCGTGGCCCTTTCGTCGAACCGCAAGGCGATCCGCCCGCGGGTGGTCGGGGCGGCCTTCGCGCTGCAGGCGGGGATCGCGCTGCTGGCGCTCAAGATCCCGGCCGGGCAGTTCGCGCTGCAGGCGCTGTCGAACGGCTTCCTCAAGCTGCTGAGCTATTCCGAGGCCGGGACCAAGGCGGTATTCGGCCCGCTGGGCGAGCCGCCCTTCGCCTTTTCCTTCGCGATCGGGGCGCTGCCGGCGATCATCTTCTTCGCGGCGCTCGTTTCGGTGCTCTACTACCTCGGGATCATGCAGCTGATCATCAAGTGGGTCGGCGGCGGGATCCGGGTGGTGACCGGGATCAGCCGGGTCGAATCGCTGGGCGCGGCCGCCAACATCTTCGTCGGGCAAAGCGAAAGCCCGCTGGTGATCCGCCCGTTCCTGGCCGGGCTGACCCGCTCGCAACTGTTCCTGATCATGACCGTGGGCTTTGCCGGGGTCGCCGGAACGATCATGGCCGGCTACGTTTCGGCGCTGGGCGGGGACGATGCCGCCAAGGCGCTGCTGCCCTACCTGATCGCGGCCAGCTTCATGTCCGCCCCGGGCGGGATCCTGATGGCCAAGCTGATGCAGCCCGACGATCCCGCCGACCTGGGCAAGGAGCCCGAGGTCAGCGGCGAAATCCAGTTCGGCGAGGAGAAGCCCGCCAACATCATCATGGCCGCCGCCGAAGGCGCGCAGACCGGGGTCAAGCTGGCGGTGATGGTCGGGGCGATGGTGCTGGCCTTTGTCGCGCTGATGGCGCTGGCCAACGGGCTGATCGGCGGGATCGGCGCGCTGATCGGCCAGCCCGACCTGTCGTTCCAGCAGATCGTCGGCTGGATCTTCGCCCCGGTGATGAGCCTGGTCGGCGTGCCGTGGGGCGAAGCGGGCACTGCCGGCAGTCTTTTCGGGACCAAATTGGTGCTGAACGAATTCATCGCCTTCGGCCAGCTGAAGGACCTCAAGGCCGGGTTCGGGACGGATTCGCTGGTCGTCACCACCATCGCGCTGTGCGGCTTTGCCAACTTCAGCTCGATCGCGATCCAGATGGCGGTTACCGGCAGCCTCGCGCCCAACCAGCGCCCGCTGATCGCGCGGATGGGGATCAAGGCGCTCGCCGCGGGCAGCCTCGCCAACCTGATGAGCGCGGCGCTGGCCGGCCTGTTCCTCGGCCTCTGGTAAGCAGCCAGGCCCGTCCTATCGCTCCAATTCCGAGGGAAACCGCGTAGTTTCCCGAATGGCGAAACCATGCCCCGCACGGCCATGCGGCGGGCATGGCCTTGTCCTTCCTCACTCTCGCCGCCGCCACTTTCGCGCTCTGCGCCGATGGCCCCCGGATCAACTGCGTCGTCGATGGCGATACCTTCTGGATCAATGGCGAGAAGGTGCGCCTGGCCGATATCAACGCCCCGGAAACCCACCAGGCCGGCTGCCCGGCGGAGCGCGAGCTGGGCGAAAAGGCCACCCGGCGCCTGATCGCGCTGCTCAATGCCGGCCCGTTCACGCTCGAGATCGAGGGCCGCGGCGAGGATCGCTATGGCCGGCAATTGCGGGTGGCGCGGCGCGGTGGGCGCTCGCTCGGCCAGCAGCTGGTCGGCGAAGGGCTGGCCGAACCCTGGCGCGGGCGCCGCTCGGACTGGTGCGTGCTGCTTGCCGCGCGCTGAGCGAGCGCCTACCGCTGGGCCATGGCCTGGCATCGCCGCAGACAAGGATACGGACGCATTTTGCCGACCAGCCGCTGGCAGGGGCAAAGCCGCTGGCGGCGGTTGTGGGCGGCGCTGAAGTGGTGGCTGGGCGCAGCACTGCTGGTGGCGCTGTGCTGGTATTTCCTGGCCGACACCCGGATCGGGCCCGAGACCATGCCCGAAGGCCCGTCCGAGCAGGTTCGCGGCCCGTTCGTGCGCTGCGGCAAGGGGCGCGCGGCAGGCTGCGTGATCGATGGCGACACGATCATGATCGGCCAGCGCACGATCCGCGTGATCGGGATCGACGCGCCCGAAATCCACCCCTCGCGCTGCGCCGAGGAAGCGCGGCTGGGCGAAGCGGCGGCGCAGCGCCTGCTCGAACTGGTCAACCAGGGCCCGTTCACCCTCGCCGGCCCGGAGCCGGTGGTGCACGACGAATACGGCCGCGAGCTGCGCCACCTGCTGCGCGCCCGGCCCGACGGATCGGTCCAGTCGCTGGCCGATGATATGGTCGCCAGCGGAACGGCGCGCGCCTACTTGCGCGGCCCCCGGGTTCCGTGGTGTTAATCGACCGATTAACGAATCGCGCGAAGGAGAGAGAGATGCTGCTGATCGAAGGCTGGCTGAAGCTGGCGACCGGGGAATTCGACAAGGTCCGCGAACAGGGGATCGCGATGGTTCAGGCGACCCTGGCCGAGGAAGGCTGCCTGCACTATTCCTTCGCCCAGGACATCGCCGATCCCGACCTGATCCGGATTTCCGAACGCTGGGCCAGCCAGGAAGCGCTCGCCGCCCATTCGGCCAGCGCGCACATGGCCGAATTCAACAAGGCGATGGCCGGGGTGAAGCGCGAAGGCGCGGACCTGAGGCTCTACAGCGCGGATGAAGTCCGCAAGCTGATGTAGCACACGATCTGGGCGTCGGGCTTGCCCCGGACCCCCGGCTCGCCTAGGCCCGCGCCGGGGAGACAAGGCGTGCCTGCCGGCAAGCACCAAGGCCATCATCACCTGATGCCGTTCCTGGCGGTGATCCTGGGCATCGCGCTGTTCAGCGTGATGGACGGGCTGATGAAGGGCGCCTCGATCGCGGTCGGGGCCTATAACGCGATGCTGTGGCGCAGCCTGTTCGGCACGGCGATCACCTTTCCGGCGTGGAAGCTGCGCGGCGGCACCTGGCCGGATCGCGGCGCGATGAAGCTGCACGCGCTGCGCGGGGCGATCAGCGGCACGATGGCGACCACCTTCTTCTGGGGGCTGGTCTATCTGCCGATGGCCGAAGGGATCGCGATTTCGTTCATTGCCCCGCTGATCGCGCTCTACCTCGCCGCGGTGCTGCTGGGCGAGAAGATCGGGCGCGGGGCGATCCTCGCCTCGGCGCTGGGCCTCGCCGGGGTGCTGGTCATCGCCGGGGCGCGGATGGGCGAGGAAAGCCTCGATCCGATGGCCGGCTGGGGAATTGTCGCGATCCTGGTTTCGGCGGTGCTCTATGCCTTCAACCTGATCCTCCAGCGCAAGCAGGCGCTGCTGGCCGGGCCGATCGAGGTGGCGCTGTTCCAGACCGTGTTCGTCGGGCTGTTCCTGGGCCTGGCCGCGCCGTGGCTGGCGGTCCGGCCCGATCGCGAGGCGCTGCTGCTGATCTTCGGCGGGGCGGTGCTGGCGATGGTCAGCCTGGCGGTGATTTCCTGGGGCTATGGCCGGGCCGAGGCCCAGGCCCTGCTGCCGATCGAATATACCGCCTTCGTCTGGGCGACGCTGATCGGCTGGATCATGTTCGACGAAGCGGTGACCTGGGCCACGCTGGCCGGGGTGGTACTGATTGTCGGCGGATGCCTGATTGCGGCGCGCAAGCCCACGGAACAGACCGCACTTTAGTCGAATATGGGCCTGCCAACCCTTGACGCGCGCGGGATTCGCGCGCATCGGCGGCGCCGACAGACGGCCTTGCTGCACCCGCGAAAGGGGCGCGCGCGGCGGGGCCTCCACATCTAGGAGGCAGTAACGCATGACCCAGGTCGGACAGGACACGCTCGGCACCCGCTCCACGCTCAATGTCGGGGGCAAGGAATACGCCTATTACTCGCTGAAGAAGGCGGCCGGGAAGTTCGGCGACATTTCGCGCCTGCCGTTCTCGATGAAGGTCCTGCTCGAAAACCTGCTGCGCTTCGAGGACGGCGGTTTCACCGTTTCGACCGATCATGTGAAGGCGGTGGTCGACTGGCAGAACAACCCCCGCGAATCGACCGAGGAAATCCAGTACCGCCCGGCCCGCGTGCTGCTGCAGGACTTCACCGGCGTGCCCTGCGTGGTCGACCTTGCCGCGATGCGCGATGCGATCGCCAAGCTGGGCGGCGATACCAGCAAGATCAACCCGCTGGTCCCGGTCAACCTGGTGATCGACCACTCGGTGATGGTCGATGAATTCGGCCACCCCAAGGCCTTCGAGGAAAACGTCGAGATCGAATACCACCGCAACATGGAGCGGTACGACTTCCTCAAGTGGGGGTCGAAGAGCCTCAACAACTTCTACGCCGTGCCCCCGGGCACCGGGATCTGCCACCAGGTCAACCTTGAGCACATCGCCCAGGCGGTCTGGACCAGCCAGGACCAGTCCGGCGCGACGGTCGCCTACCCCGATACCTGCGTCGGCACCGACAGCCACACCACCATGGTCAACGGCCTGGGCGTGCTGGGCTGGGGTGTCGGCGGGATCGAGGCCGAAGCGGCGATGCTCGGCCAGCCGGTCTCGATGCTGATCCCCGAAGTGGTCGGCTTCAAGCTGACCGGCAGCCTCAAGGAAGGCGTCACCGCGACCGACCTGGTGCTGACCTGCACCAACCTGCTGCGCAAGCACGGCGTGGTCGGCCGCTTCGTCGAATACTATGGCCCGGGCCTCGCCGGCCTGACCCTGGCCGACCGTGCGACGCTCGCCAACATGGCCCCCGAATACGGCGCGACCTGCGGCTTCTTCGGGATCGACGACAAGACGCTCGACTACCTGCGCCTGACCGGCCGCGAGGAAAGCCAGATCGCGCTGGTCGAAGCCTATGCCAAGGAACAGGGCTTCTGGATCGACCCCTCGGTCGAGCCGGTGTTCTCCTCGACACTCGAACTCGATCTCGGCACCGTGGTGCCCAGCCTGGCCGGGCCGAAGCGCCCGCAGGACCGCGTCTCGCTGCCCGATGTCGACGATGTCTTCGCCAAGGACATGGCCGAAACCTACAAGAAGGCGAACACCCGCGTTCCGGTCGAAGGCAAGGACTTCGACATTGGCGATGGCGACGTGATGATCGCGGCGATCACCAGCTGCACCAACACCAGCAACCCCGGCGTGCTGGTCGCCGCCGGCCTGGTCGCCAAGAAGGCCGACGAGCTGGGCCTCAAGCCCAAGCCGTGGGTCAAGACCTCGCTGGCCCCGGGCTCGCAGGTGGTCACCGACTACCTCGAAAAGGCCGGGCTCCAGCCGCACCTCGACAATATCGGCTTCAATCTGGTCGGCTATGGCTGCACCACCTGCATCGGCAATTCGGGTCCGCTGGCCGAACCGATCAGCAAGGCGATCAACGAGAACGGCCTGGTCGCCGCCGCGGTGATCTCGGGCAACCGCAACTTCGAAGGCCGCGTTTCGCCCGATGTGCGCGCGAACTTCCTCGCCAGCCCGCCGCTGGTCGTCGCCTATGCGCTCAAGGGCACGGTGATCGAGGACTTCGTCACCACCCCGATCGGCAAGGGCTCGGCCGGGCAGGACGTCTACCTCAAGGACATCTGGCCCTCGAACGAGGAAGTCTTCTCGACCATGGCCAGCTGCATGGACCGGGCGATGTTCCAGGCCCGCTATGCCGACGTCTACAAGGGCGACGCGCACTGGCAGGCGATCGACGTGACCGGCAGCGAAACCTACCAGTGGCGCGCCGGCAGCACCTATGTCGCCAACCCGCCCTACTTCGAAGGCATGACCATGACCCCGGCCCCGGTGCAGGACATCGTCGAGGCCAAGCCGCTGCTGATCTTGGGCGATTCGATCACCACCGACCACATCAGCCCGGCCGGCAACATCAAGGCCGACAGCCCGGCGGGCCAGTGGCTGATGGAGCACCAGGTCGCCAAGGCCGACTTCAACTCCTACGGCGCGCGCCGCGGCCACCACGAAGTGATGATGCGCGGCACTTTTGCCAACATCCGCATCCGCAACGAGATGGTCCCCGGCATCGAAGGCGGGATGAGCAAGTATGGCGGCGAAGTCATGCCGGTTTACGATGCCGCGATGAAGCACAAGGCCGATGGCACCCCGATGGTGGTCGTCGCCGGCAAGGAATACGGCACCGGCTCGAGCCGTGACTGGGCCGCCAAGGGCACCAACCTGCTCGGCGTGCGCGCGGTGATCGTCGAAAGCTTCGAACGCATCCACCGCTCGAACCTGGTCGGCATGGGCGTACTGCCGTTGCAGTTCAAGGACGGCGAGAGCCGCACCAGCCTGGGGCTCGATGGCGATTGCACCTTCACCATCACCGGCGTTGCGGACCTCAAGCCGCGCCAGGACGTGACCGTCAACGTCACCCGCGGCGACGGTAGCCAGTTCAGCTTCACCGCGCTGTGCCGGATCGATACCGCCAACGAGGTCGAGTACTTCATGAACGGCGGAATCCTGCACTACGTGCTACGCAAGCTGGCCGCCTGATCGCGCCGGTCCTGCTGACGAAAGGCCCCGCCCGGCTCCGGCCCGGCGGGGCTTTTTCATTCAGGCGCGCGTCAGGACCGGCGGCGCAGGTTTCGCCCTGGTCCAACCGGGAGTGAAACCATGCCCCGCCTGCTAGCCGCCGCGCTTGTCCTCAGCCTTGCCGCTCCCGCCGCAGCGCAGTCGCTCCAGCCAGCCAATCCGCAGATCGACTACAAAGGCTTCCTCCGGCTGGCCCAGGAGCTGGAGCCGGTGCGCGAGGCGCATCGCCTGCCCTGGGCCCGGTTCAGTGCCGAGGCCCGGGCGGAAGGAGCGCTGCTGCTCGATGCCCGTTCGGAATGGGCCTATCGCCGGGGCCATATCCGCGGCGCGATCAACCTGCCGTTCTCGGATTTTACCGACGAGGCCCTGCGCAAGGTCATCGGCGATAATCCGGGCCGGCCGATCTACATCTATTGCAACAACAATTTCACCGACAACGCCGCCCCGGTGGTGACCAAACGGGTCGACATGGCGCTCAACATTCCGACCTTCGTCAACCTGCACGGCTATGGCTATCGCAACGTCTGGGAACTGGCCGACCTGCTGAGTACCGGGCAGCTTGGCGCCGACTGGGTCAGCGGACCCGGGCCGCAAGGCTGACGCACACAGGAAAAGGGCGGCCCTTGCGGACCGCCCCTGCCCCCCAAAGCCATCGGGTGGATGGCCTGGCTTTAGTCTGCCTTCTTGGCCAGCCGCTTGCGGCCGAGCACGGTCGCGGCGGCGGCGCCGAACAGGATCAGCATCGGCGGAGCCGGCACGTCGTGGCCGCCGCTCGAGCTGGACGAGCTGCTGCTGCTCGAGCTGCTCGACGAGGACGAGCTGCTCGAGGACGACGAGCTGGTCGACGAGGAGCTGCTCGACGAACCCGAGGAAGAGGTCGAGGTCGAGGTCGACGAATTGTTGCCGGTCGAGGTCGAGACATTGCCCGAGGTCGTGGTGGTGCTCACCCCGCCGGTCGAGGTCGAGCTCGAGCCCGAGGAGCTCGACGAGGAAGAGGTCGAGCTCGACGACGAACCCGAAGACGACGAGCTGGAGCCGCCCGAGCTGCTGCTGGAGCCGCTCGAGCCGCTGGAACCGCTGGAACCGCTGGAGCCGCTCGAACCGCCCGAAGTGGTCGAATGCCCGCCGGTCGAGGTGTGGCCGCCCGAGGTGTGCCCGCCTGAGGTGTGACCACCCGAGGTGTGACCGCCCGAAGTGTGACCGCCCGAGGTGTTGCCGCTCGACGAGGAGGACGAGCTGCCCGAGGAGCTCGACGAGGACGAGCTCGACGAAGAGCTGCTCGAGGACGAGGAGCTCGACGAGCTGACGTTGCCCGAGGTCGAGGACGAGGTCGACGAGTAGTTGCCCGACGAGGTCGAGACGTTGCCCGAAGTGGTGGTGCTGGTGACCCCGCCGGTCGAGGTCGAGACGCCGCCGGTCGAGGTGGAGACACCGCCGGTCGAGGTCGAAACACCGCCGGTCGAAGTGGAAACGCCGCCGGTGGTCGACGAGGTCGAGCCGCCCGAGGTCGAGGTCGAGCTGGCGATCCCGCCGGTGGTGGTGCTGGTGACCACAACCGAGCCGCCGCTGCTGCTCGAACCGCCAAAGAAGCCGCCGAAGAAGCCGCCGCCAAAGCCCATGCCGCCCGAGCCGCCGACAATCACGGTCTGCCCGCCGCTGCCGCCTTCGGGCATCGGCTGCTGCGGCAGCTGCGGCATCATCGGCACGGCCGCGATCGCCATCTGCTGCTGCGGCTGCTGGCAGGTGTAGGAACGGGTCACCACGCGCCGGATCTTGCGCTTCTGCACCGGAGCCGTGGCCACGCGGCGCACGACGGTGCGCTTCTTGGCCTTCTTGGTGGTGTGCGCGGTGCGCTTCGCGTGCTTGACGTACTGCGTCTGCGCCGCGGGGGTCTCGGCCACGTGGACCGCGCCACCACCGATCACTGCGCCGCCAGCGGTAAACGCCGCGAGTTTCGCAAGGGCCATCCGAACCGACATAAGCTCTGCTCTCTATTGCCTTGGGGGCTGACAATGCCGACGGCCCAACGCCATCTGCACGCCCCTGTAAGGCCAAAAGGACAGAGGAAAGTTAAAGCCACAATCGCGTTAACCGTGATTCTGCGGTCCCGATGCGGGAAATGTGCAGATCGCGTGGAGCGCGCGGCCGGAATGTCCCATTCTGAAACCGAACCGGGGCGAATCGGAAACTTCCGGGCCGGGAAAATGGTTACTTCGCGCCCGGATCGGGCGAGTCGAACAGGGTCCCCAGACTGCCGCTCGGCGGAGTGATTCCCAGGTGCTGCCAGCCCCGGTCGTTGAGGCAGCGGCCCCGCGCGGTGCGGGCGATCAGGCCCAGCTGGATCAGGTAGGGCTCGATCACGTCCTCGATCGTGTCGCGCGGTTCGGACAGCCCCGCAGCGAGCGTTTCGACCCCGACCGGGCCGCCCTTGTAGATGTCGGCGATCATCGTCAGGTAGCGCCGGTCCATCGCGTCGAGACCCAGCGCATCCACTTCGAGCCGGGTCAGCGAGGCATCGGCAATATCGCGGGTGATCGCGGCATCGCCGGCGACATGGGCAAAGTCGCGGACCCGCCGCAGCAGCCGCCCGGCGACCCGCGGCGTACCCCGCGCGCGCCGCGCGATCTCCCGCGCGCCATCGGGTTCGATCCCGATCCCGAGCAGCCCGGCCCCGCGCGTGACGACTTGCTCAAGTTCCTGAACCGTATAGAAATTCAGCCGGACCGGGATCCCGAACCGGTCGCGCAGCGGGGTGGTCAACAGCCCCTGCCGGGTGGTCGCGCCGACCAGGGTGAACGGCGGCAGATCGATCCGCACCGAGCGGGCCGAGGGCCCCTCACCGATGATCAGGTCGAGCGCGCGGTCCTCCATCGCCGGATAGAGCACTTCCTCGACCTGGGGGTTGAGGCGGTGAATCTCGTCGATGAACAGGACGTCGCCCTCTTCCAGATTGGTCAGCAGCGCGGCGAGATCGCCGGCCTTGGCGATCACCGGGCCGCTGGTCGCCCGGAACCCCACCCCCAGCTCGCGCGCGACGATCTGCGCCAGCGTGGTCTTGCCCAGCCCCGGCGGGCCGAAGAACAGCACATGGTCCATCGCCTCGCGCCGGCTGCGCGCGCTTTCGATGAACACCCGCAGGTTGTCCTTGGCCGCCGCCTGCCCGACGAATTCGGCGAGCGACTTGGGCCGCAGCGCCGCGTCGGCGTCTTCCGGCTGGCGGGTGGAGGAGAGGAGTGGGTTATCGGTCATTATAGGCCAAATGCGGCACGATGGATGCTGAAACAAGTTCAGCATGACGAGATTGAGGGGTGCGAGTGGATGAATGGTGCAAACCCAACCATTCTTCGTCACCCTGAACTTGTTTCAGGGTCCATTTCTCCGCACATTCCACCCCATGCGGCAAGAGCGCCTTCCTTGCGTCTATATCTTGGCGAGCGGGAACTACGGCACGCTCTATATCGGGGTCACTTCCGATCTGATCGCCCGGCTGTGGCAACATCGAAACAATGCGCTGCCCGGCTTTACCGCGCGGCACAAGGTGCACCGGCTGGTCCACTATGAACAGTTCGGCGAGATGGAGCCGGCGATCCTGCGGGAAAAGCAACTCAAGCGCTGGCACCGGTCGTGGAAGATCAATCTGATCAACGAGCATAACCCGCACTGGATCGACCTTGCGGGTGGGCTGGGCTTGCCGCCGCTTGCTTCGGGCAAACCGGCAAATGGACCCTGAAACAAGTTCAGGGTGACGGATACTGGGAGAGTGAGTGAAACCGCTCACCCCGCCGCCCTCTTCAGCGCCACCCGCACCAGATCGTTGAGCCCGGCCCCCTCGCCCAGTTCCTCCAGCGCGCGGGCGACGGCTTCGGTCGCGACGTTGGGTTTGAAGCCCAGGTTCTGCAGCGCCGAGACCGCATCGCTGCTGGCCGAACCGGCCGGAACCGCCGCCAGTGCCGCGCCGGCCGGGCTGGGCAAGGCCCCGGCCTTGTCCTTCAGTTCGTTGACGATCCGCGCCGCCAGTTTGGGCCCCACCCCTTGCGCGCGGGCGACCATCGCCGCGTCGCCGCCGGCGCAGGCGCGTTGCAGTTCCTCGACCGTCAGCGCGGAGAGGACGGCCAGCGCCATCTTGCTGCCCACCCCCTGCACGCCGGTCAGCAGGCGGAACCATTCGCGCTCGCCCCCGCTGGCAAAGCCGATCAGCCGCATGTCGTTTTCGGAGACCTGCATTTCGGTGTGGACCGTCACCCGGTCCCCCCGCGTGCCCAGCGCGGCGAGCGTGCGGGCCGAGCACTGCACCAGATAGCCGACCCCGGACACATCGATCACCGCCCAGTCGGGGCCGAAATCATCGAGCGTGCCGGTCAGCTTGGCGATCATGGTTTGTTC
>CAZNII010000067.1:0-14199 GCA_964573075.1 uncultured Novosphingobium sp. | reverse complement strand
TGTGCCCGGCAATCTCGACCGAGCGTTTGATCGGGGGGTGATAGGGCGTGGTCATGCGGGCAGCCTAGACCGAGTTCCGCCAATTCCAAACAATCTACCTCCGTTCGTGTCGAGACTTCGAGGCCCGCTGCCGCAAGAAGAGCAGCGCGACGGAGGCCGTCTCGCTGGCCCTGGAGGATGGCGAGTGGAAAGTCGTCTAGGTCTCGAACGCGTGAGTGACCCCGGTTTGATCCCGGTGTGCCGGCGGCGTGCTGCCTGAGTGCCCCTTGCGAAGGCCTCAATACATGTGCTGGCCGCCGTTGATGCTCATGGTCGAACCGGTGACGAAGCCGCCGTTTTCGCTGGTCAGGAATGCCACGCCGCGGGCGATTTCCTCGGCATGGCCAAGCCGCCCGACCGGGATCTTGGCGACGATCTTTTCCAGCACCGGGGCCGGCACCGCGGCGACCATGTCGGTATCGATATAGCCCGGCGCAATTGCGTTGACGGTGACGCCGTACTTGGCGCCTTCCTGGGCCAGCGCCTTGGTGAAACCGTGGATGCCGGACTTGGCCGCGGCATAGTTGACCTGGCCGTATTGCCCGGCCTGGCCGTTGATCGAGCCGATGTTGACGATCCGCCCCCAGCCGCGCTCGCGCATGCCCGGGAAGGTCGCCTTGGCCATGTTGAAGCAACCGCCCAGGTTGATCCGCATCACCTCGTTCCAGTCATCGAAGCTCATCTTGTGAAGCACGCCGTCGCGCGTCACCCCGGCGTTGTTGATGACGATGTCGATGGGCCCGAATTCTGCCGCGATATCGTTGCAGTTGTGGATGCAGGCCTCGTGATCGCCGACATCCCAGCGGATCGCCGGGATTCCCGTGGTGGCGGTGAAGGCCTTGGCCTTTTCCTCGTTCCCGGCATAGTTGGCGATCACGGTGTGGCCCTGCTTCTTGAGCCGCTGGCAAATAGCTTCGCCAATACCTCTGGTGCCGCCGGTAACGATTGCCACTCGCGCCATGATCGCCTTCTCCCTGGCTATTTCGGTCGCGCCAAGCTTAGCAGCCCGCCGCCCCGCGGCAAGCGCGCCGCATAGCTATTTTGGTCGTAGGAGGAAGGTCTTGGATTTGCGCTAGAAGCGGAACTGGGTGCCGACGTAGACGGCCTGATTGTCCTGCTTGCCATCGGTCAGCGGCCGCAGCCGGTCACGGTCGGAGGTGACGCGCACCCCGGCGGTCAGATCGAGATTGCGGCCGACCCGATAGGTACCGCCGACGCCGACGGTCTGGTCGCTCTGCTCGAAGGTGCGCGGGCTGCGCCCGGCCTTCTCGCGCTCGTCCAGTTCGATCCGCGGGGCAAAGCGCGAAGGCTTGGCCGTGGCGGTGCCTTCCTTGGGCTTGTAGCTGGCCAGGTCGGGCATCTGCGCGCGGATGATCGGCGAAGGGGCGGGCGCGGCGGCATTCTGGGCAAAGCTGCGATAGCCGCGCGCTGCGCCCAGGCTGTAGGCGGTGGGGGCAATGCCGATTCCGGCCGGCTGGGCCTGTGCGGCCGGGGTCGGCGCGGAGCGCGCCAGCGCGGCGAGTGTGCGTCCGTCAACCCGCACCGCCACGGTCACCGCGCCATCGGGACGGCTGGGGGTGGCTGCGGGGGTAAAGCGATAGGTACGGTCCTTCGACAGCGCCCGCACCGTGATCGAGCGGGCCAGCCGCGGATCGACTTCCGCCGGGAGGAACCCGCCATCGGCCAGCGCGGGAGCGGCCGCGGGCGAATCGATCCGGTGCGAAAGGGCCAGCACCGCCGAAGGCAGCGCCAACAGCCCAACCGTGCCGAACAGCAACGCCGCGCCGGCACCGCCGCCGCGCTTGCGCTTGTCTGTTCCGGTCTCGCTGTTCAAGATGGTTCGCTCCACAAGGTTGCGGCGCCAGTATCGCGCGGAATCCACGTACGGCCAAGCCGGTTTTGCGCGAATAAGGCTGAATTTGCGGTGAACCGGCAGCCCGGCGCGGCCATTCAGCCCGGGTTCACCGCCCGGACCGGTTATAGCGCCGCACAGCGGGCTTGCCGCGCACCGCGCCTCGGCTATAGAGGCTGCGCACCAGCAAACGGGCTGGAGGCCCAAGGTTTACAGGATCCGGATAGAACGATGATTGCCAGCACTTCGACCAAAGCGAGCATCCTGGGCCAGGCCGGCCGCGCCGGACTGATCGCGCTTGCCGCGCTTTCGCTGGCCGCCTGCGGGGGCAAGGATCGCCCCAAGGCCGATCTGGCCGCCTCGAAGGTGACTACCATCGGCGTCAATTCCTATCTGTGGCGCGCCAGCCTTGAAGCGCTGTCGTTCATGCCGTTGGTTCAGACCGACAGCAATGGCGGAGTGATCGTGACCGACTGGTACGCCAACCCCAACAATCCGAACGAGCGGATGAAGGTGACCGTGGTGATCCTCGATCAGGATCTGCGCGCCGATGCGCTGCGGGTTGCCGCCAGCCGCCAGGTGATGACCAACGGGGTCTGGGTCGACGCGCCGGTTTCGGCCGCCACCACCCAGAAGCTTGAGGACGTGATCCTGACCCGCGCCCGCGACCTGCGCCGCCAGGCCTCGGCAGCCAAGTAATCGGGCGTCATCCCCCTCGACAAGCCGCGTCGAGCGGCTAGAGGGACGCATATGACGACCAACGACCGTTTCGATCCGTCCAGCGCCGATCCGCGCTGGCAAGCTGCATGGGATGAAGCGCAGAGCTTCAGGGCCGACGACAGTTCGGCAAAGCCGCGCTCCTACGTGCTGGAGATGTTTCCCTATCCTTCGGGGCGCATCCACATCGGCCACGTTCGCAACTACACGATGGGCGACGTGCTGGCCCGCTACAAGAAGATGCAGGGCTTCGAAGTGCTGCACCCGATGGGCTGGGACGCCTTCGGGATGCCGGCCGAAAACGCGGCGATGGAAAAGGGCGTCCATCCCGGCGGCTGGACCCGCGACAACATCGCCAACATGAAGGCCCAGCTGAAGCGGCTCGGTTTCGCGCTCGACTGGAGCCGCGAACTCGCCACCTGCGAGCCGGACTATTACGGCCACGAACAGGCGCTGTTCCTCGACATGTACGAGGCTGGCCTGGTCTATCGCAAGGAATCCGCGGTAAACTGGGATCCGGTCGACATGACCGTGCTGGCCAACGAACAGGTGATCGACGGGCGCGGCTGGCGCTCGGGCGCGCTGGTTGAAAAGCGCAAGCTGAACCAGTGGTTCCTCAAGATCACCCACTTCGCCGACGACCTGCTGACCGGGCTGGAAGGCCTTCAAAGCTGGCCGGAAAAGGTCAGGCTGATGCAGGAAAACTGGATCGGCAAGTCGCAGGGCCTCAAGTGCACCTTCCGCTTCGTCGACAGCCAGGACGGGATCGAGGTCTATACCACCCGGCCCGACACCATGTTCGGGGCAAGCTTCGTGGCGATCGCCGCCGACCATCCCTTTGCCCAGGCGATGGCCGCCAATGTGCCGGACCTTGCTGCGTTCATCGCTGAATGCAAGCAGGGCGGGACCACCGCGGCCGAGCTTGAGACCGCCGAGAAGAAGGGCTTCTACACCGGCTATTCGGTCGAGCACCCGCTCAAGAAGAGCTGGCACCTGCCGGTCTATGTCGCCAACTTCGTGCTGATGGACTACGGCACCGGGGCAGTGTTCGGCTGTCCGGCGCACGACCAGCGCGACCTCGACTTTGCCCGCAAGTACGACCTGCCGGTGACCCGCGTGGTGGCCGAGGGGGACGAGACCGGCGCCGTGTTCGAAGGCGACGTGGCCTATACCGGCCCGGGCCGGATCGTGAATTCCGAATGGCTTGACGGGATGAGCGTCGAACAGGCCAAGGCCGATGTGATCGCCAAGGCCCAGCACGATGGCTGGGGCAAGGCCGAAACCCAGTACCGCCTGCGCGACTGGGGGATTTCGCGCCAGCGTTACTGGGGCACGCCGATCCCGTTCATCCATTGCGAAAGCTGCGGCGTGGTGCCGGTGCCCAAAAGCCAGCTGCCGGTGGTCCTGCCCGAGGATGTCGATTTCAAGACCCCGGGCAACCCGCTGCTGCGCCACCCGACCTGGAAGCATGTCGACTGTCCCAAATGCGGCAAGCCGGCGACGCGCGAAACCGACACGCTCGATACGTTCGCGGATTCGAGCTGGTACTTCCTGCGCTTTGCCAGCCAGCCGGGCGACAAGCCGTTCGATCCCGAAGTGATCAAGCGCTGGCTGCCGGTGGAACAGTACATCGGCGGAATCGAGCACGCGATCCTGCACCTGCTTTACGCCCGCTTCTGGACCCGAGCGCTGGCCCATATCGGGCTGATCGAGGTCACGGAGCCCTTCGCCAGCCTGTTCACCCAGGGGATGGTGACCCACGAAACCTATTCGCGGATCGACCCGGCCAACGGCGCACCGGTGTTTTTCAGTCCGCAGGAAGTTGAACGCGGCGCCGATGGCGCCATGCTCAGGGCCGATGGCCAGCCGGTCGAGGTCGGCCGGGTCATCAAGATGTCGAAGAGCAAGAAGAATGTCGTCGATCCGGACGACATCATTGCCCAGTACGGCGCCGACGCAGTGCGCTGGTTCATGCTGTCCGACAGCCCGCCGGAACGCGACCTGCCCTGGTCCGAGGCGGGAATCGAAGGCTGCGCCCGCTTCGTCCAGCGGCTGTGGCGGCTGTTCGGGCAATACGATGCTGCCGCAACCGGCGAAGACAAGGCGCTGGACCGCAAGCGCGACCAGACCGTCGCCGCGGTGGCCGAAGACATCGAAGGGCTGGGTTTCAACAAGGCCGTGGCGCGGATCTATGAGCTGGCCAGCGCAACCGAAAAGGCCGCGCCTTCGGCCAGCCGCTCGGCCGCGATTCGCACCCTGTTGTTGCTGGTCGCGCCGATGATGCCGCACCTGGCCGAAGAGGCCTGGGCCGCGATCGGTGCTGGCGGGCTGGTCGCCGATGCCGCCTGGCCGCAGTTCGATCCGGCCCTGCTGGTCGAAGACGAAGTGACCATCGCGATCCAGGTGCTGGGCAAGCTGCGCGATACCGTGACTGTCGCCAAGGGACTCCCGCGTGAGGAGCTTGAGGCGCTTGCGCTGGCCAGCGAGAAGGTCCAGCGTGCGCTCGATGGCAAGGCGGTGAAGAAGGTGATCGTGGTGCCCGACCGGCTGGTGAACCTGGTGGCATGATGCGGCTGGCGGTCCTTGCCCTGGCGCTGCTGCTTTCGGCCTGCGGGCTGAAACCGATGTATGCCGGCGGGGCGAATGGCGCGGTGGCGCAGGGGCTGGCCGGGATCGACGTTTCGCCGATCGAGGGCAAGTCGGGCTGGCTGATGCGCAACGCGCTGGTTGACCGGCTGGGGGCGAGTCGCAGCAACGGCAGCCCGCGCTACCGGCTCGACGTCCGGCTCGACGACAAGCTCGAAGGGCTGGGTCTGCTGTCGGACGATACCATCGCCCGCGAACGCCGGACGCTGCGCGCGCGTTATCAGCTGGTCGATCTGACGACCGGCGAGATCGTGCTCGATGCCACTGCCGGGTCCGACGCCGGGATCGACGTGGTTTCTTCCGAATATGCCACGATCGCAGCGGAAAACACCGCGCTGGAAAACCTGACCCGCGAAGTGGCCGACCGGATCGTCACCCGGATCGCCCTGACCCTGCGCAACGGCGCCAAGTGAAAGCGACCCAGAAGGATTTCAAGGGGCTGGCCGCCCGCGCGGCAAAGGATGCCCGTGTGTTCTTCTTCTGTGGCCCGGACGAGGCGGGGGCGAATGACGCGGCGCACCACATTGCCTCGCTGCTGACCGATCCGGGCGAACGGGTTGAGCTTTCAGGCGCGGACTTGAAGCGCGATCCGGTGCGGCTCGGCGACGAGGCTCGCTCGACCTCGCTGTTCGGGGAGAGCCGCCACATCTGGGTCCGCGCCAGCGGCGACGAGGCGCACGATGCGGTCTATACCCTGATCGAGGGTGAGGTCGAGGGCTGTCCGGTGCTGATCGTGGCGACCGGGGCAAGCGACAAGTCGCGCACTGCCAAGCTGCTGGCCAATCGTGCGGATGCGCTGGTGGCGATGTTCTATCCGCCCGACCTCAGAAGCGTGACCGACGCTGTGCGGCAGATGGCCGGGCCGGCGGGCCTCAGGCTGTCGGGCGACCTGGCCGAGCGGATCGCCCGGGCCGCCGCACTCGATACCCGGCTGGCGCAGTCGGAAGTCACCAAACTCGCGCTTTACCTCGATGCCAGCCCCGAGGCTCCGCGGACCGCCGATCACGAGGCACTGGAAGCGATTGGCGCCAAGACCGAGGACGATGGCTTTACCCAGCTGGTCAATGCGGTGCTGGCTGGAGATACTGCGAAGCTGCCACAGGAACTGCACCGGATGCGCGAACTGGGGCTCAATCCGGTCGGGCTGCTGCTGGCGTTCGAGCGCCGCGCCGCGCAACTCGCCCAGCTCGCGGCCCGGATGGGGCCGCGCGGCAACGTGCGCCAGTTCATCGAAGCGGAATCCAATGCCCGGCGGGTGTTCTGGAAAGACAGCCGTGACCTGATCGAGCAATTGACGCGCTGGCGCGGCCGAAAGCTGGCGCGCCTCACCGCCAGGCTGGTGGAACTGCACCGCGCCTTGCTGGGCAACAGCCAGAATGCAGAACTGCTGCTTTCCCAGGGACTTGCCGAGATTGCCCGGGCAGCGGCCGCGCATCGCGCCTGATTGCGACCGATCCGGCCGGGCAAAATCCCCGATTGCGGGTTGTTACGGGGTCTGTTCTTGGCCATCATTAGGGAAAGGTCCCTAGGTTCCACAGGTCGCCACACGCCGGAACAATGAATTCACGCATCGCAACAGATTCGGGTCCCAGCCTGGCCGCGGCAGCATCCGCCCCGGCCCACCCGCCGGCGGTGTCGCTCGAGCGGCGGCGCTTGCAATGCTATCTGGCGCTCGTCCTGGCCGATATCAGCGCGCTGTTCGCCGGGTTCGGCACTTCGGGCTACCTCTATCTCGGCCTCCAGGGGCTGGAGCAGGCCGGGTTGCTGGCGCAATTGCTGTTGCCAGTGTTCATGACCGTGGCACTCTACAACGGATCCTACTCGCTGCGCGCGCTGGAACGTGCGGCAAGCGGGGCCTGGCGGGCTCTGGCTGCGCTGGGCATCTCGGCCGGTGTGGTGGTGTTCATCGCCTTCTACACCAAGTCGAGCGCCGAATTTTCGCGCTTGCTGTTCACTGCCGGCGTGATCCTCTCGGCCTTTGCCCTGGCGTGGACTCGGGCGCAGATGCGCAGCTTCGTTGCCTGGCGCTGCGGCGAGACGGTGATCAACGAGCTGGTGATCGACGATGGCGGGCCTGTCGTCAGCCTGCCCGGTGCGCGGCTCGCCAATGCCGAGCAACTGGGTCTGGTGCCGCAGCTCGACGATCCGCAGGCGCTCAACCGGATCGGCCAGGCGCTGGCCGCGATCGATCGGGTGGTGGTGTCATGTCCGCCCGATCGGCGGCTGGCCTGGGCAACGATCCTGAAAGGCGCGAATATCGAAGGCGAAGTGGTTGACCAGGCCGTCGCCGAACTTGGCGCACACGGTGCGCGCAACGCAGATGGGACCGGCCTGCTGCGGGTTTCGGTCGGGCCGCTCGGCCTACGTGCGCGGGCGGCCAAGCGCCTGTTCGACATTATTCTGGCGGGGGGCGGGCTGGTGCTGCTTTCGCCGCTGCTGCTGCTTGTCACGCTGGCGATCCTGATCGAGGACGGCAGCCCGGTGCTGTTCGTTCAGCGCCGGGTCGGGCGCGGCAACCGGTTCTTCGACATGTACAAGTTCCGCTCGATGCGGGCGGCCACCGGCGATGCCGATGGCAAGGTATCGACCCTGCGCGACGATCATCGGGTGACCCGCATCGGCGCCTTCATCCGGCGCACGAGCATCGACGAATTGCCGCAACTTTTCAATGTATTGAAGGGCGAAATGGCAATCGTCGGTCCGCGCCCGCATGCGCTCGGCTCGCAGGCTGGCGAGAAGCTGTTCTGGGAAGTCGACGAACGCTACTGGACCCGCCACGCGCTCAAGCCCGGGTTGACCGGGCTCGCCCAGATTCGCGGGCTGCGTGGCGCGACAGAGCACGAATCGGATCTGGCCCACCGGCTCGATGCCGATCTGGAATATCTCGACGGCTGGTCGCCCTGGCGCGACGTGCGGATCGTGTTCGCAACCCTGAAGGTACTGGTGCACGAACGGGCGTTCTGAATCGATCCGATTGTAAGACCCGCGCAAGCATGGGGCGCCGATTCCCGCCGGTTGGACTGAACCAAAGATTAACGCCCGGATTTCTGCCGATTTTGCGGCAAAAGGGGCTGGACTTGTTAACCTCGCCTCTGTATGTGCACTTGCGAAATGTTCCGGAGTGTTGAGCTGTGACTTCGCAATTCATTGCTGCTGCCGCTTCTGTTGCGCTGCTTGGCGCCGGTATTGCCGGTGTCGATGGCACCCGCTCAGCCGAGGCGCTTCCTGCTATGAAGACCACCCTGGCCGCTGGCGAAGGCGGGTCGGCTGATCGCTGCCGGGTCGATGTGATCCGCACTGCTCCTTCGGGCGCGGCGGATATCACCCGCCATGTCCTGAACGATGGCACCTGCGTTTGCACGATCACCACCGGTCCTTCGGGTAACAACGGCAATGCCGAAAGCATCGTCACCAACCTGCTGCGTGATCGCTCGTGCGAAGGCGCTCCGGCTCCGGGCCGTCCGGTTGCTGAAGCGGCAACCACCGGCGGTGGTTCGAACATCGTGATCCCGGTCGTCGTCGGGGCAGTCGGTGCAGCCGGCCTCGCGGTTGCCGTGGGCAGCGATTCGAAGGGCTGAACGCCCTTCCAGCCTGAACAAATTGTCGATTGACTCACGGCCGGTCGAAGTGGTTCGATCCGGCCGTTAACCTTGTGTGCGCGGCACGGGTGCCGATCGAGGGGGATTGCCGATGCCGCGGCAGACCGTGGTTGCCGAATTTGAATGGGCTGCCTGGCTGGCGGCGGTGCTGTTGGCGCTGTCGATCGTGCTGGGCGGCGGGGGATCGCCCGCTCCGCTGCTTGAAGTTGCCCTGCAATGCTGCGCGACTTTGGCGGCGGCAGCGTGGCTCTTTGCGAATCGCGATGGTCTGGGGCGGGTCCCGGCGCGAGCCTGGTGGCTGGCCGGTCTGATCGCGCTGCTGCCGGCACTCCAGCTGATACCGCTGCCGCCGGCGCTGTGGCAGGGTCTGCCCGGACGGGCCGACCAGCGCGCCGCGCTCGACCTGGTCGCAGCCGGGGACAGCTGGCGGGCACTGACGCTATCCCCGCCGCGGACCGTTGCGAGCCTGCTGGCCGCGCTTGCCGCGGGACTGTCGCTGGTCATGGCGGCAAGCCTGGGTGAACGTGGCCGGATGCGGCTGATCACGGTGGTCGGGGCGCTGGGCCTGGCCACGCTGGTGGTAGGCGCAGCCCAGCTTTCAGGCGGATCGGGCAATCCGGCCCGCTTCTTCGACCCCGAAGAGATTTTCCTGACCGGGTTCCAGGCCAACCACAACAGCACTGCCGACGTGATCCTGATCGCGATGATCGCACTGGCTGCCGTGCTGCGCAACTGGCTGCGGCGTGGGGCAATCACGCTGACGTCGCTGCAACTGGCTGGAGTTGCCGTGGTGGCCGACGGGGTGCTGGTGCTTGGCCTGTTCCTGGCCGGATCGCGGGCGGGGCTGGCGCTGCTGCCGCTGGCGCTGCTTTTCCAGTTCCTGATCCTTCAGCCCGGAACCAGGCTCCCCTGGGGCAAGCTGGGGCTGAGCGCGGCAACCGCTGCGGGTCTGGGCGGCGGGGCGCTGTTCCTGCTCAGGGACAACCGCGCAATCGCAGCGGTACTGAACCGTTTCACCCTCTCGGGCGAATTTCGCCCCGAGCTGTGGAAGGATTCGCTGCATGCGCTTGGCCAGTACTGGCCGGCCGGATCGGGGCAGGGCACTTTCGTACCGGTGATGCTGGCGGCGGAGCGGCTCGAGGTGGTCGATCCGACCCTGCCGAACCGGGCCCACAACGACTATCTGGAACTCGCAATCGGGGGCGGATTGCCGGGCGCGATAGTGCTGGCAGCAATTGCCGCGCTGCTGCTTTCAGCCCTCTGGCGGGCACTGCGCGCGTCGCACAAGGTCCCGCGCGAGCAGGTGCTGTTCGCGGCGGGAACGCTGGCAATCGTTGCCTTGCACTCGCTGGTTGATTACCCCCTGCGTTCCATGGCATTGGCAGCCATCGCCGCGACCGCGGCGGGCCTGCTGATTCCAGCCAGGCAACCCGAACCGGAACAGCTTGAGGGGTCGCGTCCGTGAACATCGTTTTGCGTTGGCTGCTGCCGGTGCTTGCCGGCCTGGCGCTGGCGGGTTGCCAGACGGGCATGAATTCCACCGCCTTGCCGAGCGGGCAGGCGGCCTATGAGATCGCTCCGCCGACCGACACCGCGGCCAAACCGCAGGCCTACCGGATCGGCCCGGGCGATGTGATCAGCGTCCAGGTGTTCCAGGAGCCCGAGCTGTCGAGCGACAAGGTCCAGGTCGATGATGTCGGCCGGATCCAGTTGCCGCTGGCCGGCGACATCCTGGCCGCCGGGCTGACCGCACCCGAACTTTCCGCAGTGATCGCCGAGCGGCTGGGCCGCGACTATATTCGCCATCCGCAGGTGGTGGTTGGCGTGGTCAGTACCCGCGAGCAGACCGTTGCGGTCGAAGGCCAGGTCAAGATGCCCGGGGTCTACAAAATCAGCCCGTCCGACACGCTGCTGTCCTCGATCGCCCGCGCCCAGAGCCCGACCAATGTCGCCCGGCTTGACGAGGTGATCATCTTCCGCACCGTCAACGGCCGGCGGATGGGCGCGCGCTTCGACCTTAACGAGATCCGTTCCGGCCGCGCTCCCGATCCGCAGGTGCTGGGCGGCGACGTGATCGTGGTCGGCTTCTCCTCGCTCAAGGGCGTCTACCAGGACATCCTCAAGGCAGCGCCGCTGCTCAACGTGTTCACCCAGTTCTGACGGTGGTTTCCTGATGGCTTCACATCCCGCCGATCCCGGCCTGTCCGTTCCCTCGCAGGCGGCCGTCACGCTCGATCACCTCAGCGACGAGGAGATCTTCGGCGAAGGCAAGAAGCCTGGCATCGATCTGCGCTATATCGTTGCGGCGATCCGCGCCAACCTGGTGGTAATCATTGCGATCATCACCGCTGCGCTGGCGCTGGCGCTGGTGGTCACGCTGCTAGACACCAAACGTTACACCGCGACTGCATCGATCCAGATCAATGACCAGTCGCAGCGGGTTCTCGGCAATGCCGAAGACCAGCAGGAACAGGCCGGCAATACCTGGGATACCGACCGGTTCCTGCAAACCCAGGTCGACGTGCTGAAAAGCCGGGCGCTGGCGATGCGGGTCATCAAGAAGCTGCACCTTGAAGGCAATTCGCGCTTCTATGAACAGATGGAAGTCGGCACGCCGGGGCCTGGGGCCAGCGAAGTCGCGGTGCGCGAACTGACCATCGGCCTGTTGCGTGGCAACATGCAGGTCCGCCTGCCGCGCAATTCGCGTATTGCCACGATCACCTTCGAAAGCACCGATCCGGCGCTGTCGGCGCTGATTGCCAATACCTTTGCCGACGAGTTCATCGAGGCCTCGCTCCAGCAGCGCTATGACAGCTCGTCCTATGCCCGCACATTCGTTGCCAGGCAGTTGCAGGAAGCCAAGGGCAAGCTCGAGGAATCGGAGCGCAATCTCAACGCCTATGCCCGTCAGGCCGGCCTGATCCGCACCCGCGACGCCGGTGCCGGGCAGTCCGGCAGCGGCGAAGGTGCCGGTAGCGGTGCCTCAAGTGTCACCACGGCCAGCCTGATGCAGCTGAATGCCGCGGCATCGCAGGCCCACGCCAACCGGGTGGCGGCAGAATCGCGGCTGCGCTCGCTCAATTCGAAGTCGCTGCTGGCCGATCGCGAGGCCCTGTCCAACCCGGCGGTGCAGCAGCTGTTCACCCAGCGCGCCGAAGTCGAGGCGAAGCTCCAGGACGAGCTGACCCGCCATCTCGAGGGTCATCCCACCGTCCGGCAGCTGCGGGCCCAGCTGAAGACCATCGACAGCCAGCTCAATCTTGCCGCCCAGAACGTGCGCAGTTCGGCCAGAGCCGAATACGAGGCGGCGGTTACCACCGAGCGTGAGCTGCAGGCCCAGGTCAACGCGCTCAAGTCGGCGACGCTGGCCGAGCAGGATCGCTCGGTCCAGTACAACCTGCTGGCGCGCGAGGCCGATACCAACCGCGCGCTCTATGACGGGCTGCTCCAGCGCTACAAGGAGCTAAACGCTTCGGCCGGGATCAGCACCAGCAACATTTCGATCATCGACCGGGCCGACCCGCCGACCGGGCCGTCTTCGCCGAACCTGATGAAGAACCTGGCCATCGCTCTCTTGGCGGGCCTGGGCATCGCGGCGATCACCACGTTCCTGCGCAACCAGTTCGACGATACCGTGCGCGTGCCCGAAGATGTCGAGCACAAGCTGGAGCTGCCGCTGCTCGGGGTCATTCCCCGGGCCCGCGATACCGATCCGGACGTGGAGCTGGCCGATCCGAAATCGCCGGTTTCGGAAGGCTACAATTCGTTGCGCGGCGCGCTGCTCTATTCGACCAGCCATGGCCTGCCCAGCTCGCTGCTGGTCACCAGTTCGCAACCGTCCGAAGGCAAGACCACCACCAGTTTCGCGATTGCCCAGGGCTTTGCGCGGATGGGCCGCAAGGTCCTGCTGGTCGACGTCGACCTGCGCCGTCCTTCGCTCCATCGCCGACTCGGCCTCAACAACGACAAGGGCATGTCGACCCTGCTGACCCTGCAGGACAATGTCGACCACGTCGTCCAGTCGACCGAGATCAAGGGTTTCGACGTAATTACCTCTGGCCCGGTTCCGCCCAGCCCGACCGAGCTGATCGCCTCGACCCGGATGGAAGAGCTGATCGGGGAGCTGACGGGCCGCTACGATGTGGTGATCTTCGACAGCCCGCCGATCCTTGGTCTGGCCGATGCCCCGCTGATGTCGGCGCTGGTCGATGGGGTGGTGTTCATCATCGAGAGCGAGCGCGCGCGGCGCGGTTCGCTCAAGGCGTCGCTGCGGCGCCTCAGGACCATGCGCCCGCTGCTGCTGGGTGCGGTGCTGACGATGTTCGATCCGTCGAAGGCCGGACACCGCTATTCCGAATACTACGGATACGATTACTACACCTACACCCCGTCCTCGGAAAAGAAGAGGGCGGCCTGACATGGCGCGCCGCTCCGCGCTCCGGCTGGCATTGCTGGGCGGGGTGCTGGGCTATGCCGCGCTGGCGCTGGGCAACGGGCTCGATCGCGCCGCTGCACGCAACCCGGCGCTGGCCGGCTATGTGCCCGGCCCGCTCAAGGCCGAAGCCTGGCGCGCCGAATCCGCCCGCGCGCTGGAAGCGGGCAACAATTCCAGGGCAATCGAAACCGCGCGGCTGGCGGTGCTGGCCGATCCGGTCGATCCGCGTTCGGCCGCGCTGCTTGGCGCCGGGCATCTTGCGGCGCGCGAACAGGTCCGTGCCGACGGTGCCTTTCGCATTGCCGCGCGGTTCGGCTGGCGCGATCCGCTGACCCAGCTCTATTTCATGAATGCCGCACTCGGTGCGGGGCAGCCGCGACTGGCGGCCTTGCGGCTCGACGCGATCCTGCGCCAGGCGCCGAATTTTCCGGTTCGCGACATGCTGCTGGCGCAGTTCGAGGGAACCGCCCAGGGCCGGGCCGCGCTGGCCGAACGGCTTGCGCTCAGGCCGGCCTGGACCTTCGTGTTCCTCAACCACACCAGCCAGGTGCCGGTGGGAGAGCTGCGGGCCCGGGCGGAAATCGTCGGGGCGATGCAGCCTGTCTGGGGCTGCGATGCCGTGGCGCCGCTGGTGACCGCGCTGGTGCTGAAACAGGCGGTTCCTGATGCCCGGCGACTGTGGCAGGCGCAATGTCCGGCGGCGGCCCCGGGGCTGGCCGACTCGCACTTTGCGGCCATCCCGAAATCCCGCACGCCGGTTGCCTTCGAATGGAACCTGTTCGGCAGCGGCAATGTTGCCACCCGGGTTTCGGGCTCCGGCAGCGGCTTGCTGGCGCAAGCGAGCGGGCCGAGCGCGGAGCCGATCGCCTGGCAGGCGCTGGTGCTGAGCCCGGGGCGCTACCGGATCGGCT
>CAZNII010000066.1:3516-14279 GCA_964573075.1 uncultured Novosphingobium sp. | reverse complement strand
AAACGCCTGCGATGCAGGCGCTTTTCTTCTTCTTCGGTCATTGCTTCCTTTTTGCGCGTTGCGCCGGCGGTGTCAAAAGGGAAGCTGGAGCAGGTCGGCGCTAGCCGGCCATGCGATAGCGGATCGGCAGGTGCTTGAGCCCGCCGGTATGGTTGGTCTTGACCCATTCCGCCGGTCCCGCCAGCTCGACATGCTCTACCCGCGCGACGATTTCGCGAAACAGCGCCTCAACCTCCATTTCCGCCAGGATCCGCCCCAGGCAATGGTGGGCGCCATAGCCGAAAGCGACATGGCGGTTGGGACTGCGATCGACCCGGAACTGGTCGGGATCGGGAAAAGCCTGCTCGTCGCGGTTGGCCGACAGGTAGATCAGGCAGACGCTTTCGCCCGCCGCGATCGGCTGTCCGGCCAGCACGGTGTCCCTAGCCGCGGTGCGCAGGAAGTGACGCACTGGAGTTGCCCAGCGGAAAATCTCCTGCGCGGCCGAGGGAATCAGCGAAGGGTCGGCCCGCAGCCGGGCGAACTGTTCGGGATGCAGCGCCAGCTGCATCATCCCGACTCCGACCGAGGAGCTGGTGGTGTCGTGCCCGGCTGCGGCCAGCAGCATGCCATAGGACAGCGTATCCATGTCCGACAGCGGCGCACCGTGCAGCGTCGCGTTGGCAACCACCGACATCAGGTCCTCGGCCGGCTGCTGGCGGCGCTGGGCAACAATCCCGGCAAGGTACTGAAAGAATTCCATCGCCACGTCCTGGCCGTACTGGCCGCTGCGCTGGCGTTCGGGATCCTGCGCGCCGAACAACTCCTGGGTCAGCCGCAGCACCAGCGGGGCATCGCTGTCGGGCAGGCCGAGGATCGAGGTGATCATGATCAGCGGATAGGGCACCGCGATTTCCTCGATGAAATCGCACTCCCCGCCCAGCGATTCGAGCTTGTCGACATATTCGCGGGCCAGATCGGCCATCCGTTCGCGCAGGGTTTCGAGAAAGCGCGAATTGAACCAGGTCTGGGTCAGCGCGCGGTGATCGCGGTGATCGGCCCCGTCCATGTCCAGCAGCGTACGCACCGGGCCGGTCCGCACCCCCCACTGCGCGATGATCGCATCCTCGATATCGCGCGGGATCAGCGTCTGGCGTGGCGCGGCAAGCCAGGTCTTGCTGTCGCGTTCCACCGCCATGATGTCGTCGCGGCGCAGCACGGCCCAGAACGGACGGTAGGGCTCCTGTTCGACCCACAGCACCGGGCCGATCGCGCGCAATTCCTTGCAACGCCGGGCCACCTCCGCTTCGTCGAGGTAGGCTTCGGGTGAAAACACGTCGAGTGTCGCAAGCGGTCTGGTCATTTCGCCGTCTCCCGTGAACTGCCCGGCCCCGGCCGCTGGAACGGCTCTGCCTGGCGTTCTGACAATAGCCTGGCGCAGGGATCGGGCACCGGCTTCGTCGCCCATTTTGGGCGACAGCGGGATCAGCCCGCGTCGGGGTCGTTCAGCGCGGAACCCAGGTCACCCAGATAGCGCAGCGAACTTTCGGTCAGCCCCTCGAGCGCCTCCTTGGCCCGGTCGGTGACCGCAATGAGTCCCTGGCCATCGCGTTCGATCCAGCCGCGTTCGATCAGCGCTCGCACCTTGCGGCGCACCGTCTCGCGCGGGATTCCGCTGTAATCGGCGATCGACTGGAGATTGATCGCAACCGGCCGGACGGTGCGGACCGGGCTGGTCCGGAATTCCTCCACGGTCATCGCCGCCGGGGCATTGCGCGGGGTAAAGCTGCGTTCGCCGATGATCGTGAAGACCAGGAACAGGTCCAGATCCCCGCCGAAGGCATCGCGGCAGGCGATCAGGTGGCGGGTCAGTCCGGCAACATGCAGCGCATGGAGCTTGCCGAAATTCGTTTCGAATGATCTGGCCATGGATGGATGCCCGACAAGGATTCGAACCTTGATTGACGGAGTCAGAGTCCGCTCTCTTACCATTAGAGGATCGGGCAATAGGCGGGTGCCTCTAGTTGCGCAGCGCGCGCTCGTCAAGCGGTGTGAATGCGCTCCCCTTGCCCCGCGGCCCGGACAGGTCTAGCAAGGCGGTCAGGTACCCGCCGCAACGGCCGGGAAAACGATAAAGAGTGCAAGTGACATGGCGGACTATACTCCGCCGCCAGGTGGTGCATCAGGGCGAGGCACCCGACCGGAATCCGCCGAGGCCAAGGGCAAGCGGCCATCCGGTTCCACCGCCTCCCCGGCCGATCGGCACCCCGGCGGCCCAAGCCGCAGCGAACCCGCCGCCTGGCAACAGGCGCCGCGCGCCGCTCCGTTCCATCGCCAGGCCTTTGCCGCGATCGACCTGGGCACCAACAATTGCCGGCTGCTGATCGCCCGCCCCCAGGGTGAGAACTTCGTCGTCGTCGATGCCTTCAGCCGGGTGGTGCGGCTGGGCGAAGGGCTGGCCCAGACCGGGCGGCTCAGCCAGGCGGCGATGGACCGCGCGCTGGGCGCGCTGCAGATCTGCGCCGACAAGCTGAGGCGCCGCAACGTCCACCTGGCCCGCTCGGTCGCGACCGAGGCGTGCCGCCGGGCGGAGAACGGCGCCGAATTCATCCAGCGGGTGCGTGAGGAAACCGGGATCCTGCTCGACATCATCTCGGCCCAGGAAGAAGCGCGGCTGGCCGTGCTGGGTTGTCACCTGCTGCTCGAAGCGGGCGAAGGCCCGGCGATGATCTTCGACATCGGCGGCGGATCGACCGAGCTGGTGCTGGTCGAAAGCCGCCCCGGTGACACCCCGCTGATCCACGATTGGCAATCGGTCCCCTGGGGGGTGGTCTCGCTGACCGAAACCTGCGGGGCCGAGCCGGCCGACGCGGTCGGCCGCGCCGCCCGCTATGCCCGGATGAAGGACCTGGTCCGCGACAGTCTGGAGCCGTTCGCCGCGCGGGTGGCGGACTGGCTGGAGCAATCGCCCACGCCGCACGCGCCGCGTCTCCTTGGCACCAGCGGCACGGTGACCACGCTGGCCAGCCTGCACCTGGAACTGCCGCAATACGATCGCAGCGCGGTCGACGGGCTGATCGTGGTGACCGAGGCAATGCGCGCGCTGTGCCACAACCTGGCCCACCTGCCCCCGGCCGAACGCCGCGCTCAGCCCTGCATCGGGCGCGAACGCTCCGATCTGGTGGTGGCCGGCTGCGCGATCCTGGAAACGATCTTCGACCTGTGGCCGGCCGACCGGCTGGGCGTGGCCGACCGCGGAATTCGCGAGGGGATCCTGCGCAGCCTGATGGCTGCCGGCGGCAATGGCGACCGGGCCCGCGCGGCGCTGCGCCGGATGAAGCGGGGTGAGGCATGAGGGGCACCCGCAAGCCGGCCGGCGAACGGCTCAAGACCGCGCGCAAGCGTTCGGCCAGCTCGGCCCGCTGGCTCTCGCGCCAGTTGGCCGATCCCTATGTCAAGCAGGCCAAGGCCGATGGCTGGCGCAGCCGCGCGGCCTTCAAGCTGATCGAGCTGGACGAGAAGTACGGCCTGATCAAGGGCGCGCGGCGGGTGGTCGACCTGGGGATCGCGCCGGGCGGGTGGAGCCAGGTGGTCAGGAAGCGCAACCCGCGTGCGGCGGTGGTCGGGATCGACCTGTTGCCGACCGACCCGATCGAAGGCGTGACCATCTTCCAGATGGACTTCATGGCCGACGAGGCCCCGGCCATGCTGACCGAGGCGCTCGATGGGCCGCCCGATCTGGTGATTTCCGACATGGCCGCCAATACCGTCGGCCACAAGCAGACCGACCACCTGCGCACCATGGGCCTGGTCGAAACCGCCGCCCACTTCGCGATCGAAAACCTGGCACCGGGCGGAGCCTTTGTCGCCAAGGTGCTGGCCGGCGGGACCGACACCGATCTGCTGGCGCTGCTCAAGCAGCACTTCGCCACGGTCAAACACGCCAAGCCGCCGGCGAGCCGCAAGGATTCGTCGGAATGGTACGTGATCGCGCAGGGGTTCAAGGCATAGCAAAAGGGCGGAGCCTTGCGGCCCCGCCCCTTTCGGATCACCCTGCGACGCGCGCTTACTTGGCGGTCTTGAGGTATTCGATCACATTGGCGCGTTCCTGGGCGTCGGTCAGGCCCGGGAAGGTCATCTTGTTGCCCGGGGCGAACTTGCTCGGGTTTTCCAGCCAGGCATTGAGCGCGGCTTCGTCCCACTTGCCGCCCTTGCCCTTGAGCGCGTCGGAGAAAGCGAAACCGCCGCGGCCCTGGCCGATCGCTTCACCGAACACCCCGGCCAGATTCGGGCCAACCCCGTTCGCGCCGCCGGCGTTGATGGTGTGGCAGGTGGCGCACTTGGCAAAGCTCTTCTGGCCCTTGGCGGCATCGCCGACGATCGCGGCCGGCGCGGCGCCTTCCTTGCCCTCGGCTGCGGCGGGCGCGGCCGGAACCGCCGGCAGCGGCAGGTTCGAACCCTTGGAATTGAGGAACACCATCACGTTGGCGCGTTCCTGCGCATCGGGCAGGCCCGGGAAAGTCATCTTGTTGCCCGGCACATGGGTGGCCGGATTGGTCAGCCACGAATTCATGCTGGTCCAGTCCCACTTGCCGCCCTTGGCCTTGAGCGCGTCCGAATTGGCGAAACCGCCGCGGCCGGCTGCAACCGGCGAGCCGAGGATGCCGAACAGGTTCGGGCCCATGCCGTTGGCCCCGCCCTGATCGACGGTGTGGCAGGTGGCGCACTTGGCGAACGATTTTTCGCCCTTGGCGACATCGGCAGTGGCCAGCAACGCTTCGATCGGGGTGGCGGCGGCACCTTCGCCTTCGCCTTCCTGGGCGACGCCTTCGATCGCGAAGCCCATCGGATCGGGGCGCTGTTCCTTGTTGGCCTTGAAGTAGCCCGAGCTAACGCTCGACAGGCCGAGCAGGACGATACCGGAAAACAGCGTCCATCCGGCAATGGTGTTGAAGCGGTCAGACATGGATAGTGCCCCGTTGGGAATGCGCCTTGAACTTTGCGGGCCGCTCTAGTGGCGCGGCGCGCGCTGCGCAAGGGGCATTGCAGCAGTGCCAATTGCGCCCTAGCCACTGTCCCCAAGATTTGCGCACCGGCGGCCTTTGCACCGGGCGAAGGGAGGCTGGCTTGGGCTGGAAGAAGGAAGTCGAGGAACTGCGCACCCGGCGCAAGCTGGCAGAGCAGATGGGCGGCGCGGAAAAGGTCGCGCGCCAGCATGGCCGGGGCAAGCTCGATGCCCGGGCCCGGATCAAGGGGCTGGTCGATCCCGGCAGCTTCCGCGAAATCGGCAAGATCGCCGGCAAGGGCCGCTATGACGAGCAGGGCGAGCTGATCGACCTCGCCCCGTCGAACCTGGTGTTCGGCCGGGCCAATATCGAGGGCCGCCCGGTGGTGGCGAGCGCCGACGATTTCACCGTGCGCGGCGGGGCGGCCGATGCGGCAATCCACCGCAAGTTCGTGCAGTGCGAGCAGATGGCCCACACCCTGAAGATCCCGCTGATCCGGATGATCGACGGGACCGGCGGGGGCGGATCGGTCAAGACGCTGGAGGATATCGGCGCGACCTATGTACCCGCCACCCCCGGCTGGGGCGAGATCGTCAGGAACCTCGAGACGGTGCCGGTCGTCGCGCTGGCGCTGGGGCCGACCGCGGGGCTGGGCGCGGCGCGGGTGGTGGCCAGCCACTATTCGCTGATGGTCAAGGGCCTGTCGCAACTGTTCGCCGCCGGTCCGGCAGTGGTCGAGGCGATCGGCGAGGCGAGCGACAAGGAAAGCCTGGGCGGCAGCGCGATCCACACCCGCAACGGCGTGGTCGACGAGGAAGTGGCGAGCGAGGCCGAGGCCTTTGCCCGGGCCCGGCGGTTCCTGTCCTACCTGCCCAGCCACGTCGGGCAGCACGCGCCGCGCATGGCCAATGCCGACCCGGTTGACCGCAAGGAGCAGAGCCTGATCAGCCTGGTCCCGCGCGCGGCCAAGCAGGTCTATTCGATGCGCAAGCTGCTCGACGCGGTGTTCGATCACGGCTCGGTGTTCGAGATGGGCAAGCTGTGGGGCCGCGCGGCGATCACCGCCTTTGCCCGGCTCGATGGCTGGCCGGTCGCGGTGGTGGCGAGCGATCCCAGTTTCCTTGGCGGATCGTGGGAAGCGCGGACCAGCGAGAAGGTCGAACGCTTCATCAAGCTGGCCGACCAGTTCCGCCTGCCGGTGGTCCACCTGGTCGACAACCCCGGCTTCATGATCGGGCGCGAGGCGGAGATGACCGGCACGATCCGCTATGGCGTCCAGGCGATGAACGCGATCTACAAGGCCACCGTGCCGCTGTGCTGCGTGGTGATCCGCCGGGCCTATGGCATCGCCGGCAGCGCGATGAGCAATGCCGAGGCCTTTCAGTACCGCTTCGCCTGGCCGAGCGGCGACTGGGGCAGCCTGCCGATCGAAGGCGGGATCGAGGTGGCCTACAAGAGCGAGATCGAGGCGGCGGAGGACCCGCAGGCCCACCTCGAGGCGATTCGCGAGCGGCTCAACCGGGTCCGCAGCCCGTTCCGCACCGCCGAGAAGTTCGGGATCGAGGACATCATCGACCCGCGCGAAACCCGGCCCTTGCTGTGCGAGTTCGCCGACCTGGCCTGGCGGGCGCTGGGGATGAACCCATAAGATCCTCCCTGTGAGCGCAGCTCATGGGGAGGTGGCAGACGCGAAGCGGCTGACGGAGGGGCTTTGGCGCGACTGCAGAAGGCCCCACCACCATCGCCTTCGGCGACGGTCCCCCTCCCCATGAGCTGCGCTCACAGGGAGGATCTTAGCCGCCCAGGTACTCCGCCAGCTCCGCCGCCTGTTCCTTGCTCAGGCGCAGGCCCAGCTTGGTCCGGCGCCACAGCACGTCTTCGGCGGTGACCGCCCATTCCTGGGCGACCAGGTAATCGACCTCGGCCTGGCTGAGTCCCGCGCCAAAATCGCGCCCGCGCGGCTGGTCCAGCCAGACCCGTGCCCGGGTGCCATAGGCCCGCGCGATCCGGTCGGCATCGGCCGGTGACAGGAAGGGATAGTCGCGCCGCAGGCGCGAGATCTGCGCCTCAAGCCCGTCGATCGGGAAATCCCCGCCCGGCAGCGCTGCGTCGCGGGTCCAGCCCTTGCCGGCCAGCGCCGCAAGCCGCGGCGCGAGCAGGTCCACCGCCTCTTCGGCAAGGTGCCGATAAGTGGTGATCTTGCCGCCATAGACCGACAGCAGCGGCGCGCCCTCGCCCGGGTCCGACAGATCGAGCCGATAGCCACGGGTCGCCTCCTCGGGCTTGCCCGAATTGTCGCTGACCAGCGGGCGGACCCCCGAATAGGTCCAGACCACGTCTTGCGGAGTGATCGGCCGCGAAAAGTAGCGGCTGGCCCCTTCGCACAGATAGGCCACTTCCTCCTCGCTCGCCCGCACCGTGTCGAGGCTGCCGTGGTGATCGGCATCGGTCGTGCCGATCAGCGTGAAATCGCGTTCATAGGGAATCGCGAAGAAGATCCGTCCGTCAGGCAACTGGAAGAAATAGGCATAGGGATGGTCGAACAGGCTGGGCACCACCATGTGGCTGCCGCGAACCAGCCGCATCGCGTGATCGGGCCGGTCGCCGGCGAGCTGTTCGACCTCGATCACCCGCGGCCCGGCGGCATTGACCAGCGCGCGGGCGCGAAACACCTCGTCCCCGGCCTCGATCCGCCACTCGCCGCCCTCGCGCCGCGCCGCGGTCACGCGGGTGCGGGTCCTGATGCACCCGCCCCGCTCGGCCGTGTCCATGGCATTGAGCACCACCAGCCGGGCATCGTCGACCCAGCCGTCGGAATATTCGAACCCGGTGGTGAACCCGCCCCGCAGCGGGTTGCCCGCGGCATGGCGGCGCAGATCGACCGTGCGGGTTGCCGGGAGCCGCTTGCGCCCGCCGATGTGATCGTAAAGGAACAGCCCCAGCCGCAGCAGCCAGCGCGGCCGCAGCCCTTCGACATAGGGCAGGACAAAGCGCAGCGGATGGATGATGTGCGGGGCGATCCGCCACAGCGCCTCGCGCTCTTTCAGCGATTCGCGGACCAGGCCGAATTCGTAATGCTCGAGATAGCGCAACCCGCCATGGATCAGCTTGGTCGAGGCCGAGCTGGTGCCCTGGGCCAGATCGCCAGCCTCGAGCAGCAGCACCTTCGCCCCACGTCCGGCCGCGTCGCGGGCAATCCCCGCGCCGTTCACGCCCCCGCCGATTACCGCCAGATCGAACACTTCGCTCATGCCACTTGCCTGCCAGGAGGATTGAGACGCCGGAACAGGCGCCCGTTTTCACTGAAAACGACCAGCCCCAGCGCGGTCAGCCCGCCGGCCAGCAAGGCCATGGCCAGCGGCCGCGCGGTGCCATCGAAAGCCTGCCCGATCGCCCCGCCCAGCAGCGAGGACAGCGCCGAGCGGGTGAACATCTGCACCGAAGCCGCCGCCCCGGCAATATGCCCGAACGGCTGCAGCGCGATCGAGGTGAAATTGGCCCCCATCAGGGCGCACAGGCACATCTGCGCCGCCATCATCGCCGCGAACTGGGCCAGCGTCTCGTCCCCGGCAAAGGCGCGCTGCACTTGCAGGCCGGCGAGCGCGATAAAGGTCAGCAAGGCGCTGTGCGAAACCCGCCGCGCCCCGAACCGCTCGACGATCCGCGAATTGACCAGGTTGGCGAGCGCCATGCACCCGGCCATCCCGGCGAAATAGAGCGGAAAGCTGCTGCCCGCGCCGAAGTGTTCGGCCACCAGCTGCTGCGAGCTGTTGAGGAAACCGAACAGCCCGGCCCAGACCAGCCCGCCGCCGATGACATAGCCGATCGAGGCCCGGTTGCTCAGCGCGGTGCCCATGTTGGCGGCGATCCGGCGGGGGCGGATCTCCTGGCGATTGGCGGGATCGAGTGTTTCGGGCAGGCGCAGCCAGACCCAGGCGCTGACCGTTACCGACAGCACCGTGGTCAGCCCGAAAATCCAGCGCCACCCGGCAAACTGCAGCACGGCCTGGCCAAAACTGGGGGCCAGCACCGGCACCACCATGAACACCAGCGCGGTGGTCGAAAGCATCCGCGCCATCCGGTCGCCCTCGTGGCAATCGCGGACGATCGCGCTGGGCATCACCGAAAGCCCAGCGCTGCCCAAGGCCTGCAAACCACGCAGCACCAGCAGGGTGGTAAAATCCTGCACCACGGCGCAGGCCAGCGCCAGCACAGTATAGGCGCCAAGCGCCGCGAACAGCACCGGACGGCGCCCGAACCGGTCGGCCATGGCCCCGGGCAGCAGCGCCCCGATCGCCGATCCGAACAGGTAGACCCCGATCACCAGCTGGCGATGGTTGGGGTCGGTCGAGCCGAGATCGCCAGCGATCGTCCCCAGCGCCGGCAGCATCGAATCGATGCTGAGCGCCTGCAACGCCATCAGCGAGGCCATCATGACGATGAACTCGCGTTCGCCCAGCGGCGGACGGGTGGTGGCGGAAACGGCGGTCATGCCCTGCCCATGGCGATAAGCGAAGGCATAGGCCAGTGCATTTTCGTCACGGCCCGATTGGCGCTATCATCGCGGCCATGGACCAGGCGGAATCGGCAGGCGGCACGGAAGACCCGGAGGCGAGCGGCCTCAGGAAGATCATCCATGTCGACATGGATGCCTTCTATGCCAGCGTCGAACAGCGCGACGAACCCTCGCTGCGCGGCAAGCCGGTGGCGGTTGGCGGCGAGGGCCCGCGCGGGGTGCTGACCACCTGTTCCTATGAAGCGCGCAAGTTCGGCTGTCGCAGCGCGATGCCTTCGGTCACCGCCCGGCGGCTCTGCCCGCAGCTGATCTTCCGCCCGCCGCGCTTTGCGGTCTACACCGCGATCTCGCACCAGATCCGCGAGATCTTCCTCGACTATACCCCGCACGTTGAACCGCTCAGCCTAGACGAGGCGTTCCTCGACGTGACCGAGGACCTCAAGGGGATCGGCTCTGCCACCCGCATCGCCGAACTGATCCGGGCCCGGATCAAGGCCGAAACCGGGCTGACCGCCAGCGCCGGGGTTTCATACAACAAGTTCCTCGCCAAGCTGGCGAGCGACCAGAACAAGCCCGATGGGCTGTGCGTGATCCGCCCGGGCGAAGGCGCGCGCTTTGTCGCGGCGCTGCCGGTGCGGCGGTTCTTCGGGATCGGACCCAAGGGCGCGGAAAGGATGGCCGCGCTGGGGATCGAGACCGGTGCCGACCTCAAGGACAAGGACATCTACTTCCTGCGCCGGCATTTCGGCAGCCAGGCCGATTACCTCTATCGCGCCGCGCGCGGGATCGACCTGCGCCGGGTCAAGGCCAACCGGCCGCGCAAGTCGCTGGGCGCGGAACGCACGCTCGACAAGGACATTTCGTCGGGCTCGGCGCTGCGCGAGGTATTGGAACGGATCATCGCGCTCACCTGGACCCGGATCGAGAAGGCCGAGGCGCGGGGACGGACCGTTACGCTCAAGCTCAAGCACAAGGACTTCACCAACCTGACCCGCGCCCGCAGCCTGGCCCGGCCGCTCGCCAGTCAGGCCGAGCTCGCCCGGATCGGGCACGAACTGCTCGACGAGGTGCTACCGCTGGCCCAGCCGGTGCGGCTGGTCGGGCTGATCCTGTCGGCACTGGAAGAGGACGAGCCGGAGGCCGCGCCGGTGGGGGGTCGCGTGCAAGGCGAACTGTTCTGACCCCCAATTGGGGGTGTAACCGCTTAATCACAGCAAACGCCCCATTCAGAGACGCGAAAGCAAAAATGTTGGACAAGCCCC
>CAZNII010000066.1:0-3416 GCA_964573075.1 uncultured Novosphingobium sp. | reverse complement strand
ATCACAGCAAACGCCCCATTCAGAGACGCGAAAGCAAAAATGTTGGACAAGCCCCCCGTCTTGGCAGAAACCAAGGCCGGGGATCGGTTCTCGCAAATGTGGCCAAGGGCGGTGCCGGCGGCGGGTGCGAGCAGCGGGGGCGATGACCTGCCGATTTGAATCGAACAAGGGGTTACCGAGTATGAAGTTCCGTGCACTTGCCGCCGCTGCGGCGCTGTTCGCCATGGCCGCGCCGACCGCGTCGACCGCCGCCGACGATGATCTGTCCTATGGGAAGCTGACCCACTGCGCGGCTTTCAACATGCTGCTTGCCCAGGTGATGAGCGTGGGCGACGACAAGGACAAGCCCGAAAACAAGGCCCAGGCCGAAACCTTCACCAACCAGTCGGCTGCGCTGATGGTGGTGGCGACCGTGGTCTCCAAGAAGACCCCCGAAGCCGTCCAGGCCGACGTTTCTTCGCAGAACGATGCGATGATCAAGTCGCTGGGCGAAAAGGGCGGCGCTGAAAAGCTGGTCAACGACAACCTCGAAACCTGCAACAACCTGGGCAAGGCTGCCTATCAGGCCGTGCAGGAAGCTTCGAAGAAGTAAGCCTTCAGGCAATTCGCGAACCCCGGCCCGTTCCGCAACCGGACCGGGTCGGGGTTTGTCATTTCACCACCAACCACCCCCAGGGACACTGCCATGCGCCGTATTTTCAGGATTTCCGCGCCGCTGATTTTCGCCGGGCTGCTGGTCCCGCAGGCGGCCAGCGCCGAAGTGACCGATCCGGCCGCCTACCAGGAAGCGATCGGTTGTGCTGCGGCGATGACGGTCGCCTCGGCCGCGATGAGCGGAACTCCGGAAAAGCCGGTTTCGCCCGAAATGCAGAAGGGTTCGGACGATGCCAAGCAGCTGGCCACCATGTGGCTGGTGCGGGCGGACGGCCTCAATCCCGGCAAGACCGATGCGACCATCGCCGAATTCAAGGCCGAATCCGAACGGCAGACCAAGGCCATGCTCGACGCCAAGACCGACGATGAATTCAACGCCAATTTCCGCGACCGGTTCCGCGCCTGCCTGAAGCGCGGCAATGAACTGAAGTTCTAGCCGACTAGCCGGTCCGCGCGGCGGCGATCCATTCGTCGATCCGCGCGGCCAGCGCCGGCGACAGGCGATCGGGTAGCGCACCGGGCGCGAACAGACCCAGCTCGGTCACTTCGCGCCCGTCTGCCCGGGGCGCGCCTTCGATCGTCCCGCAGACCAGGTGAACCCGGTTGACCGTGCCGTAGAGCGGCTCTTCGACCACTGCGAGCAGCTGCGCCCGGTGCAGCGTGCAGCCCACCTCCTCGGCCAGCTCGCGCAGCGCCGCGGCCAATGGATCCTCGCCCCGGGCGATTCCGCCGCCGGGCAGCATCCAGTTGCCGCTGCCATAGGAATGGCGGATCAGCAGGATCCGTCCCGCCTCGTCGAAGGCCAGCACCCGGCAGCCATTGAGCCTGACCCGGGCCAGCCGCCACCAGCGCCGCCGCAGCGCATGGGCCAAGCGCAATCCGGCCCGGTGCAAGGGCGCGGGGATCAGGTGAAGCATGTGACCGGCTGGCTGGCCGCGGCGAGCAGGCGGGCGACCGGCAAGTCGTGCTCGCCCACCAGCGCCGCCTCGAACAGCGCGCGCTTGTCCGCGCCGCGGATCACGAAGACCAGCTCGTCGCTGTCAAGCAGCGCCGGGATGGTCAGGCTGAGCCGCGCGAACGGCGCCTCGGGCGGCAGCGGATCGGGCACCAGCCGGCGCAGCGCCAGCGGATCGTCGGCACGGGGATCGGTGTTGGGAAACAGACTGGCGATGTGCCCGTCTCCGCCCATGCCCAGCCAGGCGAGGGCAAAGTGTGGCGGACGGGCAGCTTCTGCCAGCGGCACGATCCGCGCGCCGAGCGGCTCGAGCGCGGCGCGGATCCGGCCGGCGTTGCTGGCGGGGTGGTCCTCGGGCACGATCCGGTCATCCCCCGGCCAGACCGCGATCCGGCCCCAGTCGAGCCCCAGCCGGGCCAGTTCGGCCAGGATCGGAAACGGGGTCGATCCGCCCGGCATCGTGATCGCCACTTCGCCCGGAGAATCGGCCAGCGCGGCGGCGATGCGGCGGTGCAACCACAACGCGATGGCGGCATCGTCGGCCCCGGCGATCAGGTTGGCACTGGTCATGGTCCGGGCGATAGCAGCTTGCCCGCCGCCACGGAACCGCGCTGCAATGCTATGCGGCGAGCGAGGTCAGGAACCAGACCCGCTGTTCGGCCTGGTCGGTCCAGTCGTCAACCGCACCTTCGGTGGCGTTGTCACCGGCCGCGCCGGCCAGCTCCTTCACCTCGCGCAGGCCGGCAATCAGGGTGCGGTTGTCGGCCGCCAGCTCGGCGATCATGGCTTCGGCCGAAAGTGCCGCATCGTCCTGGTCGGCGATCCGGCTGGCCGCGGCGATCGCACCGATCGAGGTCAGGGTGGCCGCGCCGTTCTTGCGGACCCGTTCGGCGATCAGGTCGGTGAGGGCAAAGATCGCCGCCGCCTGCTCGTCGAACAGCAGGTGCAGGTCACGGAATTGGGGGCCGCGGACGTGCCAGTGGAAGTTCTTGGTCTTGAGATACAGCGCAAAGGTATCGGCCAGCAGCCGGTTGAGCCCGGCGGTGAGCGCCTGGTGCGCGTTGTCGGTCGGGTTGGTGATCATGGTGGTGCCTTTCAAAGCGGTCTGAGGCGCTCTTAGGACACCCTGATTGATCGATCCAACCGATTGATATCGGAACTGTGATCGTAAGAAACGATTATCGTAGCGCCACGAACAGCACCGCGGCAACCACCAGCAGCGCCCCGCCCAGCCAGCGCCGGACCACCACCAGCGGCAGGTCGAGCAGGGCCTGCCCGCCGCTCCAGCCCAGCGTCACAACCGCCATTCCGCCCAGCACCCCGCCCAGCCCCGCAGCCAGCGGGAGGACCGAGGCGACCACGATCGCAAAGAGCAGAAACCGCGCTGCATCAGTCAGTTGCTGGGCCAGCAGGACCGCCGAGAAGGCCCCCAGCGATTCGGTCGGTTCGGCCGGAGCGGGCTTGCGGCGGGTCAGCAGCAGGTCGATCGCCGCCAGCCCCAGCGCCAGCACCGCCAGCATCCGCCGCGCCGCCGGGGCCAGTTGCGGGGCAAAGGTCCCGGCCAGCCAGACCGCCGCCGCCGCGCTCAGCGCCGCGCTGGCCAGCGCCACCAGCAGCAAGGCCGGCCGCTCGCCCTGCCGCGCCGAAATCCCCGCCACCAGCACCTGATCCCGCCCGCCGAATCCGGCGAGCAGGACCGCGACAAAGGCAAGCAGGAAGCCGGTCATGGCGTTCCGTTCCGATTGATTGGAATTGGGAAAACTGGAGCGGGCGAAGGGATTCGAACCCTCGACCCCAACCTTGGCAA
>CAZNII010000065.1:10869-14802 GCA_964573075.1 uncultured Novosphingobium sp. | reverse complement strand
GGCGCGGCGGCTGGTGGCCATCACCGCGTCGGCCACACCGGCTTCCTGCAGGATCCGCATCGTCTCGTGATCGAGGTGCGCGGCGCGGGGCAGCGGATAGATGGCTGCTTCCTTTTCGGCGACGATCACGCGCACGCCGCGCCTGGCCAGCAGCACCGCCAGGGTCACTCCGGCGGGCCCGCCGCCGGCGATCAGCACATCGCAATCGAAGCCCTGCGCCATGGCCTCAGCCCTCCGCCGTCATGGTGCCTTCGATGTGGCCCAGCTGGTCGATCTCGGTGCGGACCACGTCGCCGGCTTTCAGGAACTGGCGCGGATCCATCGCCGCGCCGATCCCGCCCGGGGTGCCGGTAAACAGGCAGTCGCCCGGCTCCAGCGTCATGCCCATCGAAAGATGCTCGACCTGCTGCCAGACGTTGAAGACCAGGTGCCGGGTGTTCGAATCCTGGCGCTTCTCGCCATTGACGAAGCAGCGGATCCCCAGGGTGTGGGGATCGCCCAGCTCGTCGGCGGTGACGATCCACGGGCCCATAGGGGCGTGGGTATCGAAGCTCTTGCCGAACGACCATTGCGGGGTCGAATGCTGGGCCATGCGCTCGGTCACATCGTTGCCAACGCAGTAGCCGAACACCGCGGCCGGCGCATCGGCGGCGGAAACGTGCTTGCCGCCCTTGCCGATCACCGCGACCAGTTCGGCCTCGTAGTCGTTGGTGAAGGCACCGCGGGCGATCAGGATCGGATCGTAGGGGGCATTGACGCTGGTCTGGGCCTTGGTGAACCAGACCTGCTTTTCAGGCGTGCCCATCTTCGATTCCTCGATATGGTCGGCATAGTTGAGGCCGATCGCGAAGATCTTGCCCGGCCGCTGGACCGGGGCCTCGAGCTTGACCGAGGCGAGCGGTACCCCGCCGCCGGCAGCGGCCTTGGCTTCGAGCTGCGGCTTCAGCGCGTCCCAGCCCTTGATCAGGTCGATCATCGTACCCGGCACGCCGGTATCGACCACCGTATCGCCCACGACGATCCCGGTGCGGGTCTGGCCATTGGCGGTATAGGTGCAAAGCTTCATGCGGGGGCTCCTTGGGTCTTGCCGGAAAACAGGCGCTTGATGCGCAGCAGCAGCGCGGTGAAGAACGAAACCAGGCCGGACGGCGGGGCCAGCTTGCCGGCGAACATCGGGTGCGGGCTGCCCCATTGCACCGCAAGCAATGCGCTCATCGGCATCTTCTGCGGCGGGTCGGCGGCAGTGAACAGGTCGCCGTCGGTCCAGTGCTCCAGCTCGTTGCCGAACGGGTCCTTCCAGTAATCGAACACCTGGCTGCCCATGATGTGCCGGCCCACACCCCAGGCGGCTTCGCGCTTTTTCGCCTTGAGGTGCTGGTGACCCAGCATCAGGTCGTCGAGGTTGGACACTTCGAAGGCGGCATGCAGGATGCCAAGCTCACCCGGCAGCTGGGCCAGGAACAGGGTGTGGTGATCGGCCGGCTTGTCGCCCCGGTCGCAGCGCATGAAGGCGCCGAGCGGAACGTCCTTCGCCGCCTCGACCTCGTCCGAGGTGAGGAAGCCGAAGCGGTCCTTGTACCACTTTTCGGAAGTGCGGAAATCGCGGACCTTGAGCACGGCATGGCCGATCCGTTTGACGTGGGCAGGGGCCGGATCGAGCCGCACGGCCTGGCGGAAACGCGGCTTAGCTGCGGCGGTGTTGAATGGCTGGTCGGCCAGGGGCAGGGCGGCTTCGTCCTTGGCCTGGCCGGCGACGACCTCGACCAGGTAGCCATCGGGATCGGTCAGCCGCACCACCTTGCCGCCGCCCGGTTCGGCCAGGTCCTCGACCGGAGCGCCTTCGTGCGCGGCAAGGCGCTCGAGATCCTCGACCGTCTCGGCGCGGAAGCCGATCGCCAGGAACCTGGCTTCGCCCGGTTCGGTCACGTGGAAGAACGCCCGTCCGTCGCCACCCTTGCCATAGAGCCGGCCGCCGGCCTCGAAGGTGCTCATCCCGAAGTCTTCGAGAAAGCCGCGCATGGCGCCAAGATCGGGCGCGGCATAGCGCACGTGGGCGATGTCTTCGATGCGGATTACGCTCATTTGCGCGTCCTCTCCCGCCGATTCGTTATTGACTGAATGGTCAACTAGTGGCAATTGACCATCTAGTCAAGTGAGGCGATAATTCCGCATGGCCAGTACCGCGCAAACTGCGCTTCACGCTCTGCATCCCCGCGCCGCGCGCACCCGCGCGGCGCTGCTGGCGGCCGGGTTCGAACTGCTGGCCGAGCGCCCGATCGATGCGATTGCGATCGACGATATCGTCTCGCGCGCGGGCGTGGCCAAGGGCAGCTTCTTCAACCACTTTACCGACAAGCAGGGCTTTGCCGCAGCGATCGGCGCGGCGGTGCGGCTTGAGCTTGAGGCGCGGGTCGGTGCGGCCAATGCCGGGGTCACCGATCCGGCCCTCCGGCTGGCCGGCGGCATGCGGGTGGCAGTCGATTTCGCGCTGACCGAACGCAAACGGGCGATCGTGATGCTGCGCGGGCTCGAAACCTCGACCGGGATCGATCACGATCTCAACCGCGGGATCCGCGCCGATATCGATGCCTTGCTGGCCGCTGGCCTCGCCCGCCCCGAAGCGGCGCGCAGCGGGGTGCGCTATTGGCTGGGGCTGTGCCAGATCGCCCAGCTCAACGCGATCGAACGCCGCCCCGGCCGCGCCGATGCAGCCGAGCGGCTGCGCGAGATGCTGGTGCTGGGCCTGACCGGGCTGGGCGTGCCGGAACCGCGCGCGCAGGCCGTGGCGGCAGAAGTCGCCGCCGCGCTCTAGGATTCGTCGCGCAGCCGGATCGGCTGGAACAGCAGGGCGACCAGCACCAGCAGTGCCACCGCCCCCAGCTGGATCGGGGCATAGCTGCCGAACCAGTCGTAGGTGAAGCCGAACAGGGTGATGCCCAGCGCGGTCGCCAGCCAGCCGAACCCGTGCAGCGCGCCGAACACGGTGCCGAACTGGGCGGGATCGAAGCGGCGGGCGATGAAATAGGCGAAGATGTCGATCTCGGCCCCCTGCAGCATCCCGATCATCGCGCAGGCCAGCAGGATCGGCCAGGTCATTCCGGTATCGGTCAGGAAGATCAGGAACCCGCTGGCCGGCAGGACGGTCATCAGCGCGGCGATCCGCCGGGGCTCGAACCGGTCGAGCGCCCAGCCGCCGAACAGCTTGCCGGCAAACTGCCCGGCGGCGAACAGCGACAGTCCGAACGAGGCGGTCTGGGCGGAAAGCCGCTCGTCCTGGATCATCGGCGAAAGCTGGCCGATCGATCCCGAAATGCTGATCGCGACCAGCATGTTGGCTGCGACCAGCAGCCAGAAGTCGCGCTCGCGCAGGAACGGCCCGGTCCCGGCCCCGATTCCACTGGCGATCGGCCCGCCCCGGTTGAGCGGCAGGTCGCGCGGCAACAGCAGCAGGACCAGCGGCATGCCGACCAGCGCGGCCATCGTGGCCAGGGCCAGATAGCCATCGCGCCAGCTGGTGCTGGCGATCACCAGTTGCAGGATCGGCGGGACCACAATGGTCGAAACCGATACGCCGATCGCAACCAGCCCCAGCGCCAGGCCGCGATTCTGCCGGAAATGGGCATTGACCGGCCGGACCAGCAGGATCGACGAGGTCCCTCCGCCGATAAGCCCGGCCAGTCCGACCGTCAGCGCCAGGCCGATCAGGCTGTCGACCAGCCGGGCCTGGGCGATCTCGATTGCGGCGAGCAGCAGCGTTGCCACCACGTAGATCGTGCGGAACGGAACCCGGTCGGTAATCCGCCCGATGACCGGCGCGCCGATTGCGGCGGTGATGATCATCGCCTGGACCAGCCCAACCTCGCCGCGCGTCAGTTCAAGCTCGTCGCTGATCGGGATCAGGAACATGCTGAAGGTGTAGAACAGCAGCGAAAT
>CAZNII010000065.1:5418-10769 GCA_964573075.1 uncultured Novosphingobium sp. | reverse complement strand
GCTCGTCGCTGATCGGGATCAGGAACATGCTGAAGGTGTAGAACAGCAGCGAAATGCCGGTTGCATTGGCCGTGGCCATGGCCGCCACGATGCGCCAGCCGGCGTGCCATTCGCTATCGGGCGGGAAGGGCCTCATGCGGACACGGATTTCCGGGCAGCATCCGGCGCCGGGGGCAGACGGATGGCGAGGAGCAGCAGCGCCGAGACCGCCAGGCAGCCGATCGCCGCGCCCTGGGCCTGAGCATAGCTGCCGAACAGGTCAAAGGCCTTGCCCATGCTGAGCAGGCCGCCGACATTGCCGATCCAGCCCAGCCCGACCAGCGCACCATAGATTGCGCTGTAGTGGGCCAGATCGAACCGCCGGGCGACCATATAGGCGAAGATGTCGATCTCGGCCCCCTGCTGGATGCCGATGATCGTCACCGCCAGCATGATCGCCGGGGTCACCGCGCCGGCGGTCAGCAGGATGACAAAGCCGATCGCGGGCAGCAGGGTCAGCAGGAAGGCCGCGCGGCGCGGCTCGATCCGGTCGAGCAGCCAGCCTCCGCCCAGCCGGCCGATAAAGGTTCCGGCCGAAAAGAACGACAGGGCAAGCGCGCCATTTGCGCCGATGTCCTGCACCATCGGCGCAAGCTGGCTCGCCGCACCGGCCGTAGCCAGGCTCATCGTGATCAGCGCCAGGGCCAGGAACCAGAAATCGCGTTCGCGCAGGAACCGCCAGTCGCTGGGCTCGCGCGGTGCGGATGCGGCGCCGATCCCGCTGCCGGCCCGGCCCGTGTCCGGCACCAACAGCAGAACCGCGGGGATCCCTGCCAACAGCGAGATTGCCGCCATGCCGGCAAAGGCGCCGCGCCAGCCCCAGTTCTCGATCACCCAATTGATTGCCGGCGGGGCCAGGATCGCCAGGACAGAAACACCCACTGCCATCAGCCCCAGCGCGGTGCCGCGGTACTGCCTGAACGCGGCGTTGATCGGGCGGCTGAGCACCACCGTGCCGGTGCCCGCCCCGACTAGTCCGACAAAGGCGATGGTCATGCCCATGTGGACCAGGTTCGAGGCGAACAGGGCCGCGGTCAGGTGGGCTCCCCCAACCAGCAGCGCGCTGGCGGCATAGACCTTGTGGACCCCGTAGATGTCGGTCAGCCGGCCGATCAGCGGAGACCCGATCGCGGCGGTGATGATCAGCGCCTGGACATTGCTCAATTGGCCGCGACTGACCTGCAGCTCCGCAGTCAGCGGTACGATGAACAGCGAAAAGCTGAGGAACAGGATCGCCACTCCGCTGGCGATCCCGATCGAGCAGCCAAGAATTATCTTCCAGCCGTTGCGGAGCTCGTCCGGCACGGCGGACAGCAGATTGGTCATGCGGTCAGCCTGCCAGCGCCTTCATGTAGCTGCCCATGTCGAAGTAATCGCGCCAGACCTTGATCTTGCCGCCGTCCATCTCGAAGACCCCGCAGCACGGCAGGTCGACGGTCTTGCCGTCCTTGGTCAGCGTGCGGTCGATCCGCTCGGCGATCACAACGTTGCCGCTGGAAACGAGGTGCAGGACCTCCCATTCCGTGCTGGCCCAACCGCCGGCGAACCCGGCGATGAACGGGCGCAACGCCTCGTGCCCGCTGACCGGGGCGAGCGGCATGTTGTGATAGGTGCCGTCGGGCGTGAAGTACGCAACCAGTTCCTCGACATCGAGCCGCGACCAGGCGGCCAGAAAATCGCGCACCACCTGTTCATTGGCGGCCACGATTATTCCTCCACCGCGAAAGTGATCTCGGCATGGTCTTGCAGGCGCTGGACCAGCGCCTCGCCCAGCAGCGCGCCGGGCAGCGACACGCCGCCTTCGGCCTGGCAGTCGAGCAGGGCGATCCCGGTCTCGGCGATCATCCGGCTGGTCGAGCCATAGCCCGGATCATAGCGGCCCTTGACGCCATAGCGGATCGTCTTGCCATCCGGCCATTCGCCGATGAACAGCACGTCATAGTGGCCGTTCTCGCGCTCTTCCCTGGTCGGCCCTTCGCCCGGCTTGGGCGGCTTGGCGCCGAACGGGTTCTTGAGCATTTCGGCCACGGCATGGGCGGCCCTCTCGCCGATCTCGCCGGGGCTGGTCAGCACCATCTCGTCGTACTTGAAGTCCGCGCCATAGGGATGGCCGAGCAGGAAATTGGTGCGGTGGACGTTCTTGGTGTTGATCGTCGCCATGATGAACGGCGCGGCCCACTTGCCGACGCTTTCATCGTATTCGGGCATCAGCCCCATTGGCTGGCTCGGCCCTTCGAAGCCCGGGGTCAGCCCGAACGGGCTTTGCAGGATCTTGATCAATGAAGGGTTCTTCGCCACCGCCTTCATCGTTTCGGTCAGGCTCGCCGCCGTTCCGCCCGAGAAGGTGCCCTGCATTGCCCGGACCCGGCCCTTGACGCGCGGCGCGGGGCTGCCGTGGCGGGCCCTGGCTTCCTTCTGCAACATGAACACGCCCAGATCGAACGGAATCGAATCGAAGCCCGAGGAGAACGCGATCCGCGCGCCCGATGCCCTGGCGGCATCGTGGTACTTGTCGATCATCTCGCGCATCCAGCCCGGTTCGCCGCACAGGTCGGCATAGTCGGTGCCCGCTTCGACGCAGGCCTTCAGCAGCGGCTCGCCATAGAGCTGATAGGGGCCGACCGTGGTGACCACCACGCGGGTGCTTTCGGCCAGTGCCTGCATGCTCGCCGGATCGTCCGAATTGGCCACCACCAGCGGGGTGTCGGTCGGCGCGCCGATCAGGTCCCGCACTTCGGCCAGCTTATCCGCGCTGCGCCCGGCCATGGCCCATTTCGGGCCTTTGCCCTGATAGTGGTGGGCAAGGTATTCGGCCACCAGGCGGCCGGTGTATCCGGTCGCGCCATAGACGACGAGATCGTAGGGGCGGTCAGCCTTGGCGGTCATTGCAGCTCTCCTCTGGACCCGAATCCGGCGACGGGTTTGGCCGAGAAGGCCACATTCCGGTGGCAATGTAAAACGCGTTTCGTCGGACGTTACGGCAGCGGGTGTCCGGCGGGACCGGCTCGCACCATTTCGGCCTCCCATCGTCACCCTGAACTCGTTTCAGGGTCCATGGCGCGGCCAAGCCAGCGCTTGCCGGAAAGCCACCAGCGGCGGGGTCCGGCATGCGGCACAAAGCTTCGATCTTTCGGCCCGATGGACCCTGAAACGAGTTCAGGGTGACGGGGTTGAGGGAGAAGATTCCGTTCCCTTCAGAACCGGTATTGCCGGCTGGCGAGATCGAACATGATCTCCTCGCTGCCGCCGCCGATCGCCATCACCCGAACCTCGCGGTAGATCCGCTCGACCCGGCCGCCGCGCATGAAGCTGGCCCCGCCCAGGATCTGGCAGGCCTCGCGGGCGCAGAACTCCATGGTCTGGGTCGCCTGGACCTTGAGCAGCGCGAAGTCGCCGGGAAAGGCGCAGCCGTTCAGCACAGTCCAGGCGCAGTGATCGATCCAGGCCTGGCTCGCCTGGATCCGGCGGACCATGTCGGCCAGCTTGTGGCGGATCACCTGGTTGGTGACCAGCGGCTTGCCAAAGGTCTCGCGGGCCCTCGCCCAGTCCAGCGCGTCCTCGTAGCAGATCCGGGCAAAAGCCACGGCCTGCTGGCTCATCCCCAGCCGCTCGCCGTTGAAATTGCGCATGATCCCGGCAAAGCCGCCGTTTTCCGGCCCGATCAGGTTCTCGGCCGGCAATTCGACATTGTCGAAATGGATCGTCGCGGTATCGCTGGCGTGCCAGCCCATCTTGGCCAGCGGGGTGCGGGTCACGCCGGGGCGGTCGAGCTCGACCAGCAGCAGCGAAATCCCCCCGAACCCCGGCCCGCCGGTGCGCACCGCCAGGGTGATGTAATCGGCGCGCATGCCCGACGTGATGTAGGTCTTCTCGCCATTGACGATATAGCTCGCGCCCTTGCGCTCCGCCCTGGTGCGCAGTTGGGCAACGTCCGATCCGCCTCCGGGTTCGGTGATGCCGAGGCAGATCAGCTTCTCGCCCGCCAGCACCGCGGACGCGATCCGGCGCTGCAGTTCGGGGCTCCCCATGGCGAGGATCGGCGGCAGACCGATCCCGTGGGTCATCAGCGAGGCGCAGATCCCGCCCGCGCCGGGCCGGGCCAGTTCCTCGGTCTGAACCAGGCTGTGGAACAGGGTGAAGGCATCGCCGGTGCCGCCGAACTCCTCCGGGTAATTGAGGCCCAGAATGCCGGCCTCCGCCGCCTTGCGGTGCAACTCGCGCGGCAGCTCTCCGGCGGCTTCCCACTTGTCGACGTTGGGGGTGATTTCCTTCGCCACAAAGGCGCGGACGGTGTCGCAGACCGCCTCGTGGCTGTCATCGTAATGCGGCGAGCGGGCGCGCCATTGATCGAACAGGGGTGTTTCCATGGCTGGTTCCTCTCTGGCCAAGCGATGCCGGCCATCCCTCAAAACCGTCCGTCCTGAGCTTGTCGAAGGACTGCTTTTCCTTTCAGGCGGTCTTGCAGAACGCACGAAGAAAAGGGCAGTGCTTCGACAAGCTCAGCATGGACGGGTTGAGGCAAGCGAAAGTTGCAATCGCCCAGGCACCTCAAAGCTTCGGCAGCGTCACGCCGCGCTGGCCCATGTATTTGCCGCTGCGGTCGGCATAGCTGGTCTCGCACGGCTGGTCGCCCTGCAGGAACAGGAACTGGCAGGCGCCTTCGTTGGCATAGATCTTGGCCGGCAGCGGGGTGGTGTTGGAGAATTCCAGCGTCACGTGGCCCTCCCATTCCGGCTCGAGCGGGGTGACGTTGACGATGATCCCGCAGCGGGCATAGGTGCTCTTGCCCAGGCAGATCACCAGCACGTCGCGCGGGATCCGGAAATATTCGACCGTCCGGGCCAGCACGAAGCTGTTGGGCGGAATGATGCAGCAGTCGGTCTTCACATCGACAAAGCTGTTGTCGTCGAAGTTCTTGGGATCGACCACCGCCGAATGGACGTTGGTGAAGATCTTGAACTCGTCCGCCACCCGCGCGTCATAGCCATAGCTCGACAGGCCATAGGAGATGCAGCCGTCGCGCTTCTGGTGCTCGACGAAAGGCTCGATCATCCCCGCGCGCTGCGCTTCGCTGCGGATCCACTTGTCTGAAAGAATCGCCATGGACCGGTGATGCCGACGCGCTTGGGCTTCGACAAGCTCAGCCCGAGCGGGTCTCGCGCTTTTCCCCAGCCCCGCTCAGGCTGAGCCTGTCGAAGCCCGTGAAGCTAGACCCCGTGGTATCCCCGATACCATTCGACAAAGGCCGGCACCCCGGCCTCGATGCTGGTGGTCGGGGCATAGCCCAGGTCGCGGCTGATCGCGGTGATGTC
>CAZNII010000065.1:1904-5318 GCA_964573075.1 uncultured Novosphingobium sp. | reverse complement strand
CCTCGATGCTGGTGGTCGGGGCATAGCCCAGGTCGCGGCTGATCGCGGTGATGTCGGCATAGGTCTTGTGAACGTCGCCGGGCTGCATCGGCAGCAGCTCCATCTCGGCCTTCTTGCCGCAGGCTTCCTCGAGCAGGCCGATCACCTTCATCAGCGGTTCGGAGCGGTTGTTGCCGATGTTGTAGAGCGCGTGCGGCTTGACCGAGCCGCCGGCCTTTTCCGCGCCATCGTCGGCCGGAGGGCTATCGAGGCAGGCCACCACCCCGGCGATGATATCGTCGATATAGGTGAAGTCGCGGTACATGTCGCCGTGGTTGAACACCGGGATCGGCTCGCCCGCCAGAATCCGGCGCGTGAAGTTCCACATCATCATGTCCGGACGGCCCCAGGGACCATAGACGGTGAAGAAGCGCAGCCCGGTCAGCGGCAGGCGGAACAGGTGGGCGTAGGTTTCGCTCATCAGCTCGTCGGCGCGCTTGGTCGCGGCATAGAGCGAGACCGGATGATCGACCCGGTCCTCGACCGCGAAGGGCAGCTTGGCATTGCCGCCATAGACCGAGCTGGAGCTGGCATAGACCATGTGCTCGACCGCGCGGTGCCGGGCCAGTTCGAGCAGGTTGACGTGGCCGGCCAGGTTCGAGCTGACATAGGCCTGCGGGTTCTCGATCGAATAGCGCACCCCGGCCTGGGCGCCGAGATGGACGATCCGGTCGATCTCGCTCCCCTCCAGCGCGCGCTCCAGCGCGGCCATGTCGGCAAAGTCGAGGTGGTGGAAAGCAAAGCGGTTGCCCCCGGCCGCGACCAGCGCGGCGACGCGATCCTGCTTGAGGCTGACCTGGTAATAGTCGTTGAGGCTGTCCACCCCGATCACCACATCGCCGCGCGCCAGCAGGCGCTGGGCGAGGGCAAAGCCAATGAAGCCGGCGGCGCCGGTAACCAGTACGCGCATGGGAACTCCGTCTATTCGCGGCCGGTATACCCGCGCGCTCTTATTTCATGGTTAACCCATCGCTGGTAGGGGACTTTTCCATGAGCGAACCCCAGAAGATCCTCGTCGTGTTCGGCACCCGGCCGGAAGCGATCAAGCTGTTCCCAGTCGTCGCCGCGCTGCGCGAGGATCCGCGCTTCGTGCCGGTGGTCTGCGTATCGGCCCAGCATCGCCAGATGCTCGACCAGGTCCTGGAGATTGCCGGGCTGGTTCCCGATCACGACCTCGACCTGATGCGGCCCGACCAGACGCTCGACAGCCTGACCGCTGCGCTGCTCACTGGCCTCGGCCGGGTGATGGACGAGGTGAAGCCGGCGCGCGTCATCGTCCAGGGCGATACCGCCACCGCGATGGCCGGCGCGCTCGCCGCCTACTACCGCCAGATCCCGGTCGACCATGTCGAGGCGGGCCTGCGCAGCGGCAACATCTATCACCCCTGGCCGGAGGAGGTGAACCGCAAGATCATCGGCCAGATCGCCAGCCTGCACTTCGCGCCGACCGACGTTTCGGCCAAGGCGCTGACCGACGAGCAGGTCGATCCCGCCCGCGTCCACGTGACCGGCAACACCGTGATCGACGCGCTGCACTGGGTCTCGGCCCGGATCGCGGCTGATCCGGCCATGGCCAGCGGGCTCGATGACCTGAAGGCGCGCTTTGCCGGCAAGCGGATCATTGGTGTGACCAGCCACCGGCGCGAGAATTTCGGCGGCGGGATGGAAGCGATTGCCGAAGCGATCCGCCAGATCGCCGCGCGCCTTGACGTGGCGGTGATCTTTCCGGTCCACCTCAATCCCAATGTCCGCAAGGTGATGAACGCCGCGCTTGCCGGGCTCGACAATGTCGCGCTGATCGAACCGCTCGACTATCCGCACTTCGCGCACCTGCTGTCGATCGCGGAGATCATGCTGACCGATTCGGGCGGGGTCCAGGAAGAGGCACCGGCGCTGGGCAAACCGGTGCTGGTGATGCGCGAGACGACCGAGCGGCCCGAGGGCGTCGCCGCCGGCACGGCCCGGCTGGTCGGCACCGAAACCTCGGTTATCGTTACCGAAATGTTCAAACTTCTCGACGATAAGGCGGCCTACGAAGCTATGGCGCGGGCCCACAACCCCTTCGGGGACGGGCGCTCCGCGCGCCGGATCGTGGAGCTGATCGGGAATGAAATCGGACGTTAAACCGGACGTTTGTGTCGTCGGGCTGGGTTATATCGGGCTGCCGACCGCCGCCGTCGTGGCGCGGGCGGGCTGCAAGGTCCACGGCGTCGACGTGACGCAGAGCGTGGTCGATACGATCAACCGCGGCGAAATCCACATCGAGGAAGTCGATCTCGACGGGCTGGTCCATGGCGTGGTTGCGCGCGGGCTGCTCAAGGCCTCGACCGAGATGGCCCCGGCCGACGTCTTCATCATCGCCGTGCCGACCCCGTTCGACGCCGATCACGCGCCCGACATCTCCTATGTCCTCGCCGCGGGCGAAGCGGTCGCCAGGGTGCTCAAGCCCGGTGACTGCGTGATCCTCGAATCGACCAGCCCGGTCGGCACGACCGAAGCGCTGCGCGATCTGATCGCCGCGCGCCGGCCCGACCTGAAGTGTCCGGGGCTCACGGCCGAGACTCCCGACGTCTCGATCGCCTATTGTCCGGAGCGCGTCCTGCCCGGCAAGATCCTGGAAGAACTGACCAACAACGATCGCTCGATCGGCGGGATCACCCCGCGCTGCGCCAGAAAGGCGCTGGCCTTCTACAAGCGCTTCGTGCGCGGGACCTGCGTCACCACCGACGCCCGCAGCGCCGAAATGACCAAGCTGGTCGAGAACGCCTATCGCGACGTCAACATCGCCTTCGCCAACGAGCTGAGCATCGTTGCCGACAAGATGGGGCTTGATGTGTGGGAAGTGATCCGGCTGGCCAACCGCCACCCGCGGGTCAACATCCTCCAGCCCGGCCCGGGCGTGGGCGGCCACTGCATCGCGGTCGACCCCTGGTTCATCGTCCACGGCGCGCCCGAGGAAACCCCGCTGATCCGCACCGCGCGCGGGGTCAACGACGGCAAGATCCACCACGTGATCGCCCGCGCCGAAAAGCTGATCGAGGCCCACCCCGGCCAGGCGGTCGCCTGCCTCGGCCTCGCCTTCAAGGCCAATATCGACGATTTCCGCGAAAGCCCGGCCCGCGCCGTGGCGGCGCGGCTGGCGCGCCGGTTCGGCGAACGGATCAAGGTGGTCGAACCCTATGCCGCCGAGCTCCCGCGCGAGTTCGAAGGGACCGCGGCCGAACTGATCGACATCGACACCGCGCTGGAAAGCTGCGGGGTGCTGATCGTGCTGGTCGATCACGATGCCTTCAAGGCCGTGCCGCTGGCCGAACGGATCGACAAGGCGGTCTATGACACCCGCGGGATCTGGCTCGACCAGCCCAAGGGTGAAGC
>CAZNII010000065.1:0-1804 GCA_964573075.1 uncultured Novosphingobium sp. | reverse complement strand
GTCATCGGCCGCGACGGGCTGGGGCTGCTGCCGGTGTTCTTCGGGGCGATCGGCGAAGGCCACTGGCCGGGGCAGTTCAACGCCGATTTCATGACCATGCTGGCGCTGTCCGCGCTGTGGACCGGCTGGCGCAACGGCTGGAGCCCGTCGGGCTGGGTCCTCGCGGTGATGGCCTTCTTCCTCGGCGGGGCCTTCCTGATGGCCTACCTGCTGATCCTGCTCCACCGCGAAGGCGGCGATCTGCGCCGGGTGCTGCTGGGTGTTCGGGCCTGAACGCCTGAAGGGCCTGCGCGCCGCGCTGCTCTATTGGGCGCTGGTCTTTGCGGTGGGCTTCGTGCTTGGCGCGGTGCGGACGCTGTGGCTGGCCCCCCAGGTCGGCGCGCTGGCGGCCGTGGCGATAGAGCTGCCGCTGATGCTGGCGGCAAGCTGGCTGGTCGCGCGGCGGCTGATCCGGCTGCTGGGCCTCACCACCCCGGCCGAGGCGCTGATCATGGGCTTTGCCGCGCTGGCGCTGCTGCTGGGCAGCGAGGCGGCGCTGGCCTGGGCGATTGCCGGGCAGAGCCCCGGACAATGGGCCGCAGGCCTTGCCACCCCGCCCGGCGCGCTGGGGCTGGCCGGGCAAGTGCTGTTCGCGCTGATCCCGCTCGCGGCAATCGGCCGGCGGGGCTGACCCGAGCTACTTCGTCGCGGCTTCCGCGTCGCTCGCCGGGGCGTTGGTCATCGCGGTCGAAGGCAGATCGACCGGCACGGCCGGATCGGTCGGGTTCTCGGCAACGAATTCGCTCGATTCGGGCACGACCTCGGTCTTGCTCTCGCTGCCGCAGGCGGCAAGCGCCAGCGCGGCGGGCAGGATCGGCAGCAGTTTGCGCAGGTTCATCGGCACATCCTCCACGGCGTCCGCCAGGTGGAGCGGACCGGGCCAGCCTAGCCGGTTGCGGGGTCCTGTCTCTGATCCGGATCAACCCGCCGGTGCGCGCTCAACCGCGCGGCTCGGCCACTTTCCCGCTCGCCTCGATCGGCTTTTCCAGCGGCACCGCACTGGTGAAACCGGGCACGGGGCGGGTCTCGATGAAGCCGCCGTGGTACATGTCCATATAAACCTTGCTCTCACGCGGTTCGCCGCCTTCGCAGGTGACGATGTAAAGGTCGACGATGTTGCCGAACACCCCCACCCCGACATTGCCCTGGCGATAGAACTTCGGCGCCTGCCCGTCGCTGCAGCGCAGCCGCGAAAGGTAGAGCCGCTGGCCCTGCGGCATGGTGGTGCGCACCGGGTTTTCGGCCGAACCGAGCGGGTGCTGCTCGGCCTTGGCAATCGCCGCTTCCAGCTCCTTGCCCTGCAGCCAGCTTTCCCCGGCCATCATCCGGTCGGTCCGCGGGTTGGCATGCGCCGGGGCGGCGGCGAGGGCCAGCGCGGCGGCGAGCGCGATTGCGGTGAAGGGCGCGCGCACCGTCAAATCCCCTGCGTGATGAACACGCGGTAATCCGCCCCGGCAAAGCGCAGCTTGCGCGCTTCCTGATAGGCCTCGGAATTGTACCAGGCCCGCGCCGCATCCATGTCGGGAAACTCGATCATCACGCAGCCCTGCGCCTCGGGCCCTTCCAGCGTTTGGATCGGGCCATAATAGGCCAGCGGCTTGCCCGGATGCCCGCCCAGCGTCGGGCCGGCGGCGGCGGAATACTGCGCCATCAGCGCCGCGTCGTGCTCGCGTTCCTTGATGAAGACGATGTAGGCGGCCATTTTTCCAGCTCCCTCCGGCAGTTTCCCCGATCATGCCCGATCCGCGCGGCTTGGCAAGTGGAC
>CAZNII010000064.1:5647-15258 GCA_964573075.1 uncultured Novosphingobium sp. | reverse complement strand
TAGCCGAGCAGCCCTTGCGCGTTGTTGTCGAGCTCCTCGCGGATCTCGTCCTCGGACCAGTTGGTCCCTTCGGCCAGCGGCACGGTCAGCAGCGGTTCGAGCGGCGGGGTCGGCTGTCCGGCCAATTCCCTTTGCACTTCAAACACATCGACCGCGTGGTAATGCATTGCGTGGAGCGTCGCAGCAGTGGGTGACGGAACCCAGGCGGTGTTCGCGCCGCTCTTCGGGTGGCCGATTTTCTGGACCATCATTTCGCCCATCAGGTCGGGCGCGGCCCACATGCCCTTGCCGATCTGGGCCTTGCCCGAGAGCCCGCAGGCGAGGCCGATCTGAACATTGCGGCTCTCATAGGCTTGAATCCAGGCGCTTTTCTTCATGTCGCCCTTGCGGATCATCGGCCCGGCGCGCATCGAGGTGTGGATCTCGTCCCCGGTGCGGTCGAGGAAGCCGGTGTTGATGAACACGATCCGGTTGCGAACCGCATGGATGCAGGCGGCAAGGTTGGCCGAAGTGCGGCGTTCCTCGTCCATCACGCCCACTTTAAGGGTGTGACGTGGCAGGTCCAGCAGGTCTTCCACCGCGTCGAACAGGTCGTTGGTGAAGGCGCACTCTTCCGGCCCGTGCTGCTTGGGCTTGACGATGTAGATCGAGCCATGACGGCTGTTACCAAAGCGGCACTTGCCCATCACATCATGCGCACCGATCGCGCTGGTGATGACCGCATCCATGATCCCTTCGGGAATTTCGCTACCATCGGCCAGCAGGATCGATGGGTTGGTCATCAGGTGGCCGACATTGCGCACGAACAGCAGGCTGCGTCCGGGCAGAACCAGATCGCCCCACACCCGGTCGGCATTGAGCGTGCGGGTCATGGTCCGCCCGCCCTTCTCGAAGCTTTCGGCCAGATCGCCGCGGATCACGCCGAGCCAGTTCGAATAGGCCAGCAGCTTGTCCTCGCCATCGACCGCGGCGACCGAATCCTCCATGTCGCAGATCGTGGTCAGCGCCGCCTCGAGCAGCACGTCGGCAATTCCGAGCGGATCGTCCTTGCCCACCGGGTGGTTGCGATCGACCACGACTTCGATGTGCAAGCCGTTGTTGCGGAACAGATAGCCGCCGTCACGCACGGCGACGAGATACTGGCTTTCACCGCCTTCCAGCGCCGCCTGCCAGCCGGGCACCGCCCCGTCGAGGAAGGCGCGCACTCCCTTGATCACCGCATCGCCGCGATCCTTGTCGTAGCCGCCGGGGCGGGCCGGCGGCGCATCGAGCGCGTCGGTCCCGTAGTAGGCGTCATAGAGGCTGCCCCAGCGGGCATTGGCGGCGTTGAGCAGGAACCGGGCGTTGAGCACCGGCACCACCAGCTGCGGCCCGGCCATCGTCGCGATTTCCGGATCGACGTTTTGCGTGCCAATCGTGAACGGCGCGGGCTCGGGCACCAGATAGCCGATCTCGCGCAGGAAGGCCTGGTACTCGGCCTGGTCGATCGGCTTGCCGGCGCGGGCCTGGTGCCAGGCGTCGATCTGCGCCTGCAGCTCGTCACGCCTGGCGAGCAGCGCGCGGTTGACCGGCACGAAACGATCGAGCAGCGCGGCAAAACCGCTCCAGAATTCGCCCGCATCCTTGCCCAGCGGGGCCAGCACTTCGCCTTCGACAAAGGCGGCCAGCGCCGCATCGACCTTCAGACCCGCCTTTTCAACCCGTTCGCTCACGTGATCCTCGCGCAACAATGTACCGGGGGCACAAGAGTGCCCGCGATGGTGATAGTCAACATTTCCGGGGAGGAAGACCCCGCCTATGCCGCAACTGCGAACAGTTGCCAACCGCTTTCCTTGCCGGGGGTTGGAAGCATTCCGCCACTCGGCTAGGGACGGTTTCATATGCAACAGTTTTCGCCCCCAGAAGCCGCGCTGCTGGCAGCCGTGGACGCCTCGCCGATGCTGGGGCAGGTCCAGGCGTGGAGCGCGGTCAACACCGGCACCGGCAACCTTGCCGGGCTGGCCGAGCAGGCCGGTCTGCTGGCCGATGCCTTTGCCGCCCTGCCCGGCGATGTCAGCCTGGAACAGCCCGCGCCGGTCAGCGCGATCTCGGCCGGGGGCGCCCAGGTGCCGGTCGAATACGGCAAGCACCTGGTGCTGCGGGTCCGCCCCGGGGCAGAGCGGCGGTTTCTGCTGACCGGGCACATGGACACGGTGTTTCCGGCCAGCCATCCCTTCCAGGCCCAGACCTGGCTTGACGAGCAGACCCTGAACGGCCCCGGCGTGGCCGACATGAAGGGCGGGATCGCGGTGATCCTGGCGGCGCTCAAGGCCTTTGAGGGCAGCGATGCAGCCGCCAGCGTCGGCTATGACGTGATGATCAATTCGGACGAGGAAACCGGCAGCCTTTCCTCCGCTCCGCTGATCGCGGAGCTGGCCCGGGGCAAGGCCGCCGCGCTGACCTATGAACCTTCCGCCCTGCCCGACGGAACCCTGGCCGGCGCGCGTGCCGGCAGCGGCAACTGGAGCCTGACGGTGCACGGGCGATCGGCCCACGCCGGGCGTAACCCCGACGATGGCCGCAACGCCGTGGTCGCCGCCGCCGCGCTGGCGCTGGGCCTCAAGGCCTTGCACCGCGACGGGCTGAGCGTGAACCCGGCGAAGATCGACGGCGGCAGCGCCAACAACGTCGTGCCCGATCTGGCCGTGCTGCGCTTCAACATCCGCCCGCGCGAGGAAGCCGCCGCCGCCGAATTCGCCGCGGCGCTGAGGGCACTGATCGCGCAGATCGAGGCCGAGCACGAGGTTTCCATCCACCTCCATGGCGGGATCAGCCGCCCGCCCAAGCCGATCGACGCCCGCGCCGAAAAGCTGTTCGGGATCGTCGAGGAATGCAGCGCGCTGCTGGGCCAGCCGATCACCCGCAAGGCCTCTGGCGGAGTGTGCGACGGCAACAACATCGCCGCCTGCGGTGTGCCGGTGGTCGATACCATGGGCGTGCGCGGCGGGGCGATCCATTCCCCGGACGAATTCCTGATCGTCCCCAGCCTGGCCGAGCGCGCGCGCCTGTCCGCGCTGGTCCTGCACCGTCTAGCCACTGGAGCACCGCTTTGAACTTCGTGATCCGCGCCGCCAACCACGGCGATCTTCAGCACATCTATGAAATGGCCAAGCGCACCGGCGGCGGTTTCACCAACCTGCCGCCCGATCGCAAGGCGCTGACCACCAAGCTCGAACGCGCCGAAGCCGGGTTCACGCGTCAGGGCGACGATGTCGGCGACGACCTGTTCTTCTTCGTGTTGGAAAACACCGACACCGGCGAAGTGCGCGGCACCTGCCAGGTGTTCTCGGCAGTCGGGCAGAAGTGGCCGTTCTATTCCTACCGGATCGGCGCGCTGACCCAGCACAGCGAGGAACTGGGCCGCACTTTCCGTGCTGATATCCTCAACTTGTCAACCGATCTTGAGGGATCGTCCGAAGTCGGCGGGCTGTTCCTGCACCCCGGCGAGCGTGCCGGCGGGCTTGGCATGCTGATCGCCCGCAGCCGCTATCTGTTCATCCGCAATCACCGCAACCGCTTTGCCGACCGCTGCCTCGCCGAGCTGCGCGGAGTGATCGACGAGGCCGGCGGATCGCCGTTCTGGGACGGGGTCGCGGGCCGTTTCTTCGGGATGAATTTCCAGGACGCCGACGAGTTCAACGCCAAGTTCGGCAACCAGTTCATTGCCGATCTGATGCCCAAGCATCCGGTCTATATCGCGATGCTGAGCGAGGCCGCGCGCCACGTGATCGGCATTCCCCACCCCACCGGCCGCGCCGCGATGCGGATGCTCGAGACCGAGGGCTTCGCCTGGGAGAACTACATCGACATCTTCGACGGCGGGCCGACCATGACCGTGCGGACCGACCAGATCCGCTCGATCCGCGAGGCGACCGACCAGACGATCGTGGCGATCGACGAGCAACTGGGCGATCACAAGCAGGGCGACAAGAAGCTGGTAGCGCACGGCAAGCTCGCCGATTTCCGCTGCGCTTATGGCTGGATCGAAGCGCGGGGCGACGGCATCGCCATCGACCCCGACTGCGCCCGCCTGCTCGGCGTCGGCCCCGGCGACACCGTCACCCACGTGGCGCGGTGGTGAAGCCCGGACACACCGACCCCCAACCCCTCCCGCCTGCGGGAGGGGAGCCTGCCCATCGCCTGGGGCGACAGTGTCCCCCTCCCGCAGGCGGGAGGGGCTAGGGGTGGGCCAGTGACGATCACGCGCAAATTCAAACCGCGGGACACCGCGCGTGCGCAGGAACTCCAAAGGGGTTGTGACGGCAATCCGCCGCGCTATTCCTCACTCGCCCACCCCCAACCCCTCCCGCCTGCGGGAGGGGAGCTAAGGTCGCTCGATGGCTATTTGTGAAATCAACTTCGACGGAATCATCGGCCCCAGCCACAACTATGCCGGGCTGAGCCTGGGCAATCTGGCCTCGGCCAGCCATGCCGGCGATGTCTCGCACCCGCGCGCGGCGGCGCTGCAAGGACTGGCGAAGATGCGGCACAACCTGGGGTTGGGGCTGGCGCAAGGGTTCCTGCTGCCCCTGCCCCGGCCCAACCCGGTGTTCCTGGCCGCGATCGGCGCGGACGGGACCGAGCATCCGCGGCTGACCGCTGCGGCCTGGTCGGCAAGTTCGATGTGGACCGCCAATGCCGCGACCGTGTCCCCCGCTGCCGATACGGCCGACGGGCGCTGCCACCTGACCGCGGCGAACCTTGTCACCATGCCGCACCGCAGCCAGGAATGGCCCGATACGGTCCGGCAATTGCGGCTGGCCTTTGCCGATAGTGCCGCCTTTGCAGTGCACGATGCGGTGCCGCCCTGTTTCGGCGATGAGGGTGCGGCCAACCACATGCGGATGTGCGCCAGCCATGATGCGCCGGGGCTGGAAATCTTCGTCTATGGCACCAGCGGCGGGGCTTTTCCGGCCCGCCAGCACGAACAGGCCAGCCGCGCGGTTGCCCGGCTGCACGGGCTCGATCCCGCGCGGGTGCTGTTTGTCGAGCAGAACCCCGAGGCGATTGCCGCCGGGGCGTTCCACAACGATGTGGTCGCCGTTGCCAACGAACGGGTGCTGTTCACCCATGAGCAGGCCTTTGCCGATCCCGAAGGTACCTATGCCGCAATCCGTGCCGCGCTGCCCGAGGCGGAAGTGGTGGTCGTTCCGGCCGCTGCGGTCAGCCTGGCCGATGCGATCAAGAGCTATCTGTTCAACGCCCAGTTGCTGACTCTCCCTTCCGGGGCAGGAATGGCGTTGGTTATCCCGACCGAAGCCTGGGAGCACCCGCGGGTGCGGGCCTGGCTCGATGGTATGCTGGCCTCGAACGGGCCGATTCGCCAGGTCCTGCCGGTCGATGTGCGCCAGTCGATGGCCAACGGCGGCGGACCGGCCTGCCTGCGCCTCAGGGTGGTGGCCGATCCGGCCCGGATCGATCCGCGCTTCATGCTGGACGAGGCCAAGGCCACCCGGATTGAGGCGGTGATCGCCGCGCACTGGCCCGAAACGATCGCGCCGGCCGAAGTCGGGACGCCCGAGCTGGCAGCACGGGTCGTCGCGGCCCGGCTGGCGCTGCTCGATGCGCTCAACCTTGCGGAGCTGGCCTGAACGGTCCCGCGTCGGGACGCTTTACAGCCGCTTCGGGCTTAACCACCCCCTTGCGCGGAATTCCGCAATTGGCATGATGATTGCTCGATTCCATGTTAAGAAAATCGAGGGTCACAATGTTTGGGAAGATCGGCCGCCTGTTCGTCATCAAGACTCCGCTTGAGGCCTATCTGATCATCTATGCCCTGGCGCTTGGCGCGGTGGAGCGCGGGTCGATCTATCTGACCAGGTTTCCCGGGTTTGGCGGCAAGCTGCTGTTTCTGGCCTGCACCTGCGCGGTGTTCATGGCCGGCGGCAAGATCCTCGACTGCCTGAAGCACGAAAAGCGCCTCAAGGAAAATCCCGAAACCGTTTTTTGATGGGTGCGCCGATCGCATCCGCGATCGGTTGGCGATGCAAAGGAAGGCCCGGATGGGCCGACCGCACCAGCAAAAAGGGAAGTGGAGGGATTCTGTTGCTAGGCTCCCTCCGGGCCCCCGGTTTCCGATTCTGTTACCCGGTTCGGTCCGAACCGTGCTGTCGCTTTATAACTTCAGGGCGTTAGCCCCTAGAATTACGCAGCGAGAGCAAGTGCTTCGTTGTCGTTGGCACTTGTGAGTTTTGAGCCTTTAACGGGTTACTCAGCCCGGGCGAAAACAGCGCTTTTCAACACACGTCGATCCTAGTTCGGCCCCGTCATGTCCTGCCTGTCGCCAGGCAGGAGGTGGTGGAGCCGCCGGGTACCGCCCCCGGGTCCGCTGCGCCTATTGCACGCCGCAGTTTATCGCCATAGCCGGCCGAAACCGGCAGGCCCCATATAGGTGATCCCGCCCCAAAAGAAAAGGGCAGGACCTTCGCCCTGCCCTTTTCACTAACGATCGCAAGGATTTACTTCTTCAGCGCATCCCGGATTTCGGTCAGCAGTTCGACCTCGCTCGGCCCGGCGGGGGCTTCTTCTGCCTTCGGGAACACCTTGTTGGCCTGGCGCACGATCAGGAAGATCACGAAAGCCAGGATCAGGAAGTTGATGATCGCGGTGATGAAGCTGCCCCAGGCAACCACGGTTGCGCCGGCGGCCTTGGCCGCAGCCAGCGTCGCCCCGACCGGCGCTTCCCCGGCCAGCACTGTGTACTTGTTGGAAAAATCGACCCCGCCGGTGATGAAACCGATCACCGGCATGATCACATCGTCGGTCAGCGACGAGACGATCTTGCCGAAGGCCGCGCCGATGATCACACCGACCGCCAGATCGAGCACATTGCCGCGCGCGATGAATGCCTTGAATTCATTGAACAACTCGATTCTCCCCATATTGCAACCCATCGAGGGCGCCGAGCCTGCCACGCGGCGAGCGGCAGGGCAACCGCCTTCGACCGGTTTCGCTTGAACCCGTCCGCCGTATTACTACATTAAGCCAGCCCGCAAGTGGCGGGCGACAGGAAGGATTTTCGTCCATGGCGACTTCGTTTGACCGTCTCGGCAATTTCGGCCGGTTTGCGCTCGTTTCGGTGGCGGCCGCCTCGGTCGCGGGCTGCGGGATCAACTCGGTCCCGACCGCCGAGGAGCAGGCCAAGAACAAGTGGGCCGATGTACAGGCCGCATTCCAGGAACGCGCCAACCTGATCCCCAACCTGGCCGCCGTGGCCAAGGGCGCGGCCGACCAGGAAAAGGGCATTTTGACGGGCGTGGTCGAAGCCCGCGCCAAGGCCACCAGCATCACGCTCAGCCCCGATGATCTGACCGATCCGGCCAAGATGAAGGCGTTCCAGGACGCGCAGAACCAGCTGTCGGGCTCGCTCGGCGGGTTCGGCCGTCTGCTCGCCAATGTCGAGGCCTATCCGGACCTCAAGAGCATCACCAATTACCAGATGCTGCAAAGCCAGCTGGAAGGGCAGGAAAACCGCATCCGCATCGCGATCCGCGACTACAATGAAGCGGTCCGCGCCTATAACACCACGATCCGGACCTTTCCGGACATCATCGGCGCCAAGGTGATCTATGGCGCCAAGCCGATGGTGCCATATCAGGCCAGCACCCCGGGCGCGGAAGTGGCGCCGAGCCTCGAGGGCAAGCTCTGAGCAGGAGATAGCCGATGCTCGGCGATTCCGGGCAGGGCCCGATCAGCGACGGGGGCGGCCCCGGTCGCCTGCTGGCCTTCGCCGTAGCCATTGCGCTCGTGCTGGGCGGGGCCTGGCTGTACTGGAAGCCCGCCCTGCCCGCGCTTTCCGGCCTGGCCCAGCCTTCCGCAGAGCAGTCCGGCGCGCCGACCGCGCCGGCTGCGATCGGGCAGGTCCCGCCGCAGCGGCGCGCCAGCTATGTGATCGACAGCGGCCAGATCCTGTCGGCCAGCGCGGTGACCGAGCTGAACGCCACGCTGGGCGAACTCAATGTCGAGGCCGGCCCGCAGGTGCTGGTGATGACCGTGCCAACGCTCGGCGACGTCCCGATCGAGGACTATGCGCTGCGGGTCGCCAACCAGTGGGGGATCGGCGATGCCGAGCGCCAGGACGGCGTGCTGGTGCTGGTCGCGCCGACGGAGCACAGGGTCCGCATCGAGGTTGGCAAGGGCCTGCACGGCGTGCTGACCGACGAGCTTTGCGCAGAGATCATCCGCACCGACATGCTGCCGCTGTTCCGCCAGGGCCAGCTCGAATCGGCGACCATGGCGGGTGTCGCGCGGCTCGACGCGTTCCTGCGCCAGCACCCGACCCTGACGAACGGAGGTCGTTGACCATGGCCGCGCTGCGAACCCTGCTGCTGGCCGTGCTTGCCACCATCGCGCTGGCCCATCCGGCGCTCGCCCAGACCTTTCCGGAGCTGACCGGACCGGTGATCGACCAGGCCGAAATCCTTCCGCCCGAAAGCGAAGCGCGGCTGACCGAAAAGCTGACCGCGCTGAAGCTGCAAACGCAGCGCGAACTGGTGGTGGTCACGCTCAAGAGCCTCGAAGGCTACGAGATTTCCGACTACGGCTATCGCCTTGGCCGGCACTGGCAGCTGGGCACCAAGGACACCAATCAGGGCGCGATCCTGATCGTCGCCCCCAATGAGCGCAAGCTGCGGATCGAGGTCGGCTATGGCCTTGAGCCGGTGCTGACCGACGGGATGTCGAGCCTGATCATCAACCAGCAGATCGTGCCCCGCTTCAAGGCCGGTGACATGCCCGGCGGGATCGAGGCGGGCACCGACGCGATCATCCGGCAGCTGGCCCTGCCCGCCGACCAGGCCGCCCAGGCCGCGGCGGCAGCTTCGGCCAGACCGGCCAAACAGAAGAGCGAGGGAATCCCGCTCGGACTGATCATCTGGATGATCTTCTTCTTCCTGTTCTTCGTCCTGCCGATCATCCGGCGGGCGCGGCGCGGGCGGCATTATCGCGGCAGCGGAATCGGCCCGGTGATCGTCTGGGACGTGATCAACGCCGCCAGCCACGCCAGCCGCAGCTCGGGCGGCTGGGGTTCCAGCGGCGGAGGTGGTGGCGGCGGGATCAGCTGGGGTGGCGGAGGCGGCAGCTTCGGCGGCGGCGGCGCATCGGGGAGCTGGTAGCATGCGGATGATCGATCCCCCCCTGCACCTCAGCGAAGCCGATCACGAAGCGGTCAGCACCGCCGTGGCCGCGGCCGAAAAGCGCAGCGCCGGCGAAATCGTCACGATCATCGCCGGCGAATCCAACTCGTTCCACGATGTTGCGCTGCTGTGGTCGGCGCTGGTCGCCTTTCTGGCACTGACCGCGCTGGCGCTGTTTCCCGGCTTCTACCTGCCGCTGGTCGACCGTGTGCTGGGCCGCTGGGCAAGCGAATGGACCGCGCAGCACGTGCTGGCGCTGGCGCTGTTCGTTGCCACGCTGAAGTTCCTGTCGATGTGGCTGCTCCAGCTGTGGCGGCCCTTGCGGATGGCGCTGGTCCCCGGCCCGCTCAAGCACGCGCGGGTCCGCGACCGGGCGGTGCGCTATTTCAAGGTCGGGGCAGAGCGGCGCACCCATGGCCGGACCGGGATCCTGATCTA
>CAZNII010000064.1:0-5547 GCA_964573075.1 uncultured Novosphingobium sp. | reverse complement strand
GAGCTGTGATCCCTCTCGCGCCCGGCACCGTGCTGGTGTAGGCCGTCGCCATGAGCGAAGAAGCGGAGCAGGTTGTCTGGGCGGGGAAGTTCATCACCGCCAAGGTCCGGGGCAAGTGGGAATACGTCTCGCGTTCGCGCGGGATCAAGGCGGCGGTGATCCTGGCGATCGACGAACAGGACCATGTCCTGCTGGTCGAACAGTTCCGCGTTCCGCTCGGCAAGTCCTGTCTTGAGCTGCCCGCCGGGCTGATCGGCGACGAGGCCGGCAGGGAGGGCGAGGATCCGACCGAGGCCGCCAACCGCGAACTGAAAGAGGAAACCGGCTATCGCGCGAGGCAGATGGAAGTGCTTGGCGAATTCTATTCCTCGCCCGGCATGGTCAGCGAAAGCTTCACGCTGCTGCGCGCCTCGGGGCTTGAGAAAGTCGGCCCCGGCGGCGGCACCGAGGGCGAGGACATCACCGTGCACCGCGTGCCGCTGGCAGGGTTGGACAAGTTCATCGAAAGCGCGCGCGCGCGCGGATTGGGGATTGACGTTCGGCTGCTGATGCTGCTCGCTCCCCGGATAGTCGGAGGAGCCGGAGAATGAGCGGAAGAGTTGCAGGCAAGAAGGCGCTGGTCACCGGCGCGGCACAGGGGCTTGGCGCGGCCCAGGCGATGATGCTGGCGCGCCACGGAGCCCAGGTGCTGCTGGCCGATATCAACGCCGCCGGCGCTGCCGCCCAGGCCGAGGCGATCAATGCCGAACTCGGCGCCGGCACGGCCCACGCGGTGGCGCTCGACGTGACCCGCGAAGACCAGTGGATCGCCGCGATCGAGGCGGCGAGCGAGCTGATGGGTGGCCTTTCGGTGCTGGTCAACAATGCCGGGGTCGGGGTGCGCGGCAATATCGAAACCTGCACCCTGGCCGATTGGCAGCGCGGCTTCGCGATCAATGTCGATTCGGTGTTCCTTGGCTGCCAGAAGGCCCTGCCGCTGATGAAGGACAGCCAGCCCGGCTCGATCGTCAACATCTCCTCGATCGCCGGACTGATCGCCAGCGATACCATGCCCGGGTACAACGCCAGCAAGGCGGCGGTGTGGATGCTGTCCAAATCGGTCGCGCTCTATTGCGCCAAGATGGGCTGGGACATCCGCTGCAATTCGGTCCACCCGACCTTCATCGATACCCCGATCCTCGATGGCATGGTCGCCAGCACCGGCAAGCCCAAGGACGTGATCATGGACAAGCTGGCCCGCCAGATTCCGCTCAAGCGGGTCGGACATCCCGACGATATCGCCAATGGCGTGCTCTACCTCGCCAGCGACGAAAGCCGGTTCATGACCGGGGCCGAGCTCAAGCTCGACGGCGGCATCTCGGCAATGTGAGCATGGACAAGGCCAAGCCTCGCGCCTTCCGGGTAACCTCGTTCGATGTGGCGGCCGAAGCCGGCGTCAGCCAGTCGACGGTGAGCCGCGCGCTCGCCGGGGACCCGGTGGTCAGCGAGGCAACCCGGCTGCGGGTGGCCGAGGCGGCGCGCAAGCTCAACTACTTCGTCGACAACAACGCCGCGCGGCTGCGCACCGGCAAGACCGGCACTCTCGCCGTGGTGGTGATCTGCCGCCCGGACGAGGACCGCAAGGACCTCAATCCCTTCACCTATGCCCTGCTCGGCTCGATCTGCGCCGCCGCCTCGGCCCGGGGTTATGAAACGCTGGTCAGTTTCCAGGATGGCCCGGCCAACCTTTCCGGCCGCTATGAGGAACAGCGCAAGGCCGACGGGCTGATCGTGATCGGCACCACCCAGAACGCCGCCGCCTGGGATTACTATCGCGAGCTTGGCGCCACCGGGATGAGCTGGGTCTGCTGGGGCTCACCCTATGACGACCTCGAATGGATCCGTTCGGACAACCATGAGGGCGCGCGGCTCGCCACCGGCCACCTGATCGAGCGCGGCTGCGGCAAGATCGCCTGCATCGGCTCGCTCGGTTCGCTCCAGCGCCAGTTCAAGGAACGCTGGGACGGCTATGCCGAGCGGATGGAACGGGCCGGGTTGGAACCCTGGCTGGTCGAGATCGAGGACGGCCTCTCCCGTGAGGAACAGGGCCGCCGTGCAGTGCGGGCCCTGCTCGCTTCGGGCCGCCCCTGCGACGGGATCTTCGCGGTCTGCGATGAGATCGCGCTGGGTGCGCTGCGGGAACTGACCGAACTGGGCGTCAAGGTGCCGCAGCAGATCGCGCTGATCGGGTTCGACGGGATCCGCGCCAGCGCCCATGCCATGCCGCCGCTAAGCACGGTTCAGCCCGATTTCGCCGCGGCCGGCGCAATGATGGTCGACAAGCTGCTCGCCGGGATCGCCGGCGAAAGCCACGAACAGCGTCGAGTTCCGGTCCAGCTGCTGGTCCGCGAAAGCACCCGGCGGGGCTAGAGCCTGTCCTGTTCAGGTGGAAGCATCGTCATCGCGTCAGGAAGGCCGCTGGCAAGGAGCGGCGTGCAGCAGGGGCTGGTTGCCCCTGCAAATCGACGCGACGCCGTCCAGCGGCCTTCCTGACGCGACCCTGAAGGGCGGGCCGCTTTTGGCCCATCGCAGCGTTGCTCGTCGGTCACTATGCGATGGCATGGCTCCCTCTTCGCGCCTCGCGCTGGGCCAAAATCGGCTCCGTGCCGATGCTTCCACCTGAACAGGACAGGCTCTAGTTCGCCGCCGCCTGCGGTTCCAGCGTTCCCTGCATCAGCACCTGGTCGGTCCCCGGCTTGTACCATTTGACCGCGATCCCCTTGGCCTCGATCGCGATGCTGAGCGGGATCTTGGCAGAGCAGGCAGTAAAGCCCGCGCGCGGCGACTGGTCGAACGCGGTTGCCCCAGCCGGCAGACCGGGCTGGGCCTGCTTGGCCGGGGTCAGTTCACTGGCGCAGGACTTGCCGGTGACCGAATTGGCATAGTCGGCCGTGCCCTTGGCCTGGGCCAGCGGCTGGGCCGTACCAAAGTCGAAAGTGATCTGCTGGTCGGAAATGTGCGCGGTGTAACGCCCCGACAGGGTCGCGCCGGCCTCGCCCGAAGCGGCAGGAGCGGCGCCGACGGCGGCTGGCTTGGTCCCGCCGATCATCAGTTGCGGGTCGAGCCCGGTGCCAGGGCCATAGTAGCGGCCCCAGCCATAATAGCCCGCCCCGCCAAGCACGGCGAGCACCAGCAAGACCCATGGCCAGCGTGCCCGGCGCGGCTTAGGTTCTTCCCAATCCCAGTCTTCGGCCGGGGTTTCGACCAGCTGGGGCAGCGGCTCGGGTTCGGCAGCAGCGTCCGGCTCGGGCTCCACAGCGGGTTCCGGATCGATCACGCTTTCCGGCTCCGGTTCCGATTCCGGTTCTGGCGCGGGGCCAGGTTCCGGCTCGGGCTCAGGCTCGGGCTCGGCCACAGGCTTCGGCTCAGGCTCGGGCTCAGGCTGAGGCTCGGCTACCGGCGCGGCGGCCAGTTCGGCAAGCGGCTCGGTCGCGACAATCCGGTTGCCGCACTCTCCGCAAAAGGCGTGGCCCGGCTCGGCCCGGGTTCCGCACTGATCGCAGAAATTGACCTGCCCCGGCTCTGGCGCGGGGACAGGCGCAGCCGCCTCTGCCGGTTGCGGAGGCGGCGGTGGCGGCGGAGCGGGTGCCGCGACCACGACAGGTTCGGGTTGAGCCGCAGGCTCCGGCTTGGGCTCGGGCGGCTTGGCCTTGGCCATCGAGATCACCCCCAGCGAGGGCGCATCGAGCCGCGAGGCCGGGATCGCCGACGGCGCCGGATCGGACTTTGCCGGGACCGGCGGTTCCGGCGCATCCGGCGCATCCGGAGCAGCGGGCGCTTCGGCCTCTGGCTCTTCGCCGTAGCGGACGAGATCGCCCATCGGGCAACCCTCGCGCGCGCAGGATGTTTCGGCGGTGACGATCCGGCTGCAGGTTGAACAGAACTTCATCGGCGCTCTTACCTATCCTGGATGACGCGAAAGATCTGGACCAGCCGGCTGGTGTCTTCCTGGGTGATCGCCAGCACCGGGCGGCCGGTCAGGCGTTCGAGGAACGGCGGCGAGATATGGAAGGCCAGATCGTCCGAAAGCTGCACTCTGACTTCTCGCTGAGTGACCCACCAATAGATCGTGGCCGGCAGGGTGATCAGCAGGCCGACCCCGGTCGGCAGGCCAAGCAGCAGGTTGATCAGGATCAGCTTGAGAATGTTGGGCCTGACCCACGAGACGGCAATCGAATCAAGCGCGCGGACCTTCACGAGCACCTGGATATTGGTGGTAAAGCTATCGAGACGGAAGGCCGCATTTTCCTTGCCGAGCACGAATTCCAGCCGGCGCGCCAGTCCGATCCCTTCGCGCAGGAAGTTGATCAGCCCGGCCGGCCGGCCGATCACGATTGCGAAGCGCGGGTCGCCCTGCATCAGCGCTTCCATCTGGTCGGACAGTGCATATCCGTTGACCGGCTCACCCTGCCGATGCGGTTCGAAGGCGATCCTGTGCCCGCGCAGGACCAGCCGCTGCGCGAACCACCGCCCGGTGAACAGCGAGGAGATCGCCCCCAATACCCCGAGCAGCAGGAAGCCGCCGATGAGCAACCCCAGACCGCTGCCGATCATAAACGCCAGGTCATCCATGCCTTTATTGCCCCCTCTTGCCCCTTACTTCTTGACCCGATCGGCCTCACCCGATTGCCTGACCTTGTCATCGGCCTTCTTGCGCCATTCAACCGAAAGCCGGTTGTTGACCATCCGCATGGTGACATGGCCCTGCACCGGACAGGCACCTTCGCGCACCTCGGTGGCCAGCATTTCGTCGAGCACCAGCGCATCGGCGTTGGCCGAACGCAGCGACAGGATCGCCCCGCACATCAGTTGCAGCTGGCCTTGCAGGTCATACGAATAGTAACCGATCTCGCCAACCTGGGCACCAACCGCCCCGCCCTTGATCTGATAGGCGACGGCATAGTCGCGCTTGAAGATGAAGCCCTTGGCGTTGAGCTTGCCGACCCAGTCGCCAACGAAGACCCGCGGCACCGCGCCCAGCATGTTGCCGGGGGCATAGCCGGTCACGTCGCGCCAGTTGTCGGCGAAGTAGCCCTGCGAATCGAGCCCGCCGCGATAGCCGGTGACTTCCGGCTTGCCCTTGCGGCAGGCCCAGACCGGGACCGCGTGGGGCACCACCGTATCGGGCACCTTGGCATTGCGCTTGCCCTCGCAGAACCGGGTCAGCTCCTCGGTCGCGACCACCGACTGGTCGGGCTTGGTGCAGGTGCCAAGCCCCGTGCCGTCAAAGCAGGCAAACACCCGCCCGCTCAGGCAGCGCCAGGCGATTGCGCCCGAATTGCGCGCCTTGCCGGCCGGGACCACCGCGCCTGCCACCCAGTCGGGCACCGCCGGCCCGGCATAGGGCGCGGCCGGAATGTCGACCGTCGGGTTGGCCTGACAGTAGAGCGCCGGATCGCTGTAGCTGCGCACCACCGGCGGGGCCGGCGGCTGGGTGACCGAGGCCTTGCGCTGGCTGGTCGAGCTGCTGCGCGGCTTGGGCTTCGGCTTGGGCGCGGGCTTCGGCGC
>CAZNII010000063.1:0-15847 GCA_964573075.1 uncultured Novosphingobium sp. | reverse complement strand
TGAGCGCGCGCACTTCGGCCCCGCTGGAACAGCCGAACGACAGGATCCGGGGCGCGGGCAGCGCCGCCAGCCGTTCGGCCAGCGCATCGAACAGGTCCGGATACCGCTCTTCGGCAGTATCGGGGAAGGGCTGAAGCAGCGCCGGCTCCTGGCCCTGCAGGCGATAAATCTCGCGCAATTCCGGGTCCGCCAGCCGGCGCAACCAGCGGCCCAGTGCCATCCCTCCGGGGACCAGCCGGGCGATGCGGCGCAGGGGTTCGAACCGGTCGGCCATGCCGGGGGCATGTCACAAGCCGGGGCAGAGGGGAAGCGCCCTTCGGGCGTGACGCGGCGGCAGGGGCGGGCTAAGGTGCCGGGCATGGCGAGTGCCGAACCCGATCCCCCCTCCAGTCCCTCGGTCTGGCGCTATGCCCGGGCCAGCCGGGCCCACGTGGTGATCGATGCCGCCGCCTATTTCGTGCTGATGCAGCAGGCGATGGGGCTGGCGCGGCAGCGGATCCACATGATCGGCTGGGATTTCGACACCCGGGTGCGCCTCGGGCCGGGGCGCAAGTTCTACAACCTGCCCGATAAGGACGTGCAGCCGGCCCGGCTGGGGCCGTTCGTGATCTGGCTGGTCAAGCGCACCAGGGGCCTGCAGGTGCGGGTGCTGAAGTGGAACTTCGGCGCGCTGAAATTCATCTTCCGCGGTTCGATGATCCTCGATCTGATCCGCTGGTGGTTGAACCCGGCGATCGATTTCAAGTTCGATTCGGCGCATCCGCTGGGGTGCAGCCACCACCAGAAGATCATCGTGATCGACGACAGGTTCGCGGTCTGCGGCGGGATCGACATGACCAGCGACCGCTGGGATACTCCCGAACATCTTGAGCAGGACCCGCGCCGCCGCCATCCCTATGGTACCCGGCTCTATGGCCCGTGGCACGACCTGTCGATGCTGGTCGAGGGCGATGCCGCCGCCGCCCTGGCCGAACTGGGCCGCGAACGCTGGAGCCAGGCCGGCGCCGCGCCGCTGCTGCCCTGCGCGCCGCAGGCGGACAGCGCCTGGCCGCCGGGCCTCAAGGCCGAATTCCGCGATGTCGAGATCGGCATCGCCCGGACCCGTTCGGCCTGGGGCGGGTTCGGCGAAGTGCGCGAGGTGGAGGCGCTGTTCATCGAGCACATCCGCTGCGCGCGGCGCTTCATCTATGCCGAGAGCCAGTATTTCGCCTCGCGCGCGGTGGCCGAGGCGATCGCGGAGCGGGTGGCCGAGCCCGATCCGCCGGAGATCGTGCTGATCAATCCCGAAACGGCCGACGGCTGGCTGGAACAGACCGCAATGGACGGGGCGCGGGTGCGGCTGTACCGGGCAATCGCCGAAAGCGATCACAAGCAGCGGTTCCGGATCTACATCCCGAAGAACGGGGCCGGCACGCCGATCTACATCCATTCCAAGACGATGATCGTCGATGACGAGATCGTCCGGGTCGGTTCGGCCAACATGAACAACCGTTCGATGGGGCTGGACAGCGAATGCGACCTGTTCATCGACGCGGCGCGTCCGGGCAACGACCATGCCCGCGCCCCGATCCGGCGGCTGCGGATCGCGCTGCTGGCCGAGCATTGCGGGATGGAGCGCGAGGAGGTGGAGGCCGAACTGGCCCGCCACGGTTCGATGTTCGAACTGATCGAGAATGCGCCGCGGGTTCGCAAGCAGATCGATCCTTTTGTCTTGCGTCCGCTGACCGATGCGGAGAAAGCGGTGGCCGATAACGCGCTGCTCGATCCGGAGCGGCCGGGCGAACTGTTCGAGCCATTCAGCAAGCGCGGGCTGTTCCGCCGTGGCGGATGGCTCCGCAGGCCGCGTTAAGGGAGAAATGCATGTCTTGCCCCGACGATATCCGCGATGAAGGTCCGATGGACAAGATCCCGGTGCCCGATGAAGTGCAGGAGGCGATCCGCACGCTGATCCGCTGGTCGGGCGACGATCCGGCGCGCGAGGGACTGATCGACACGCCCGCGCGGGTGGCCCGGGCGTGGAAGGAATATTGCCAGGGCTATGAAGCCGACCCGGCCCATCACCTGTCGCGCCAGTTCGAGGAAGTCGGCGGTTATGACGAACTGGTGCTGCTCAAGGACATCCCGTTCCAGTCGCACTGCGAACACCACATGGCGCCGATCACCGGCAAGGCCGCGATCGCCTATATGCCGCGCGAGCGGGTGGTGGGGATTTCCAAGCTGGCCCGGGTGCTCCACGGCTTTGCGCAGCGGCTGCAGATCCAGGAACGCCTGACCGCCGAAGTGGCGCAATGCATCTGGGACAACCTCAACCCCCATGGCGTGGCCGTGGTGATTGAAGCGCAGCACGGCTGCATGACCGGGCGCGGTGTCAAGACTCCGGGCGTGGGCATGGTCACCAGCCGGTTGATGGGTTGTTTCCTCGACGATCCGCGCAGCCGCAAGGAAGTACTCAGCCTGATGGGCTATTGAGGCGATGGCCGGTGCCTTGCAGCCGGTGATGGACAAGGCGGAACTGGAGGAATTCTTCCGCCGCGCCTTTCCCGATGTGGCCGAAGATCACCACGCGGCGATCCTGGCGATCGAACCCGGGCTGGTGCGGCTGGTCATGCCGCCCGCGGCGCTTTCGCTGCGGCCGGGTGGAATCGTTTCCGGGCCGACCCAGATGGCCCTGGCTGACCGCGCGGCCTACGCGGTGATCCTGGCCCATATCGGCCCGGTGGCGATGGCGGTGACCAGCAACCTCAACATCAGCTTCCTGCGCGCAGTCGAACATGCCCGGCTCCACGCCGATGCCGTGCTGCTCAAGCTGGGCCGGCGGCTGGCGACGGTCGATGTGCGGATGTGGCAGGGCAGCGAAGCCAATGTGCTGGCCCAGGCAACCGTGACTTACGCGATCCCGGCCTGAATCCGGATACAAAGAGGCCCGGACGGTGGTTCTCCGGGAGGGAACCTGTCCGGGCCTTAAAGAGAGGGTTGGGGGGAGATCCTTCCCTCTGGGTCGCACGATTCGAATAGCGTATTGCAACCTACTAATCATTGCGCATGATCAATTACTGGCGCAAGAATCGAAAACCCCTCCCGTTTGAGGAGGGGCTTTGATTGCGCAAATGCGCGGAAGGTGGGTTAGAGCTGCTCGAGCATGTATTCCGCGCTCGAAACCTTGAATTCGCCCGGGCCTTCGACGTTGAGCTGTTCGACGGTGCCGTCGTTGATCACCATCGAAAAGCGCTGGCCGCGCTTGCCCAGGCCAAAGGCGCTGCCGTCCATGGTCAGGCCCAGGGCCTCGGCGAAATCGCCATTGCCATCGGCCAGCATGGTCACGTCGGCGCTGCCGCCGGATTTGCCCCAGGCTCCCATCACGAACGGATCGTTGACCGCGGTGCAGGCGATCTCGTCGATCCCCTTGGCCTTGAGGTCGGCCGCCTTTTCGACAAAGCCCGGCAGGTGCTTGGCCGAACAGGTCGGGGTGAAGGCGCCGGGTACGGAAAACAGCGCCACGCGCTTGCCGGCGAAGTAATCGGCGCTCTGCACCGCTTCGGGGCCGGCTTCGGTCGTCTTGACCAGTTTCACATCGGGCAGCTTGTCGCCAACTGCGATTGTCATTGCATCTCTCCTTGAAGGGGGTTCCTGCGAGTCTCTCGCAGGATATAGGCATGACCGGGCCGGGGGCAACCGCTGCGAACGTGGTAAATTTCGCTTTACTGCCCCGCTTTAAGATTGGGTAAACCGGTTGCGGCAGTTTCGATCCTGCGGGGCTCAGCCCGCCGGGAGACTGCACATGAAATTCGCCAAAGGGGTCGCGGCCGGTCTTGCCGCCGCATCGGTTGTTCTTTCGCTGCCTGCCGGGGCCGCCGTCGGCGGGATGAGTCAGGCGGAAAAGCTGCGCCGGCTGGACATCATGCTGATGGTCACCGGGCTGCGCTGCCGCCACACCGCAGACAACTTCCAGCCGGACTATGGCCGGTTCACCACCAACCACATCGGCACGCTTAATGCCGCGAGCAATACGCTGAAGGCCGATCTGGCGCGCAAGTACGGCGCGGCCGGAGCGAACCGCGCGCTTGACCGGATGAGCGTGCAGATGGCCAACCAGTACGGCCAGGGCCATCCCTGGCTGAGCTGCGGCCAGCTCAAGCAGGTCACCAAGACCCTCGCCGACATGCGCGGAGTCCAGCCGCTGGTCGAGGCGGCCGACGAACTGCTCGACGATTCAGGCCCGCACCAGCTCGCCTGGGTCCGCAAGTAACCCGGCCCGCTCTGACGGGAGACGTCTTGGGGGCAGGGCTCTTCCGAAGCGGGTGAAGCGAACCGGCTGGACAACAAGGTCGCGGCGGCCGGTTCGCTTCACTGGCCCGGTTTACCCGGCGGGCCAGCATATAAAGACATCGTTATATTTGCCTCTCCTGTGGCAAGCGGCTAAGGGCGGCTCCGGTTCGGGGCCGCCCTTTCGTTGGCGGACCCGCAAGACGAACAACAGGAGTTGCCCCAAGTGGCTCACGAACACGACTATGTGATTGCCGACATTGGCCTGGCCGATTTCGGCCGCGCCGAAATCGCTATCGCTGAAACCGAAATGCCCGGGCTGATGGCGCTGCGCCAGGAATTCGGCGCTTCGCAGCCGCTGAAGGGCGCGCGGATTACCGGATCGCTGCACATGACGATCCAGACCGCGGTGCTGATCGAAACGCTGGTCGCGCTGGGCGCCGAAGTGCGCTGGGCCACCTGCAACATCTTCTCGACCCAGGACCACGCCGCCGCCGCGATTGCTGCGGCTGGGATTCCGGTCTTCGCGGTCAAGGGCGAAAGCCTGGCCGATTACTGGGATTATGTCGGGCGGATCTTCGACTGGGACGATGGTTCGGGCCGCACTGCCAACATGATCCTGGATGATGGCGGCGATGCCACCATGTTCGCGCTGTGGGGCGCACGGCTTGAGGCCGGGGACGAAATGCCCGAGCCGGGCAATGCCGAGGAAATCGAGTTTCAACGGGCACTCAAGGCCTTCATCAAGGCCAAGCCGGGCTACCTCACGATGTCGGTCGCGCACATCAAGGGCGTGTCGGAAGAAACCACCACGGGCGTTCACCGGCTTTACCAGATCGCCAAGGACGGCAAGCTGCCGTTCCCGGCGATCAATGTGAACGACAGCGTTACCAAGTCGAAGTTCGACAACCTTTATGGCTGCAAGGAATCGCTGGTCGATGCTATCCGCCGCGCGACCGATGTGATGCTGGCCGGCAAGGTTGCCTGCGTCGCCGGGTTCGGCGACGTCGGCAAGGGTTCGGCCGCCTCGCTGCGCCAGGGCGGCGCGCGCGTCATGGTCACCGAAATCGACCCGATCTGCGCGCTGCAGGCGGCGATGGAAGGCTATGAAGTGGTGACGATGGAAGAAGCGGTCAGCCGCTGCGACATCTTCGTCACCGCGACCGGCAACGAGGATGTGATCACCGCCGAACACATGAAGGCGATGAAGAACATGGCGATCGTCTGCAACATCGGCCACTTCGACAGCGAGATCCAGATCTCGGCGCTCGACAATTACAAGTGGACCGAGGTCAAGCCCGGCACCGACCTGGTCGAGTTTCCCGATGGCAAGCAGATCATCGTCCTGGCCAAGGGCCGCCTGGTCAACCTGGGCTGCGCCACCGGCCACCCCAGCTTCGTGATGAGCTCCAGCTTCACCAACCAGACGCTGGCCCAGATCGAGCTGTTCACCAAGAGCGCGCAGTACGAGAACAAGGTCTATGTCCTGCCCAAGCACCTCGACGAAAAGGTCGCGGCGCTGCACCTTGAAAAGCTGGGCGTGAAGCTGACCAGGCTGTCCGACAAGCAGGCCGCCTATATCGGGGTCACCCCCGAAGGCCCGTTCAAGCCGGAACACTACCGGTACTGAGGCTGAAAAGGTCCTCTCCATTTTCGTCCTGAGCTTGGCGAAGGGCGCAAATGGGGAGGTGGATCGTCCGAAGGACGAGACGGAGGGGTCTGGACGCTGGTGTTCAGGCCCCTCCGTCCGTGCTGCGCACGGCCACCTCCCCATTTGGCTTCGCAAAATGGAGAGGAACTTTGGCCGCCGCTTGCCATTGCTGCCCTGCGCGCATAGCTGGTTGGCATGACGCTTTCTCCCACCGCGCTGGTGCTGCTTGGCCTGCTGCTGGCCGGGTGGACCGTGGCTGCCCTCTGGGCGATCGCCACCGCGCGGGCGCGCCAGCGCAAGGCCGAAGCCGGGCAGCGCCACGCCAAGCGGCTGGCGCGGATGGTCGACGAAAGCCCGGCGCTGCCGCTGCTGGTTCGCGCCGACGGCAAGATCGAGGCGCCGCAGCGGCTGGCCAACTGGCTCGGGCTGGAAAAGGTCCCGCAATTCCTGACCGAGCTCGACGGCGGGCGGATCGATGGCGGGGGCGGGGGGCTCACCACCGAACAGCTGGCCGAACTGACCGAGGCGGTGCGCCGCTGTCAGCGTACCGCGGCGCCGTTCCGGATGGTCGCCACCCCGCGCGGCTCGAAGCGGAGCCTGGCGCTGCGCGGACACCTGGCCGATCCGCAGATCTCGCCCGGCGGGGCGGCGCTGGTCTGGGTGTTCGACTTTTCGGACAGCGAGAGCGAGCTGGTCCAGCTGCGGGACGATGCCGCCCGGGCGCGTTCGGATTTTGCGGCACTGGTCGGGCTGATCGAAGCCGCGCCGATGCCGATGTGGTTCCGCGGGCCCGACGGGGCGCTGCGGCTGGTCAACCAGGCCTATGTCGATGCCGTTGCCGGCAAGGACGCGCGCCAGGTGGCCGAGGACGGGATCGAGCTGGTCGAAAGCGTGGACGGGCTGACCGCCCGCCAGATCGCGCTGCAGGCGGCGGCCAAGCAGCTGCCGATCGAGCGGATGGTTTCGGCCACGATCGATGGCCAGCGCCGCGCACTGCGCGTTTCCGACCTGCCGCTGGGGCAGGAAGGGGTCGCCGGCTACGCGGTCGATATCGAGGAAATGGAAGAGCTGTCGCGCACCCTGCGCGCCTTCCGCGATGCCCAGCGGGCAATGCTCGACCAGCTTTCCGCCGGGGTCGCGCAGTTCGATGCCAAGCGGCAGATGACCTTCGCCAACCCGCCGTTCCAGCGGATCTTCGCGCTGAAGAGCACGGTCATGCTCGATCCCCCGCAGTTCGAACGGCTGCTCGACATGGCCCGCGATGCCGGGCGCGTACCCGAAGCGCGTGACTTTCCGGCCTGGCGGCGCGAGCGGGCCGGCTGGTTCACGGCGAGCAGCGCGCAGGAAGAGGCCTGGATGCTGGCCGATGGCACGCACCTGCGGATCGTTGCCCAGCCGCTGCCCGATGGCGGACTGATCCTGATCGCCGAGGACCGGACCGAGCAGCTCCAGCTCTCGGCCGCGCGCGACACCCTGCTGCGGACCCGCACCGCCACTTTCGACAGCCTGTTCGAATCGGTCGCGGTCTTCGCGCCCGATGGCCGGCTGCAGCTGTGGAACCGCCGCTTCGCCGCCGACTGGGGGCTGGAGGACAGCTTCCTCGACACCCACCCGCGGGTCGAAAGCCTGCTGGCCGAGATTTCGCCCGGACTGGCGAAGCCGATCAAGGCCAAGGCGGTCGGCGACGTGGTCCGCGCCGCGACACTCGATCGCAAGCAGACCGGCGGCCGCGCGGTGATGGCCGACGGGCGCACGCTGGAGTTTGCGGGGGTGCCGCTGCCCGATGGCAACGGCCTGCTGACCGTGCTCGACATCACCGATTCGCAGAAGGCCGAGGAAGCGCTCAAGCAGCGCGCCGCCGCGCTTGAGGAAGCCGATGCGATGAAGACCCGCTTCCTCGCGAACATGAGCTATGAATTCCGCACCCCGTTGACCTCGATCGGCGGCTTTGCCGAGCTGTTGCAGGCCGGGCTGGGCGGCGATCTGTCGGATAGCGGCAAGGAATATGTCGGGGCGATTCTCCAATCGGTTGAACGGCTTGGCGAACAGATCGAATCCGTTCTCGACCTTTCGCAAAGCGAGGCCGGGATGCTTCCGCTGGCCCGCGAGGAAATCGAGTTGCTGCCCTTCGTGACCCAGCTGGTCGAGGACCGGGCCGAGCGGATCAGGGCTGCCGGTCTGTCGCTCGACTTGCGCGGCGACAAGGGGGCGGGGCGGATCGAGGGCGACCGGCGCCGCCTTGGCCGCGCGGTCGGCCACCTGATCGACAATGCGATTGCCGCCACCCCGGCCGGCGGGCGGGTGCTGGTCGAACTTGGCGTGCACAAGGGCCACGCCCGGATCGTCATTTCCGACAATGGCGCGGGGATGGACGCGGCGACGCTGGCCCGCGCGCTCGAAGGGATCAAGGTCAGCGCCGACGGCAAGGGGGTCGAGCGCCGCCAGGGCCTGGGCCTGCCGCTGGCGCGCCAGCTGATCGAGGCCCATGGCGGCAATCTTGAACTGCTGTCCGAACCCGGCCAGGGCACCGCCGCGATCGTCGAGCTGCCGTGAGGCTTGACCTGCCCGACCTTGCCGCGATGGAACGCCTGGGCGGGGAAATTGCCCGGGTGCTGCGCGCGGGTGACGTGGTTGCGCTGTCGGGCGGGCTCGGGGCGGGCAAGACCACGCTGGCCCGGGCGATCATTGCCGCGCTGGGCCATGGCGGCGAGGTTCCTTCGCCCAGCTTCGCGATCATCGAGACCTACGATCCGCCCGCATTGCGGCTGCCGCTGGTCCATGCCGATTTCTATCGCCTGAAGCATCCCGAAGAGGCCGAGGAACTGGGCCTTGACGACTATCGCCAGGGCGCCGCGCTGATCGCCGAATGGCCGGAAATGGTCGGTGGCTTTGCGCATGAACCCGGCTGTCTTTCGATCCGGTTGGAAACTGCGGAAACGGGGCGGATTGCGATTGTCGAACCGGGGGCGGATTGGCTAGGGCGCGGGCCATGCAACTAGACCTGCCGCAGGGCCTCGACGCCTTTCTTGCCAATGCCGGATGGGGCGAAGCCGCGATCGAGCCGCTGGCCGGCGACGCATCGTTCCGCCGCTATTTCCGGATCCGCCGCGAAAACGGCAAGACCGCGATGCTGATGGACGCGCCGCCCCCGCACGAGGACCCGCAACCGTTCCTGCGCGCCGCCAAGTGGCTCGACGCCAACGGTATGCGCGCGCCGCGGATCCTGGCCGAGGATGCCGCGCGCGGTCTGGTCCTGCTTGAAGACTTCGGCGAAGTGCGGATGCGCGAATATCTCGATAGCTGGCCGGCCGACGAACGCGAGATCTACCGCGCCGCGATCGACGCCCTGGCCGAACTGCACCGTCTGCCGCCGGGCCCGTTCCTCGACTATTCGATGAGCGAATATGTCCGCGAGGCAAAGCTGTTCACCGAATGGTACTGTCCGGCGCAGAACCTCTCTGTCGATGGCGCCGGCTATGTCACGGCCTGGGAAAAGGTGCTGGGCGACCTGCTGCCGCGCCAGCGCCCCGGGGTGGTGGTGCTGCGCGATTACCATGCCGAGAACGTCATGCTGCTGGGTTCGCTGGCCGATCAGGGCCTGCTCGATTTCCAGGACGCGCTCAACGGCCATCCGGCCTATGACCTCGTCTCGCTGCTGCAGGATGCCCGCCGCGACGTTTCGCCCGAGCTTGAGGCCGAAATGTTCGACTATTACGTCGAGAAAACCGGCGCCGGTGAGCACTTCCTGGCCGACTATGCGCGGCTCGGCGCGCAGCGCAACGCCAAGATCGTCGGGATTTTCGTCCGGCTGTGGAAGCGCGACGGCAAGCCGCGCTATCTCGATTACATTCCGCGGGTCTGGGCCCTGCTGGAGCGCGATCTGGCCCACCCGGCGCTGGAGCCGGTGGCAAAGTGGTTCGATGCCAATGTGCCGGGCGTGCTGCGCAGCATGGGCGGAGGCACGTTCGAGGGATGAGCGCCCCAATCCCGGACACCGCGATGATCATGGCCGCGGGCAAGGGCACGCGGATGATGCCGCTGACCGCCAACCGCCCCAAGCCGCTGATCGAAGTGGCGGGAACGACGCTGCTCGATCACGTGCTCGATCAGCTGCGTGAAGCCGGGGTCGGGCGGATCGTGGTCAATGTCCACTACCTGGCCGATCAGGTTGAAGCCCACCTTGCCGCCCATGCCGGCGATTTCGAGGTGACCGTTTCGGATGAGCGCGAACTGCTGCGCGATACCGGCGGCGGGCTGGTCAAGGCGCTGCCGCTGATCGGCGCCGATCCGTTTCTGTGCGTCAATGCCGATAACTGGTGGGTCGATGAAGGCGGCAATGCGCTGGTTGACATGGCCCGGGCCTGGGACGGCGCGCGGATGGACGTGCTGATGCTGGTCGTGCCGTTCGAACGCGCCGGCAATACCCAGGGGCAGGGCGATTTCGACATGGACGCCGATGGCCGGCTCTCACGCGAGGGGGGCAGGCGCCAGCGTCCGTTCGTCTGGACTGGCATCCAGATCCTGTCGAAGCGGATCGTCACCGATCCTCCGGGCGAAGTCTTTTCGACCAATGTGTTCTGGGACCGGGCGATTGCCGCGGGGCGCTGCTTCGGCTTCGTCCATGCCGGGCAGTGGTACGATGTCGGCTATCCCGCAGCGATCGGCCTGACCGAGGCCGCCCTGGGCCATGGCGGATAGACCCGGCCCCCGGGTCTATTCGATCGCCGCGCACCGCGGCTTTGCCGATGCGCTGGTGGCCGGGCTGATCCCGCGCTATGCCGACAAGGACCTGGGCCTGGCCCGGCTGACCCTGCTGCTCCCCAACCGCCGTGCCGAGCGGATCGTGACCGAGGCTTTCGTGCGGCTTTCGGGCGGGGGCATGCTGTTGCCGCGCATGGCGATGGTCGGCGATCTCGATCTCGACGAAACGCTCGGCCCGCTGCTCGATCCGCTGGGGGGCGGGGCCGATGTCCCGCCTGCGGCCGACCCGGTCCGCCGCTGGCTGCGCCTGGCCGAGCTGCTCAAGGCCGAACTGGGTCAGGACGCGCCCAAGGCGCCGGGGCTGCTGCGGCTGGCCTTCGAAACCGGACGAACGATGGACCGGCTGGCGGTCGAAGGGATCGAACTGGGCGATCTGCTGCAGGAACGCGTTGCCGGGATCGTCGGCGATCTGGCGGCGCACTGGCAGGCCTCGACCCGCACCTTCGCCCGGGTCCAGGCGCGCTGGCTGGCGGAGCTTGCCGAACGTGGCGAAGTCGATGCCCCGGTCCGCCGCAACCTGCTGTTCGATGCTGCCGCGCGGCGCTGGCAGGAATGCGCGCCGGCGCATCCGGTGGTCGCGGCGGGGATCACCAGCGCTTCGCCGGCGCTGGCGCGGCTGCTGCGGACCGTGGCGGAATTGCCCGACGGGGCGGTGATCCTGCCCGATCTCGACCTCTCGCTCGATCAGGCGGTGTGGGATTCGCTCGGCCAGGCCGGGATCGGGGATCCCCCGTTCGGCGAGCGCGATGCGCTGGCTCACCCGCAGTATCACCTCAAGCTGTTGCTGAACCGGATGGGGGTGAACCGGGAAGAGGTCGATCCCTGGCACCGCGCCGGCCTCGCCGCCGCGCCGCCCGAACGCAGCCGGGCGATTTCCAACCTGTTCCTGCCGCCCGAAGGCAGCGCCGGGTGGGTCAACCTCAAGGCCGAACAGCGCCGGCTGGCCGGGGTGCGGCTGATGGAAAGCGCTCATCCGGGTGAAGAAGCCCAGGCGGTGGCGCTGCTGATCCGCCGCGCGCTGGATGAGGCCGAGCGGCGGGTGGCGCTGGTCACCCCCGATCGCGGGCTGGCCGCGCGGGTGGTTGCCCATCTTCAGCGCTGGAACGTGCGCGCCGACGATACCGCCGGTGTGCCGTTGCCGCAGACCGCTGCCGGCCGGGTGCTGTTGCTGCTGGCCGAGCTGGCCGCCAGCCAGGCCGCGCCGGTGCCTTTGCTGGCGCTGCTGACCCATCCGCTGGTCGGCGCGGGCGAAGGGCGCGCGCGCTGGCTCGACAATGCCCGCGCGCTCGATCTGGAACTGCGCGGCCCGCGTCCTGCGCCCGGCTTCGGGCCGGTCCGCGCGGCGATCGCCAAGCTGGCCGAGAAGGGCCGGGGCGAAGCGATCGGCGAATGGTGGGAAGGGGTGGAGGCCGTTCTGGCGCCGCTGCTCGACCTGTCCGAGGAGCTGGCCCTGTCCGACGCGCTCGATCGCCTGTCCGGCGTTGGCGAGGCGCTGTGCGGCGAGCGATTGTGGGGCGAAGCCGACGGGCGCGCGCTCGCCGGCTGGCTCGAGGAACTGCGCGCCGCGGCCGGTGACGTCGGCCTGGCGCTTACCCCGCCAGACCTGCCGCGGGTGCTGCGCGAGGCGATGGACCGGGTCTCGGTCCGTCCGCCGTGGGGCGGGCATCCGCGGGTCGCGATCTATGGCCTGCTCGAAGCGCGGATGAGCCGGGCCGATCTGGTGATCTGCGCTGGCCTGACCGAGGGCAGCTGGCCCGCCGCGCCCAGTCCCGAGCCGCTGCTGCCGCCCGCGGTGCTGCGCGCGCTGGGGGTGCCGGCGGGCGAATTCCGGATCGGGCTGGCCGCGCACGACCTTGCCGGCGCGCTCGGCGCGCCCGAGGTGGTGCTGAGCTGGGCCCAGCGCGACGAGGCCGGGCCGGTGATCCCCAGCCGCTTCGTGCTGCGGGTCGAGGCGATGCTCGGCGATCTGGCCGAGGCGCACCGCGAGCGCGAGGCGGTGGCGCTGGCCCGCGCGATCGACCAGCTGCCGCAATTGCCGCCCTATCCGCGCCCGCAGCCCCGGCCCAGCGCCGAGCAGCGCGACGTGCCGCTGGCGGTGACCGCGATCGACCGGCTGCGCGGCGATCCCTATCAGTTCTATGCCGGCGCGATCCTGCGGCTGCGCTCGCTCGATCCGCTCGATGCCGAACCCAGCGCGGCCTGGCAGGGCACGGTTGTGCACAAGGTGATGGAACGCTGGCACCAGGCCGGCGGCCGCGCCGGCGAACTGCTGGCGATCGCGCAGGAAGAGCTGGCCGCGATGCAGGCCCATCCGGTCACCCGCAGCCTGTGGTGGCCGCGGCTGGCCAAAGGGCTGGAATGGATCGACCAGCAGATCGCCCGCGATGGCGGTGAGGGGCGCCAGGTGCTGGCCAGCGAGATCAAGGGCGCAATGCAGCTTGCCGGGGTCAAGGTCCACGGCCGCGCTGACCGGATCGACCGCCGCGCTGACGGGCGGCTAGTGGTGGTCGATTACAAGACCGGCAAGCCGCCTTCGGGCAAGCAGGTCAAGGACGGGTTCGCCTTGCAGCTCGGCACGCTCGGCCTAATCGCGGCGGCGCGCGGGTTCAAGGATGTCGATGGCCTGCCCGACGGGTTCGAATACTGGTCGCTGGGCAAGAGCGACAAGAGCGAGACCGGCTTCGGCTATGCCAGTGAACCGGTCGCCGAAGGCCGGAAAACCGGGATCCCGCGTGACGAATTCCTGATGGAAACCCAGCGCTACCTGCTCGATGCGATCGACCGCTGGATCAAGGGTGACGAGGCCTTCACCGCGCGGCTCAATCCCGACATCGGCGGGTTCAACGATTTCGACCAGTTGATGCGGCTCGACGAATGGCAGGCGCGCGGGGAGCAGGAGGCATGAGCCGGCTGTTCCCCCTGACCCATGAACAGCACCCGGCGGTAGATCCGGGCGAAGTGGTGTGGCTCTCGGCCTCGGCCGGGACCGGCAAGACCCAGGTCCTTTCGGCCCGCGTGCTGCGGCTGCTGCTGCAGGAGGATGTCCGCCCCGAACAGATCCTGTGCCTGACCTTCACCAAGGCCGGGGCGACCGAAATGGCGACCCGGATCAACGAGGTGCTGGCGCGCTGGGTGCGGGCGGACGAAGTCGCCCTGGCGCTCGATCTGAAGGCGATCGGCGCGGATCACGGGCCCGAGACGATCCGCCGCGCCCGCCGGCTCTTTGCCGAAGTGCTCGATTGCCCGGGCGGGGGGCTGCGGATCGATACGATCCACGCCTTCTCGCAGTGGCTGCTTTCGGCTTTTCCCAGCGAGGCGGGGCTGTTGCCCGGGGTCAAGGCGATGGAGGATCGCGAGCGCGACCTGCTGCTGCGCGAAGTGCTGGTCGAAATGCTGCTCGAAGCCGAGCGGTCCAACGATGTCGCGACGCTGGAGGCGCTGGAGGCCCTGTCGATCCGGATGGGGCCGCAGGCTGTGCCGGGCTGGCTGCTGCGCTGCGCCAAGGCGCGCGAAGCCTGGGAAGGTCCCGCCGGCTGGCAGCCGCCGATGCGCGCAAACGTGCTGCGCCTGCTTGGCCTGCCCAGCGATGCCGGCCCGGCCGACCTTGCCGACCTGTGCAGCGACGGGGTGTTCGATACCGACGCGCTGGAATGCTGCCTGTCTGCCTACAGCCAGTGGAATGGCAAGAAGGGTCAGGAAGGCCGCGTAGTGATCCGCGCCTGGCTTGAGGCGGGTCCGGTCGAACGGCTTGAGCAGCTGCCGGCACTACACGCCGTGCTGTTCACGCAGAAGGACACGGTGAAGGACGTTGGCAGCCTCAGCAAGTTTGAGGAGCATTTTGAGGCGGCGGCGGAATCTGCCCTGGCCTGCGCACTTGCGGTGCGGACTCGCAAGGCCCTGCTCGAGCTGGCCGATTTCCTCACTCCCGCGCTGGAGCTGGGGCGCAAGTTCAGCCTGGCCTGGGACGCGGCCAAGGCGCGGGCCGGCTACATCGATTTCGACGACCAGATCCGCCAGGCCGCAGCCTTGCTCGGCCGCAGCGAGTTGGCCGACTGGATCCGCTACAAGCTCGACCGGCGGTTCGACCACGTGCTGGTTGACGAGGCACAGGATACCAACGCGGCGCAGTGGCAGATCATCGACGCGCTGACCGGCGAGTTCTTCAGCGGCGAGGGCGCCCATGGCGACAAGCTGCGCACGCTGTTCGTGGTCGGCGATTACAAGCAGGCGATCTTCCGCTTCCAGGGCACCAGCCCGGATAACTTCGCCCGTGCCAAGCAGCGGGTGCGCGAGGCGATGGAGGGGCTGGCTGAAAATGTCCGCCAGCTGCGCAGCCGGCTGGACGCGCGCCGCCTGCAGGATCTCGACCTAGGCCAAAGCTTCCGCACCGCGCGAGAGATCCTCGAATTCGTCGATCGCGCGATCGGCGAGATCGGCCACGAAGGGCTGGGGCTCGATCGCCCGGCCGAGCCGCATGTCGGGCAGGAGCGGCCCGGCCGGGTGGTGTTCTGGCGGGTGCTGGGCGCGCCGGCCGAAGAGAGTGAAGGCGAGCCGACCGAGGCCCCGGACGAGGGCGAGGAAGGTTGGCTATCCCGCAGCGACCGGCAATTGGCCGACCGGATCGCGCGGCAGGTCCGGGCCTGGATGGACGAGGGTCTTCCGCTGGTCAAAGGCGAGGCCCCGCGCCGGGCGACTCCGGGCGATGTCATGGTGCTGGTCCGCAAGCGCAAGGAGCTGGCTGGGCTGATCGTCGCGCGGCTCCACGCCGCCGGGGTGGGAGTGGCCGGGGTGGACCGCTTGCGGCTGGCCGCGCCGCTGGCGGTGCGCGATCTGATGGCGGCGCTGCGCTTTGCCGCGCAGCCCTATGACGATCTCAACCTTGCCTGCCTGCTGGTTTCACCGCTGATCGGGTGGAGCCAGGACGATCTGCTGCGCCATGGCTGGCGGCCCGAGGGCGTGGCGCTGTTCGATCACCTGCGCGGATCGCGCGGCGAGCCCGAGGTCGAGCGCGCCTGGACCCAGCTGGCCGAATTGCTGCGGATCGCCGATTACGATCCGCCCCAGGCGCTGCTGCACTGGATCCTGACCGGCCCGTGGCAGGGCCGCCGCCGGCTGGTCGCGCGGCTGGGGGCCGAGGCCAACGATCCGATCGACGAGCTGCTCAACGCCGCC